>NZ_JAFCTW010000001.1:0-462669 GCF_049896225.1 Caulobacter sp. DWR3-1-2 | reverse complement strand
TCCAGGCGGCGGTCGCCAAACCGCCCCAGCAGCAGATCCATCGCCATCTCCCGTCAGATGAACCCAATGAATCAGAGCTCGTCCACTCGCTCAATCGAGATGTGTGAACCTGCTAGCCCTCTGGGAGAGGGTCAAAGAAAATGCGCCGCGCGTCTCCCGGCGTGTTTCTCCAGCGAATTCAACGCTCGAAAAAGACTTATCCTCCGTGACTCCCGGCGCCCTTATCCTGATCCCACCTCGCCGCACCGGAAAGGGCGCATGGCCAGCGACCGATGCGGCGGCGGGGGGCGATCGAGCGGGACTGGGCGTGAGGGGGTTACTCACGTGTGTCCGGGGAGCCTGGCGTTGCAGGCCCCGCCCGCCGTCGGCGTCAGCTGGGGAATCGGCGTGCGTGTCTTCTGGATCCGCGTCCCCCGGCGCCGGAGCTCGTCGGAAACGGCGAACCGGTCATCCGGCTAGGCCTTAACAGGGCCGCCTACCGGACGCGGACGGATAACGATGGCGCGGAGCGATCGGCTTCGTCGAAACGGTACACACTAGACAACACTCCGGACGGTGTCCGGCGCTCCGCGACCCTTTCCACCTCTTCAGCGGCCGTCCGCGTGAAGTCCTCCCCCCGTGGCGGAGATGTCGGCGAAGCCGACGGTGGGAGGAGTAGTCGGACGATGGCCAGACCCGATCATCAGCCGCAAACCTCCCCCCACCGGTCGCTGCGCGACCGCCTCCCCCACGGGGGGAGGACTTCCGACCCAGCCCAGAATCCTTGACATCGCCGCCCCCCCATGTCCCTTTCCGCGCCTCGCAAATCGCCCCTTCGAAGACCCTTTTCCATGACGACGATGCACGCCTACCGCTCCCACACCTGCGGCGCCCTGCGCGCCAGCGACACCGGCGCCGGTGTGCGCCTGTCGGGCTGGATCCACCGCAAGCGCGACCACGGCGGCCTGGTCTTCATCGACCTGCGCGACCATTACGGCCTGACCCAGCTGGTGCTGCACCCCGAAACCCCGGGCTTCGCCATCGTCGAGCGCCTGCGGGCCGAGAGCGTCATCAAGATCGACGGCGAGGTCGTGGCCCGCGACGCCGCCGCCGTGAATCCGGGCCTGCCGACCGGCGAGGTCGAGATCCGCGTCACCGCCGTCGAGGTGCTGAGCGAAGCCGCCGAGCTGCCGCTGCCGGTGTTCGGCGAGCCCGATTACCCCGAGGAAATCCGCCTCAAGCACCGGTATCTCGATTTGCGCCGCGAGACCCTGCACAGGAACATCGTGCTGCGCAGCAAGGTCATCCAGTCGATCCGCTCGCGGATGTTCGGCCAGGGCTTCAACGAGTTCCAGACCCCGATCCTGACCGCGTCGTCGCCGGAAGGGGCCCGCGACTTCCTGGTGCCGTCGCGCCTGCATCCGGGCAAGTTCTACGCGCTGCCCCAGGCCCCGCAGCAGTTCAAGCAGCTGCTGATGGTCAGCGGCTTCGACCGCTATTTCCAGATCGCCCCGTGCTTCCGCGACGAGGACCTGCGGGCCGACCGCAGCTTGGAATTCTACCAGCTCGACGTCGAGATGAGCTTCGTGACGCAAGAGGACGTGTTCGCGGCCATCGAGCCGGTGATGCACGGGGTTTTTGAAGAGTTCGCCAACGGCAAGCGGGTTTCGACCTATCCGTTCCAGCGCATCCCCTATCGGGAGTCGATGCAGAAATACGGCAGCGACAAGCCGGATCTGCGCAACCCCATCGAGATGCAGGACGTCTCGGAACACTTCCGGGGCGGCGGCTTTGGGCTGTTCGCCAAGATCCTTAGCGCCGATCCCAAGAACGCCATCTGGGCCATCCCGGCCCCGACGGGCGGCAACCGCGCCTTCTGCGACCGGATGAATTCCTGGGCGCAGGGCGAGGGCGCGGCGGGCCTGGGCTACATCTTCTGGCGGGCCGCTGACGAGCACGGCAATGAAGAGGGCGCGGCGGGGCCCATCGCCAAGAACATCGGCGGGGAGAAGGCCGCGGCCATCGCCGCGCAGCTGGGCCTGAAGACTGGCGACGCCGCCTTCTTCGTGGCCGGCGATCCCGCCGTCTTCGCCAAGTTCGCCGGCAGCGCCCGCACCCGGGTCGCGACCGAGCTGAAGCTGGTCGACGAGGACCAGTTCCGCTTCTGCTGGATCGTCGACTTCCCGATGTTCGAATGGAACGAGGACGAGAAGAAGGTCGATTTCTCGCACAACCCGTTCTCGATGCCGCAGGGCGAGATGGCGGCCCTGGAGAGCCAGGACCCGTTGTCGATCCTGGCCTACCAGTACGACATCGTCTGCAACGGCTACGAGCTGTGCTCGGGCGCGATCCGGAACCACAAGCCGGAGATCATGCTCAAGGCCTTCGAGGTGGCCGGCTATGGCGCCGAGGTGGTCGAGGAGCAGTTCGGCGGCATGCTCAACGCCTTCCGCTATGGCGCCCCGCCCCATGGAGGCTTGGCCCCCGGCATCGACCGGATCGTCATGCTGCTGGCTGAGCAGCAAGCTATCCGCGAAGTCATCGCCTTCCCGCTGAACCAGCAGGGCCAGGACCTGCTGATGAACGCCCCTGCCGAGGCCGCCGAGCGGCAATACAAGGAACTGCACATCCGCTCGGCCCCGCCGATCAAGGTGTAGCGGAATAAAAAAGCCCTCCGCTCCATCGGGATCGGAGGGCTTCCTGATTTTCAGGCCAGGTTGAGCCTAGTATTTCAGCTCTTTTGGCGGCTTCGGCGGACTAGGGGCCCGGGGCGGCTTGGGCGGCTTGCTCAGCGCGGCGGCGGCCGCGACCACGGCGCGATGGGCCTCGGCCTGGGCGCGCTGGAAGTCCTGGCTGACCCGGATGTTGCGGTGGTCGCCGGAACAGTTTCGAACGCTCAGCCCGGCCGGCAGGCGGGTGCCTTGGTCACCGCAGGTTTCGTCGAGCTGGTCCTGGTCCAGGCCCTTGGCGCCCGACAGATCAGCCCCGCCGAGATTGGCGCCCGACAGGTCGGCGCCGCGGAAGTCGGCTCCGTTGAAGATCGCGCCGCGCAGGCCCGAGCCGTTGAACTCGGCATTTCGAAACACCGCCCGCTCGAAATTGCCACCCATCAGATTGCTGGCGTTCAGCTCGGCCGAGGTGAAGTTCGCGCTGCGGGCGTTGACGCCCTGCAGATTGGCCCCGTTCAGCTCGCTGCTCGACAGGTTGGCGCGCTCCAGATTGGCCCCGACGAAATTGGCCCCTTGCAGCTCGGACGACGACAGGTCGACGCGGCCCAGGTCGGCGGCCTGGAAATTGGCGCCGCTGCTTTCGATGCCGGACATCTTGGCGTCGGTGAAGATGGCGTGGACGAAGTTGGCGCCGCGCATCTCGGCGCCGCGCAGGTCGGCCCGCGACAGGTCGGCGGCGACGAAGTTGGATCCGAAGAAGCTGGCGCCGCGCAGGTCGGCGCCCATCAGATTGGCCTTGGCGTAGTTGGCGCCGGTAAAGCGCGCGCCGGTCAGCTTGCGTCCCGCCAGTTCGCAGTTCACGCAGGTCCCGCCGAGCGAGATCATCCGCGGAACGTCCTTGTCCTCGACCCCGGCATGGGCTTGGGCGCCAAAGACGGACAGGGCCAGGGTCAGGGCGGCGATAGTGATCCCCAATCGGGACATCGAGACCTCCAACTCGGTCAAGAATAAGCGACCGTGTGAGTTACGATTTGGGGCCGCGAGGCGCCCAGCGCCACTTAAATCGCGGTAATGACGGAAGTTTAACGGCAGGTGGGCAGCGACAGGCCTCGCGGAAGGCGGGTCGAATCGTCGCCGCAGGCGCGGTTCAGTTGGAGCTGGGTGAGGCCTGCGGCGCGGTCCATCTCGGCGCCCGAGAAGTTGACCCCAGCCAGGGTGGCGCTCCTGAAATTGGCTCCTTCCAGATAGGCCCCGACGAAGCTGGCGTTGGTCAGGTTGGAGCCGGCGAAGCTGGCTCCGCCAAAGACGCCGCCGTAGAAATTGACGTCGCGCAGGTCGCCGCCGGCGAAATTGGTGCGGTTCATCTCGGCCAGGCTTAGATCGGCCTGCCGCAGCCGTGCGCCGGCCAGGTTTTTGCTCTTGAGCACCGTGTTGCTCAGGTCGGCCTGGAACAGGTTGCAATGCGGGCAGTTGGCGCCGGCCCGGACCTTGGCGATCTGGCTGGCGTTCTGGGCCGCAGCCGGGACCGCGAAAGCCAGGGCGGTGACGGCGAGGAGCGAGGCGATCGTTTTCATGCAGGCACGCGTCTTTCGGCGGGAAAGTCGATTAAGCATGGCCCTGTAAGCTTAAGGCCAAGCAAACGCGGGTTCCGACGGGGCGCCACCTTTGAAGGCGTTAGTTGATAATGCCGTCGCTGCCGCTCCGGCCGTTGGCCTGGGTTCCACAGCTGTCACAGACCACCAGCCCGCCCTTGCGGCTCAGCGCCAGGTCGCCGCAGGCGGGGCAAACCTCGCCGGAGGCTCCCGACGCCGGCGCTTCGTCGGTCCGGCGGCCGCCGAATGGCAGGAACACCAGGTTGTCGGGCGCCGCGCCGCGCGAGAAGCCCTTGGAGATGAATTTGCTGGCGGGCAAGGGCTCGGCCTCGCTCTCGGCGACGCCCTCGCCACGGCCCAGGCCGTCGGCGTTGAACTCGCCAGGGTCGGCATTGGCGAGGTCGTCCCGGTTCAGATAGGAAACCCCCAACTCGCGGAAGATATAGTCGAGGATCGAGGTCGCCGAACGGATGGAGTCATTGCCGGTGACCGGTCCGGCGGGCTCGAATTTCGTGAACACATAGGCGTCGACATATTCGTCCAGCGGCACGCCGTATTGCAGGCCGATCGAGATGGCGATGGCGAAATTGTTCATCAAACTGCGGAAGGCGGCGCCTTCCTTGTGCATGTCGATGAAGATCTCGCCGACCTCGCCATCCTCGTATTCGCCGGTATGCAGATAGACCTTGTGGCCGCCGACGGCCGCCTTCTGGATATAGCCCTTGCGACGGTCGGGCAGCTTGCGGCGGGCGGGGCCGCCGCGCTGCACGATCCGTTCCACCACGCGCTCGACGATGCGTTCCTTGACCACAGGCTTGGATTCGGGGGCGGTTTCCAGGGGACGCGTCGGCTTGGCCGCCTCGACCTCGGCCTCGGGCAGGGCCAGCGCGAAGCCGATGGGCGGCGCAAGGCGGTTCAGACGCAGGGCGCGGACTCCAGCCCGGGCGGCCGCGGCCTGCAGGCGCGCGGCGTCGGCGGGGCGAGCGTCGAACGGCAGGTCCAACGGGGCCGGGGCGGCCAGACAGGTGAAGGTCTCCACGGCGGCGGTCATCGCCAGGCGGTCGGCCAGGACGGGCGTCTCAATGGCGGCGAACAAGGCGCGGATGTCGCGGTCCAGGCCCTCGCAATCGGCCAGGCGGCGGGCGCCGAGGGCGTGGCGCTCTGCGGCGTCGATCTCGACGGGCGAAAAGCCCGCGAAGGCCAAGGTGTCGAAATTCGGATCAGCGAGCGCGCTGGCGGGCGCGCCAAGCACGTCGCCGAGGAAGCCCGCGCCGATCACTGCGGGGGCGAAGGCGGCGCGCAGGCCGTCGGCGTGGCGCAGGGCGTCCTCGGCCAACTCGATCTCGTGGGCGGTGAAGCCTCGGGCCTGCAGCGTCATATGGTCGATGGCCGGCGCCTCGGTCAGGGTCCCGTGGCCCATGGCGTGGCGCCGGGCGGCGTCGAAATCGGCCCCCGCGCCGGTCAGGCAGGCATGGGCGGCGGCGCTGAAGGTCGGGATCTGAAAGCCGTCATCGGTCTGGGCGGTGGCGATCGAGGCCGCGGCGGCGGCATGGCCCAGGGGCTTGCCGCCAAGGCGCAGGGCGGCTTCGGGGTCGCTGAAGGCGCTGATCAAGCGGGCCGAGCGCAGGCCGTGCTTGCGGGCCAGGCCATGGGCCACGGCCAGGGCGGCGGCGGCTTCGGCGGCCAGCGGCGAGCGCAGGGCGGCGGCGCGCACGCGGCGCTCGGCCAGGCTGCGCAACAGGGTCTGGCGCTCCTGGGCGAAGATCGGATCGACCCCCAGCAGCGCGGCCGCCTCGGCGCTCGCGCTCAGCGCCGCGCCGACGGCCAGGGCCCACAGGGCGGAGGCGGCGTCGCGGCCCGTGTCGGTCGCCACGGACAGGCCCTGGGCCAGCAGCCAATCGCCGACCCCCGCGAGCCCCAGTTCAGCCGGACGTTCGCCGCGTTCGAGCTCCAAGGCCGTGACCCACAGACCGACCACCTGGTTGAAGCCTTCGAAGTCGAAAGCTCCGTCGTGTTGGAAGGCGGTGACATCTATGGCGGCCCGGAGGGCGGCGCCCCGGGCCAGGCTTTCCGCGTCTTCCGGCGACATGGCCAGGACCAGGGCGCTGGTCTCCCAGCCGACCTGGGCCGCGAAGCTGGCCGCCTCGTCGACCGCCGCGACGGCCTGGCGCGAGGCCGAGGCGACCAGCGGGGCGGGGGGCGGGGTCTCGGGATCGATCAGGACGGTGGACGAAGCTCCGGCCAAGGCGATCGCGTCGAGGATCATGCGGTCGTCGGCGCCCAATTCACGAGCCCCGCGAGCGGCGCGGCCCAAGGCGGTGTTCTTGAGGGGATCGCCGCAGGCCTTGGCGTCGCCGTGGCAGCGCGCTACGGCGTCGCCGACCTGAGCCAGGGCCGTGTCCAGCCGCGCGGCGGCCCTGGCGGCTAGTTTCGTCGACCGGACCTTGGCCAGATGACCCTCGGCGAAGCGCTTGAACTCGATCTCGCTGATGTCGGCCACATGTTGCGAGGCCATCCGATCGCCGGCTGGCGTGGCGACCCCAGTCAGCATGGTGGCCAGCAAGGCCTCGCGGAAGGCCTGGGCGTCGGCCGCATCGCCAAACAGACCCTCGTCGAGGCCAGTCCGGGTCAGGCGATCAGCGTAGCGAGCGGGGCCGCCGCCCAATGGCAGGCCGAGGTCGACCGGTCCGTCCATCCAATCCAGCCAGGCCTCGACCCGGGCGTCGGTCCAGTCCCCGGGCGCGAGCACCTCGATGACGCAGTCGCTGCGTTCCAGGTCGCGCGGCTCCATCCTGGGGTCGGGGCCGGGATGTCGGGACTGAATGCGCATGAACGATTCCGCGACCTGAGCGCCAAGAATGGATCATCCTAGTTCGCTCCACAGGCGCCTTCAATAGATGTGGGGCGTCGCACCCCCTTGATCCACAAGATGTTGATGTCGCAGCGTTGCGCCCGATGCTGGACGCTGGCGGGCCGCCGACCTATAGTCCGGCCGCTTCGCCATGCTTCCCGCGTGGTGCGAGCCAGTCTGGAATTGGGTGCTGAAGCGGTGCTGAAAGCGATCTTCACGTGGTGGAACGGCGCGACCATCGGTCAGCGCTTCCACATTAGCCGTCGTGGCGTGTTCATTGGCCAGGACGACTACGGCAACCGCTATTTCGAGGCGCGTGACAACAGCGACAGCTATGACGCCCGCAAGCGCCGCTGGGTGATCTATGACGGCTATGCCGAGGCCTCCAAGGTGCCGCCCGAATGGAGCGGCTGGCTGCACTATACGTTCGACGAGCCGCCGACCACGGCGCCGCTGATGCGTCGCGCCTGGGAAAAGGATCACCATCCCAACCTGACTGGCACGATCTACGCCTGGCGTCCCAAGGGCTCGCTGGCCCGGGGCGGCGAGCGCTCGGCCGCCACCAGTGACTACAAGCCCTGGTCGCCGGAATAGGATGACCACGCTGCGGACATGGACGGGCGTCGCGGCGATGGCCGTGGCGGTTTCGCTGGCGGCTGGCGGAGCCAGGGCGTTGCAGAACGCCCCGCAGGCCCCAGTCGCTCAGCCCGCTCCCGCCGCCCCGGCGCCGATCGTCGTGCCGCCGGCCTCGCGCCCCGTGCCGACGCCGGCCCCCCAGGCCGCGCCACAAACACCAACGGCGGTGGGAACGACCGTCGCCACCCCCGCCGTACCCGCGCCGGCCCCGACCAAGGCTCCGACGCCAGTCGCCAAACCTCCGCCCGCGTCCGCAAAACCTGTAGAGCCGGTCAAGCGCGCCCGCTCGTCCGTCGCCATCATCCAGGCGCTGGACAAGGTCACCACCGAGACCATGAAGTTCGAGGCGCCTGTCGGCCAGCCGGTCCGCTACAAGACTCTGGTGTTCACGGTCCGCGCCTGCGAGACCACCACGCCCGACGAGGACGCCCCGGACTCGGTGGCCTATCTTACGGTCGACACCCAACCCAAGGCGCTGCCAGGTCGAGTGGCGCCGGCGGGGCGGCAGATCTACAAGGGCTGGATGTACGCCAATGCGCCGGGCCTCAACCCGCTGCAGCACCCCGTCTATGACGCCTGGCTGATCGCCTGCAAGACCTCGACCCCGGCGGCGCCCGCCGCCAGCCGGTAGAAGTCCGACTGAATGTTCCAGGCCCGGCCCAGCCGCCGGCGATAGTCGGCCCGGGTGATCTCGGTCGTGCCAAACTGTTCCAGATGGTCGGTGATGAACTGGGTGTCGAGCAGGCGGTAGTCGCCGACGATCAGGCGACCGACCAGGTGCACCAGCGCCACCTTGCTGGCGTCCCGGCGGGTCGAGAACATGCTCTCGCCGAAAAAACAGCCTCCATGAGCCACGCCATAGAGGCCGCCGACCATCTCGTCGTCGTCCCAACACTCGACGCTGTGGGCCAGGCCCCGCGCGAAAAGCTGGCTGTAGAGCCGCTGGATGGGGTTGTTGATCCAGGTCTCGATGCGGCCCGGCCCCGAGGCCGCGCAGGCCTCCACCACGGCGTCAAAGGCGCTGTCGATGCGGACCTCGAAGGGATCGGCGCGGACCGTGCGCGCCAGCCGCCGCGGCACATGCACGCCGCCCAGCGGTAGCACGCCCCGGCGCTCGGGATCGATCAGGAAGATGCTCTCGTCCTGACGCGCGTCGGCCATCGGAAAGACGCCGCGCTCGTAGCAGGCGATGAGATCATCGACTGTAAAGGCGTCGTCCATCCCGATCTCGCAGCCTAACCCTGCGCCTTGATCCAACGCTCCAGCCAGTGGATGTCGTAATCGCCGGCCAGGATGTCGGGTTGCACCAGCAGGTCCTGGAACAGCGGGATCGTGGTCTCGATGCCGCCAACCACCATCTCGCCCAGGCAGCGCTTCAGGCGCGCGATGCACTCCTGGCGGTCGCGGCCATGAACGATCAGCTTGCCGATCAGGCTGTCGTAATAGGGCGGGATCGTATAGCCGGTGTAGATCGCCGAATCCAGCCGCACGCCCAGGCCGCCGGGGGCGTGGAAGTCAGTGATGGTGCCCGGCGACGGCGTGAAGGTGCGGGCGTTCTCAGCATTGATACGGCACTCGATGGCGTGGCCTTCGAACACCACGTCGGCCTGGGTAAACGAGAGCGGCAGGCCGGCGGCGATGCGGATCTGCTCGCGCACCAGGTCGATGCCGGTGATGGCCTCGGTCACCGGATGCTCGACCTGCAGGCGGGTGTTCATCTCGATGAAGAAGAACTCGTCGTTCTCCCACAGGAACTCGATGGTGCCGACGCCCAGATAGCCAATGGCCTTGATCGCATCGACCACGACCTTGCCGATCTTCTCGCGACCGGCGGCCGGGAGGGCGGGCGAGGGGGCTTCTTCCAGCACCTTCTGGTGACGGCGCTGCAGCGAGCAGTCGCGTTCGCCCAGATGCACCACATTGCCGTGGCTGTCGGCGATGACCTGAATCTCGATGTGGCGCGGCTTCTGGAGGTAGCGCTCCATATAGACCGTGTCGTCGCCGAACGCGGCGCGGGCCTCGGCGCGGGCGGTTGAGACCGCCTCGGCGAGGTCCTCGCGGGTCTCGGCGACCTTCATGCCGCGACCGCCGCCGCCGGAAGCGGCCTTGATCAGCACGGGGAAGCCGATCAGCTCGGCCGCCGCATAGGCCTCTTCTTCGGTCGTGACGCCGCCGTCCGAGCCGGGAACGACAGGAATGCCCGCGTCCTTGACGGCCTGCTTGGCGGTGATCTTGTCGCCCATCATCCGGATGTGCTCGGGCTTGGGTCCGATGAAGGTGTAGCCGTGCGCGCCGACGATCTCGGCGAAGCGGGCGTTTTCCGACAGGAAGCCGTAGCCCGGATGGATCGCCTGGGCGCCAGTGATTTCGGCGGCCGCGATGATCGACGGGATGTTCAGATAGCTCTTGGCGGCCGAGGCCGGGCCGATACAGACGCTTTCGTCGGCCAGCCGCACCCACATGGAATTGGCGTCGGCCTCGGAATGGACCGCCACGGTGGCGATGCCCATTTCCTTGCAGGCGCGGTGAACCCGAAGCGCGATCTCGCCTCGGTTGGCGATGAGGATCTTGTCAAACATGCCGATTACTCGACGATGACGAGGGGCTCGCCGAACTCGACGGGCTGGGCGTCTGCCACCAGGATTTCGACGACCTTGCCAGCCTTGGTGGCGGCGATCGGGTTCATGGTCTTCATCGCCTCGACGATCAGCAGGGTCTGACCGGCGGTCACGGTGTCGCCCACCTTGATGAAGGCGTCGGCGCCGGGCTGGGACGACATGTAGACGGTGCCGACCATCGGCGACTTGACGATGTCGCCGGCGGCGCGGGCGGCGGGCGCCTCAGCCGCCGGCGTCGCAGCGGCTGGAGCGGGCGCAGAGGCCTGGGCGACGGGCGGGGGAACATAGGTGGCGGGCTGGGCGGCCAGGGTCAGCTCGCGGGCGACCCGGATCTTCAGGCCGGCGTGCTCGACCTCGATCTCCGACAGGCCCGTGTCCTTCAGGATGTCGGCCAGCTTGCGGACCAGGCGGACGTCGATCGACGGGGTCTCGACCGGATCGGCGGGGGCCTTGGGAATGGACATGGAAGCTTACCTTGCTGTCTTTTTCAGGAGCCGGGGTGGCCGGCTAGTTGGCGCCGACCAGGCCGGTGGCGGCCTCGATCGCCAGTTCATAACTCGCCGCGCCGAAGCCGGAGACTATTCCGGTCGCCGCGAGCGAAACATAGGTGTGGCGGCGGAAGTCTTCCCGCGCCGCCGGGTTAGACAGGTGGCACTCGATGATCGGGATGTTCAAGGCCTTCAAAGCATCAAGCAAGGCGATCGATGTGTGGCCGTATCCGGCCGGATTGATCACCAGCGCGCAGGCGTCCAATCGGGCCTCATGCACCCAATCGATCAGCACGCCTTCGTGATTGCTTTGCCTGAAGACAACGGAAAGGCCCCGAGCGGCCGCCCGCGCCTCGCAGCGCGCACGGACATCGTCGAGCGTGTCCTTGCCGTAGATCTCGGGCTCACGCGTTCCCAACAGGTTGAGGTTGGGTCCGCTCAGCACATGGATCGGTTTTAGCATTCGGCTCCCGCCGTCGATTCCGGGAGGTCTTGTATAGCCGGTTCCGCCAGGTCACAAGCAGGGCTCGCTTCGGAGGTGATATGCGGCTGCTGTTGAATGGTGAGGACCGGGCGTTCGAGGGCGTCTCGACGCTCGCGGATCTGGTGTCGGTCCTGGGCCTGGACGCCCGCAAGGTGGCTGTCGAGCGTAATCTCGAGATCGCCCCGCGCTCGACCTATGCCGCCACGGCGCTGACGGACGGCGACCGGATCGAGATCGTGACGTTCATAGGGGGTGGGTAGACGGCAGGGGCGTCCTGCGCGTTTGAAACCCGAGCCCCACAGGCGTAAACCCACCCCATGAACGCGCACGTCCCCCCCGAATCCGCCGCCGCCGTCGCTGACGCCGATACCTGGACCGTCGCCGGCCGCACCTTCACCTCGCGGCTGATCGTCGGCACCGGCAAGTACAAGGACTACGCCACCAACGCCGCCGCGGCCAAGGCTGCGGGCGCCGAGATCGTGACGGTGGCCGTGCGCCGGGTGAACTTGACCGACCCCACCCAGCCGCTGCTGGTCGACTACGTCAAGCCGACCGAATTCACGTTCCTGCCGAATACAGCGGGCTGCTTTACCGGCGAGGACGCCGTGCGCACCCTGCGCCTAGCCCGCGAGGCCGGCGGCTGGGACCTGGTCAAGCTGGAGGTGCTGTCCGACCCCAAGACCTTGTATCCGGACATGGAAGAGACCCTGCGCTCGCTGAAGCTGCTGGTCTCCGAGGGCTTCCAGGTGATGGTCTATTGCTCGGACGACCCCGTTTATTGCCGCAAGCTGGAAGAGGCGGGCGCGGTCGCGATCATGCCTCTGGGCGCGCCGATCGGCTCGGGTCTGGGCATTCAGAACCGGGTCAACCTGCGGATCATCATCGAGAACGCTGGGGTGCCGGTGTTGGTCGACGCCGGGGTCGGCACGGCGTCGGATGCGGCCATCGGCATGGAGCTGGGCTGCGACGCCATCCTGATGAACACCGCCATCGCCGAGGCCAAGGATCCGATCCGCATGGCGCGGGCCATGAAGCACGCGGTGATCGCCGGTCGCGAGGCCTATCTGGCCGGCCGGATGCAGAAGCGGCTCTATGCCGATCCCAGCTCGCCGCTGGCGGGGCTGATCTAGAGCATTTTTCGAGCGAAGTGGTTCCGGTTCGCGTGAAGAAAAATGCGTCAAAACAAAGGTTAGAGCTCACGGCCTGACGCAGTCAGGTCGGGAAATGCTCTATGCCTTCACGTCGAGGAACGAGCCCTGCTTCATCTCGGGGTCGTTCTCAATCTGCGCCTTGATCTGGGCCTTCAACTGATCCTCAATCTTCTGGCGAGCCTTGGGGTCCATCGCCTTCAGCTGTTCCTCGGTGAGGCCCATCTTGCCCAGCATGGCCGTGCGCATCTTCTGGGCGGGTGTCAGCCTGGCGTAGTCGAGGAAGTCGTCCTTGGCGGTCTTCGCGGGCGCGGCGGCCATGCCGAGGGCCGAGGTCGCGTCGGCCGGCTTGGCCACTGTGACCTTGTTGATCTTCGCCAAGGTGGCGCTGGCCAGCGAGGCCAGAATGCTGGGACCGGAAATGAGCATGGGAACTCCCGCCTTGAACTCAGGCGGGGCGCGCGCTGCAAGCGCCGTGCGCGTGGACGGGGCCAGGCTTTTCAGGGGCTTAGCGTCGAGGGGCGACACTGGCGGCAAGGATCGCCTAGCAGAGTGTTCCCGGTGAGCAGAAAAGGGTCAAGCTTGGCGAATGCCGCCTTCTCCTAACGGAAAAGCGTGTCGACGCGGGCGGGTACGAAACAGAATCCATCAAAATCAACGCTCTAAACTTTCTCGATCTTTTTGACACCCACCCCCTTCTGGCGCCCGCATACTCTGCTCACCCCATCGCACGGGGAGGGACGTCGGCCGGCGACCTGACGGGCGGTGAGGCGTGGTCGAGCGGGAAGGCTTGGCCGCCGTGTCTTCTTCGGGAGACGCCCCAAGGTCGGTTCGGAGCAGGTTCGCCCCCGCGGCGACAAAACTTCGGCGCCCGGGTCGGCGGCCGTTGCCAACAGGTACGGGCTGAAATCGCCTGTACGGTCCGGAGGGTCAGCCAACCCTCCGCCCGCCGAGGGCCCACTTCGGAAGCGGGTTAAGACCCCGCGCGCCGATGGCTCTCGTCTGAAGGCCGCGCGAAGCGCTCGTCTTCGTCGAAACGGTATCAAATCTGCAAAACCTCCGGGCGGAGCCCGGGCGCTTCGCACCCTCCCCAAGCTCTTCCGCGGCGATCCGCGTGAAGTCCTCCCCCCGTGGGGGAGGTGTCGGCGCAGCCGACGGTGGGGGGCGTGATTGGATGCCGGCCAGACCTGCGATCGAAGACCCTAAACCTCCCCCACCGGTCGCTCCGCGACCACATCCCCCACGGGGGGAGAAGTTTCAGGCCCCCGCCCGCGCCGCCTTGGCCGCCCGGGCCTGTTTGAGCAGTCCCCACGCCCGCAGCGCCATCTCAACCCGCGACACCGCGAACAGGCCCACGCCCAGCACGATGAAGCCGTCATTGAGCAACACCAGATTGACATGCCAGGCCGAGGCCTCGCCCTGCAGCACGGCCCGCAACCCGAAGCGCACGACGAACAGGCCCAGCAGGAACAGGATGGCGGCGGGCGAGGGCTTGGTGTTGAGCAAATGGGTCTCGGGATCGATGGCGATCGGAATCAGCTTGCCGCGCCACCAGCCGATCGCCGCCCCGACCAAGAAGATCCCCGCCAGCCACAGCCAGTCGAGACCTTGTGGCGGAAACTGGGTGAGGGTGGCGGCCATGCCGACCAGCATGACGGCGGGCAGCACCCACATCCATTCCAGCTTCAGCCGGCGCTCGCGGTTCATGCTTCGAAAGCGCAGCGCGAAGACGACGGCCACGACGGCGATGGTCACCACCATCTGGGTGTTGGACTGGTTGATGAGACGCCCCGATATACCGGCCGCGAACGCCGCAGCTCCCCTGGCTCACACCTGTCCGCGTCAGGCCGCCGCTTCAAGCGCCCTGTCGATGGCCTGGGCGATGTTTTCGCGACTTTCGGCGCCGACGACCGCGAGGCGACCACCGAAGATCGCGAACGGCACACCGGTGATCCCACCTTGCACGGCCATGGCGTGTTCGCGAGCCACGGTGTCCTTGTCGGCGCCCTGGGCCAGCAATTGCAGGATCACCACCGGATCCATGCCAGCGGCCTCGCCGATATCCGCCAGAACCTGGGGATCGCCGATGTCGCGACCGTCGGTAAAATAGGCGGCGAACAGGCCCTCGACCACGTCGTCCTGCTTGCCCGCCCCGTGCGCCCAACGGATCAACCGATGGGCGGCGCTGGTGTTGGGCGACAGGGCGATGTCGGCGAAATTGAAGACGATGCCTTCCTCGGCTCCCGCCTCCGTCAGGGCGGCGTGCACGGCCTTCAGCTTGACCGGATCCTTGAACTTGCCGGCCATATAGTCCTTACGATCAACGCCTTGTTCCGGAAGCGTCGGGTCCAACTGGTAGGGGCGCCAGACGATCAGTGGCTCGACGTCGGGCCGCAGGGCCACGGCCGACTTTACCCGTCGCCAGCCCAGATAGCACCAGGGGCAGACAACGTCGGCGACAAGGTCGATCAGCAGGGGCTGGCCCATGGCGCGGCCTTTCGAATAACTGGCGTCGCAGGCCACGTAAGACTGCGGCCGGTCTTGGGCAAGCCTTCAGGCGCTGTCGCGTTGCAGGGCTCTAGCGGCGGCGCGTTCCAAGGCGTGGACGGCGCTTTCGCCGCTCTCGATCTGGGCCACGCCGATGTCGAACTCGCAGACGAACGGCGCGCGATCGTCGCCGGCGTCGAAGGCGGTGCAGCCGATCACCGCAGCGATCCGTTCGGCCGCCGCGCGTCCCGCCGCCTGGTTGGTGGCGGGCAGGGCCAGGGCGAAGACCTCCGGCGCCAGGCGGGCGGCGGTGTCCTCCACGCGGACCAACCGCCCAACCATCGAGCCGATCTGCGGGATGGCGCGGTCCAGCCAGCCGTTCTTGCGGGCCCAGACGGTGTCGGGCTTGTCGGCGACCCGCAGCACGCAGATCGACAGCGGTCGGACCCGTTCGCGCGCCGCCCCGGCCAGCCGCACCAGGTGGGCGGCGAACAGGTCGCGGGTGAACAGACCCGTGGCCGCGTCCATCAGGCCCGAGCTACGGGCCTTTTCCAGCGCGCCTCGGATCGACTCGCCACGCCGATAGTTGCGGGCCAACTCGATGACGCGCCGGGCGGTCTCGATTTCGGGGGTCTCGGGAGAAGCGACGTCGGACACGCCGCGATGGAAGGCCTCCGAGGTGGTCACATAGCTCTCGGCCTTCAAATAGAGCAGGGCCGGGATGTGGAACAGCCGGGTGTTGCGCCGCATGCCGGCCGCGATCGACAGGGCTTCCTGCTGGTTGTCTCCGGCCCACAGCACGACGGCGTCGAAGGCCCGCTCGTGAAGATAGTCGAAGGCGGTGTAGGCCGTGAAAGCGCCGACCACGTCGGCCCCACTACGGGTCAGGGCGTTGGACAGGGCCAGGAACTGCGGCGCGGGCTCGCCGATCGCCAGGATCCGGAAGGGCTCGGCATGGGGTTCCGGCAGGTCCAGGCGGCGGCCGCGGTCGCCGAAGGTGGCCAGGCGAAGCTCGAACTCCTCCTCGGCGATGGCGGTGCGGACCAGGGATTCCAGGCGCAGCACGGCCTGGGCCGGGTGCAGCGGCGGCGACAGGGTCAGGTCGAAGGCCTGGTGGTGGGCGTCGGTCCCGGGCTCGCCGATGGCGATGACCGGCAGGCGACGCGGGGCCACGGCGGCCTTCAGGCGACGCGACAGCGAATGGGCGTCAGGGCCGGCGCTCTCGAGATCGACGATCACGGCTTCGATGTTCAGGTCGCCGAGCGCGGCGAGGGCGGCATAGGGGCCACGGGCGGTGATGGTCCGCCAGCCGAGCTTGTCGAGCCCTTCCGACAGCGGCCCAGCCCGGGAATCGTCACGCGCAACGATCAGAATTCGGGCGTTCACCGTCAACTCAAGCCTCCGCCCCGGATACCGGTATCGCTCGACGACGCAGCGCCGTCGAGATTCGACGCCGCAACATAGCAGAGGCGGACGGCGCTCATAGGTACGCATCGCCGCAGGGGCCAAGCGAGATGGGGATCAAAACGGGACTTGCATGACGAAGGGTCAGGATCGTTCAAATGCCAGAGGAAGCCGCGAGATTCGGCAGGAGGAAGACATGGCCCAAGGACCGCTATCTGGCTTGAAGGTGCTAGAATTCGCAGGGATCGGTCCGGGACCGTTCTGCGGGATGCTGCTGTCGGACCTCGGCGCCGACGTGGTGCGCATCGACCGCAAGGGCTCGGGGCGCAGTTCGCCCGCCGACGTCACGGCCCGGGGACGCCGCTCCGTGGCCCTGGACCTGAAGTCGCCGGCCGCGGTCGAGACCTGCCTGAAGCTGATGGAAAGCGCCGACGGGATCATCGAGGGCTTCCGGCCCGGCGTGATGGAGCGGCTGGGCCTGGGGCCTGACGTCGCCTTGGCTCGCAATTCAAAGCTCGTCTATGGCCGGATGACCGGTTGGGGCCAGACCGGGCCCTACGCCAAGGCCGCCGGCCACGACATGAACTATATCGCCATCACCGGCGCCCTGGCGGCGATCGGCACGACGGACAAGCCGGTGCCGCCCCTGAACCTGGTCGGCGATTTCGGCGGCGGGGCGCTCTACCTGGCGTTTGGCCTGTTGGCCGGGGTGATCCATGCCCGCTCGACGGGTCAGGGCCAGGTGATCGACTGCGCGATGAGCGACGGCGCGGCCTCGCTGATGGCCATGTTCTACGGTTTCAAGGCCGGCGGGATGTGGGGCGAAGGGCGGCGGTCCAACCTGCTCGATGGCGGAGCGCACTTCTACGACACCTATCAATGCAGTGACGGCAAATGGATCTCGATCGGCTCGATCGAACCGCAGTTCTATCTGCTGCTGCTTGAAAAGACCGGCATTACCGACCCTCAGTTCCAGCACCAGATGAGCCGCGAGGAGTGGCCAGAGCTTCACGACAAGCTGGCCGCCGTCATCGCCACCAAGACCCGCGACGACTGGTGCGCCCTGATGGACGGAACCGACGTTTGCTTCGCTCCGGTATTGACCATGGACGAGGCTCCCTCCCACGCCCACAACGCCGCCCGCCAGACCTTCGTCGAGGTGGCCGGCGTCATCCAGCCCGCGCCGGCCCCGCGTTTTTCGGCCACACCCGGCGTCATCCAGGGTCCGCCGCCCAAGATCGGCGCCGACAACGACCAGGCGCTAAGCGACTGGGGCTTCTCCGCCGAGGCGATCGGGGCGCTGCGGGAGCAGGGGGCGCTCTAGGCGAGACCTGACAGTCAGGCGCCATTCCCGTTCAGCCGCCATTCAGCCGCCGAGCCCTAGAACACACCTGCAACCGGCCGTCGCGCCACCCGTCCCTCGATGCGGCGATCGGTTCAGGTTCGTCCTGCGGAGCCCCGTCGCTTTCCCTGAAGCGGCGGGGCTTTGTGCTCCAGAACTCCGGTATCTCAGGCTTGACTTGCTTCAGCGGGATGACGCGGGCAGTTTCCGCCGAATGAAGCCACCCGCAGACCGCCTTCGCTTTCGGGATCTCGACCTCGATCCGATCCACTGGGTGCGAGAAATCCTGCGCGTCATGGGATTGGCCCTGCAGCGGCTGTGGGGCCGCGATGTCATGCTCTATGTCGGCGGGGTTTCGTTCTTCGTCCTGCTGGCGGTGTTCCCCGGCCTGGCGATCCTGATCGGCCTCTACACCTTGCTGTTGACTCCCGAACAGGCCGCCGCCCAGGCCGACAAACTGTCCTATCTGATGCCGTCCGGCGCGCGACCGATCTTTCAGAGCGAACTGGGTCGGCTGGCCCATGCGCCGGAGCAGGCGATCTCGGCCCAGAGCGCCGTGGTGCTGGTCATCGGCCTGTATGCCGCCCACCGGGGCTTCAAGGCCTTGCTGGCCGGCCTGTCCTTTATCCACGACGAGGAGAACCAACGCGGCTTCCTGGGCTTCAACTTCATGGCCCTCGTCGTGCTGGTCTGCGCGTTCGCTCTGCTGTTCGTGATGTCGGGCGTCTTCCTGACCTTCCGCCTGCTGTCCAGCACCCTGGACCTTCGGCCGCTGGAAGGCGCCTCCTGGATCCAGAGCGAATGGACCTGGGCCAGCCTGGGCCTGATGGTCGGCATGACCCTGGTCTATCGCTACGCCATGTCGCGCGTCCCTGTCGGATGGCGCGCGTCGATCGCCGGGGGCGCGGCGGCGGCGGTGCTTTGCGTCTTCATGTCCTGGGCCAGCGCATTCTATGTCGAGCAGGTGGCCCATCTGGGCGCGACCTACGGCTCAATCTCGGCGGTGATCATTTTCCTGATCTGGCTGTCCTGGAGCGTCAATGCGGTGTTCTTTGGCGGGGCCCTGGCCACCGAGATGGAGATCGCCCTGGAAGAACGGCCAAGGGCCTTGCTCGAAGGCCCCAAGGCCGTGCTGCTTAAAGCGCCTTCGCCACCAGAAAGCTGATCGCCCCGTTCGGCGCGTCGACAACCTCAACGACTGTGGCCCCGGCGCTGGCGGCGAAGTGGGGCACGTCGATGCGCGCCAGCGGATCGTCGGAGATCAGGCGCACCTGAGCTCCAGGCGCGGCCTCTTCCAAAGCGCGGCGCAGGCGTAGGGTCGGCACCGGACAGCGGTGGCCCCGGGCGTCGACCAGGCGGGCCTCAGCCATCGAACACCGCCTCAGCCTGGGCCTGGGACAGGATGCGATACCCGCCTGGCGCCAGGTCAGTCGGCAGGGAAAGACCGCCGATTCGCTCGCGATGCAAACCCGTCACGTGATTGCCGACGGCGGCGAACATCCGGCGCACCTGGTGATAGCGGCCCTCGGTGATCGTCAGCCGCGCCCCGCGCTCGCCCAGCACTTCAAGCTCGGCCGCGAGCAACGGTTTTTCTTCGCCTTCCAGCATCAGGGTTCCGCTGGCGAAGGCCGCGACCTCGGTTCCGGTCAGGGGCCGATCCAGGGTGGCGTGATAGACCTTGGGCACGTGGCGCTTAGGTGAAATCACCCGATGCAGGAAGTCGCCGTCATCGGTGATCAGCAGCAGGCCGGAGGTATCCTTGTCCAGCCGCCCGACGCTCGACAGGGCCGGGTCGCGAATCTGCCAGCGCTTGGGCAGCAGGTCATAGATCCGCTCGCCGTCCTCGCGGTGCGAACAGACCAGGCCCAATGGCTTGTGCATCAGCAAGATCAGCGGCGCGGGGGGATCGACCGGGACGCCGCGAATCTTCATTTGGCTTGGCAGATCAGCAGTGACGGCGATCTTTTGACCGGCGTCCTTGATCGGAACGCCGTCGAGCGTGACCTTGCCGCCCGAGACCAGGGCCTGGACGTCGCGCCGGCTGCCGTAGCCAAGATTGGCCAGCAGACGATCCAGGCGCGCCATCAAGGCTTTTGTCACTTGCGGGCCTCGTAGACCTTGAAGCCGCCGGCGTCGGCCACCGGGCGAACGGTCTTGAAGTGCTCGTTCAACACCGCCTCATAGGGCAGGTGGCGATTGGCGACGATCCACAGCACGCCGCCCTTGCGCAACATGGCCGCCGACGCGGTGATGAAGGCTTGGCCCAGGCCCTTGTCCTCGCCGACTGCGTCGTGGAAGGGCGGGTTGGTGACCACGAAGTCCAGGCCGGTCAACAGTTCCGCGCCGCGGCGGGCGTCGGCCCAAAGCACTTCGACCCGCAGGTCGGCGACATTGCGCTTGGTGGCCTCGACTGCCCGGCGGTCAAGGTCGACCAGGCTCAGCTTGGTGACCTTGGGCGAGGTCAGGATGGCGTGCGCCAGCACGCCGACGCCGCAGCCCAGATCGACGCCGACGCCGCTCATCGGCGGCAGGGACTTCAGCAGCAGGGCCGAGCCGGGGTCCAGCCGATCCCAGCTGAACACGCCCGGCTGGGTCCAGAGGCCGTCGCCGTCCAGACGACGCGGCGCGCCCTCGGCGATCGCGGCGTCGATCCCTGTCAGGCTCGTGGGCTTCAGGGTCACGCAGATGCGCTGGTGGCGCTTGGCGCTTTCGCCGATCGAGCACCCGAACGCCGCCAGTTCCTTGTTCATCCGCAGGCCACCACGATCCTTCGGGGCCAGGGCGGTCAAGCGCCCCTCGACCTTCAGCACGCGCAGGGCCTGGGCCAGAACATAGCGCCGCTCGGCCACGCCGGGAGGGGCCTGGATAACGATCTCGTCCAGCGCGCCTTCGGCCAGGTCGGCCAGGTCGGTCGAGTCCGTCACCAGGGGCGAGACCTGAACCGCACCGCCGGGCACGTCGACTAGATCAAGAAGTGGAGAGCCATAGACGGCGACGCGAGGAATATCGGACATGAAACGGATCTCGGGAGATGTGGCGGGCAGGGTGGGATTCGAACCCACGGTGGACTTTCACCCACGGCGGTTTTCAAGACCGCTGCCTTAAACCACTCGGCCACCTGCCCGGAGCATGGGCCTATATCAGCGGTCGCGCGCCGGCTCTAGTCGATTTCCAGTCTGTTTGGTCGCACCCTGGATTAACCAGACCTCAAACCTCCTGCACGATCTTGTCACCTGAGATTGTATGGTTGGAGCGGTTTGTTGGACCTGCTGCGCGAAAGTCGAGGCGGAACGCGCGTGCTGCGCGGACTGGCCGTGGCCGCCCTGGGCTCGGCCGGGCTGGTGGCCTGCGCCACACCGCAACCGCGTCTGGCGATCCACCAGGCTCCGTCGGCGAGACCCTATTCCGGTCCACCGGCGCCCGGTTCGACCACCGGTTTGCGTGGCACCGAAAAGCCGTATCAGATCAAGGGCGTCTGGTACTATCCCAAGGCCGATCCGCGCTATGACGAGCAGGGGATCGGTTCCTGGTACGGTGAGCAGTTTCATAATCGCCGCACCGCCAATGGCGAGATTTTCGACATGGACATGCCGTCGGCGGCGCACAAGACGCTGCCGCTACCGAGCGTCGTCGAGGTCACCAATCTGGACAATGGCCGCAAGATGAAGCTGCGGGTTAATGACCGCGGGCCGTTCGTCGACGGCAGGATCATCGACCTGTCCAAAGCCGCCGCCGAACAGTTGGGTTATGGCCGAGCCGGCGTCGCTCACGTCCGGGTTCGGTACATAGGGCCAGCGGGCAAGACGCCTTTCGATGAGCGTCGAATCATCGCCGCCGCGCCGCCACAGTCTGAATCGCGTTACGCGCCGCCCACCAAGGCCCGGGTCTATGCTGGCGGTCTGCCACCAGCTCAGCCAGCCTACGGCGCGACGCCCCCGCCGAAGGCCCCCGATCGGGACTATGCCGCGTCTCTTCCCATGGTCGACGCGCCCCCTGCGCCATCCGCGTCGCCCGCGCCATCCGCGCCGATCGCGACGATCGCGACGAGCTATCGCATCCAGGCCGGCTCCTTCGCCAATCTCGACAACGCCGAGCGCGCCGCCGCGCAGCTGAGCGGAGCGGGGCGGGCCTCGATCGAGCCCGTAGAGCGCAGCCAAGGCGTCCTGTACCGCGTGGTTGTCACGGCCGGATCCGACGAGGGCGAGGCCTTCGGCATGCGCGATCGGGTCGCCGCCTTGGGCTTTTCAGACGCGACGGTTCTTCGACCTTAAAGGGGTCTGGACAAGAGGCGCGATCCGGCCGAATTGAAGCCGGTGACCAACGGTGTTTTCATCAGTTTCGAAGGCGGCGAGGGGGCTGGAAAGTCCACCCAGATCCGTCGTCTGGCCGAGCGCCTGAAGGCGGACGGCGCCGACGTGGTGCTGACCCGTGAGCCGGGCGGCAGCCCCGGGGCCGAGCAGATTCGCGACCTGATCCTGAACGGCGAGGTCGATCGCTGGTCGCCGATCACCGAGACCCTGCTGATGTACGCTTCGCGTCGTGATCATCTGGAACGGGTGATACGCCCCGCTTTGCAACGCGGAGCGATCGTGCTGTGCGATCGCTTCGCCGACAGCACCCAGGCCTATCAAGGCGCGGGGGGCGACGCGCCGCTCTCGCTGATCAAGGCGCTGGAGGACCATGTCCTGGGCGGCACGCTTCCCGACCTGACCCTGATCTTCGACCTGCCCGCCCAGGCGGGGCTGGAGCGCGCCATGGCGCGAGGCGGCGAGGCGAGGTTCGAGTCCAAGGGCATTGAATTCCATGAACGCCTGGGCGCGGCCTTCCTCGAGATCGCCCGGCGCGAACCGGAGCGCTGCGTGGTCATCGAGGCGGCCGGCGATATCGACGCGGTGTGGACCGATGTCTGGAACGCCGTTTCCACGCGATTGGGTCTCTGAACGTGGACGCGCCGCCGCATCCTCGCGACGTCTTTCGCATCGACGGCGTGGAGAGCGCCGAACTGGCCTTCCTCGACGCCCTGGATCGCGGCAGGCTCCACCATGCCTGGCTGCTGACGGGGCCGGAGGGCGTCGGCAAGGCGACCCTGGCCTATCGCATGGCCCGCCGTCTGTTGGGCGCCAGGCCCGATCCCGCCTTCGGGCCGCTGGGCGCCTCGCCCACCGACGTGGTCAGCCGCCAGGTCGCCGCCCGCTCTCACCCCGACCTGATGGTGCTGGAGCGCGAGACCGACGACGGCAAGGCCCGCAAGTCGATCCCCGTGGACGAGGCGCGCCAATTGCCGGCCTTCTTCGCTAATTCGCCGGCTGTTTCGCCCTACCGGGTGGCGATCATCGACGCGGCCGACGACCTGAACGTCAACGCCGCTAACGCTGTTCTGAAAACGCTCGAGGAACCGCCGGCCAAGGCCGTGATCCTGCTGGTCAGTCATTCGCCGGGTCGGCTGCTGCCCACCATCCGCTCGCGTTGCCGCCGCCTGGTGGTGCCCGCCCCCGACATGGCAAAAGCGGCCGCCATGGTCGAGGAACGGGCGGGGGTCTCGTCACATGACGCCGATCGCCTGGCCCGCATGGCCAAGGGCGCGCCGGGACGAGCCCTGCAGCTGGCCGCTGCGGGAGCCCTGGCCGCCGACGACGCGGCCGGTGAGATCCTGCGCAAGCTGCCGGACCTGGACGAGGGCGCGTTGCTGGCCCTGGCCGACACTTTCAAGGGAGCCGAGGGCGCGGGCCGCTTCGAGTTGCTGTTCGATCGGCTGGGCGACCAGATCCACGCCATGGCCACCGGCATGGCCGGCGAGGGCGTGCCTGCGGGCCTGGACCGCTGGGTGGCCGCTTGGGAGAAGATCATGCGCGCTCCGGGGGAGGCCGAGGCCATCAACCTCGACCGCGCCGACGTCTTTTGGACCGCGATCATGGACTTGCGCGCCGCCGCCCGAGCGGCGAACTAGCGCCATGCTGATCGACAGTCATGTAAACCTGCACGCCAAACAATACGACGAAGACCGCGACGCGGTGATCGATCGCGCTCGCCTCGCCGGCATCCAACTGATGGTGACGATCTGCGACAAGATCCCGTCCTTCGAAGCCGTTCACGCCATCGCCATGGCCCAGGACGACATCTGGTGCACGGTCGGGGCTCATCCGCACGAGGCCAAGGATCATATCGACCTGACGACCGAGCGCCTGGTCGAACTGGCGGGGCGGCCCAAGGTGATCGGCATCGGCGAGACCGGCCTCGACTTCCACTATGATTTCAGCCCGCGCGACGTGCAGGCCCTGGTGTTTCGCGCCCATGTGGCGGCGGCGCGCCAGACCGGCCTGCCGCTGGTGGTTCACACCCGCGAAGCCGACGAACTCATGGGCGACATCCTTGAGGAGGAACACGCTCGCGGACCGTTCAAGATCCTGATGCATTGCTATACCAGCGGGGCGGACCTCGCGAAACGGATGGCGGCCTTGGGAGCGTGGTTCTCGGTTTCGGGTATCGCCACCTTCAAGCAGGCCCAAGACGTGCGGGACATCGTCGCCGACATGCCGGAAGGCAAGATCATTCTTGAGACCGACTGTCCCTACCTGGCGCCCGTGCCGATGCGTGGTCGGCGCAATGAGCCCGCTTACCTGCCTCATGTCCTCGACAAGCTGGCCGAAATCCGTGGCTGGAGCCGGGCGGAAGCCGAGCAACGCACCGAGGACGCCTTCTTCGCATTGTTTGACCGGATTCCTCGCCCGTGACCGCAAGGCTGGAGTTCACGATCCTGGGCTCCGGCTCGTCCGGCGGCGTGCCGCGCGCGGACGGCAACTGGGGTGATTGCGATCCGGCCGAGCCTAAGAACCTGCGGACGCGTTGTTCGATGCTGGTCCGCCGGCCAGGCGGGCAGGGCGCGACCGAGGACACCACCGTGGTGGTCGATACCGCGCCGGATTTCCGGTTGCAGGCGGTGAGGGCGGGGGTCAAGCGGGTGGACGCTTGCCTGTTCACCCATGACCACGCCGACCAGGCCCATGGCATTGACGACCTGCGGCCCTTCTTCCTCAACCAGCGACGGCGAGTGCCGACGCATATGGACGAGGCCACCTCGATCAGCCTGCACAAACGCTTCGACTACATCTTCGAAAGTCGCGGAGGTTATCCCGCCATCTGCGAGGCGAGACCCGTGCCGTCTTTCGGTGAGGCCTGGTCCATTGAAGGTCCGAGCGGGGCGATCCCGGTGACGACCTTCGATGTCGATCATGGCGAGATACGGGCCGTTGGCTACCGGTTTGGCGGCGTGGCCTATACGCCCGACGTGCTCGACATCCCCGACGAAAGCTGGTGGGCGCTGGCGGATCTGGACGTCTGGATCGTCGACGCCCTACGCTGGACTCCGCATCCTACTCACGCCCACGTGGCCAAGGCGCTGGACTGGATCGCACGCGCCAAGCCGCGTCGCGCCATCCTGACCAATCTTCACATCGATCTGGATTTCAACGCCCTGGCGGCGAAACTTCCGCCTGGCGTTGAGCCGGCCTATGACGGGTTGCGGTTCGAGGTCTGAGAGCCGTCGGGTCCTGGATCAGTCCGAGCTCTTGTCACCCGCCGCGAGCGCTTGAATACCGGCCGGCGTGATCACCCATCCGGCCCCGGTCCGCTCGGCCAGGCCCAACTCGGTCAAGGCGCGCGCGTCGGCGATATTGATCCAGTCGACATGCTCCCCCGCCTTTTTGCGAGAAAGGTTCGCCAAGGCGGTGAATTGGCCTGAAGACAGCGTCATTCTACTCCCCGCCTGACAGTTGACCATGAGCGGCGACGACGCGGCGGCCGCTGACGCGTTCAAGCGCCTGATGCATTCGCAGGATCTGGCCGCCAAGGCTGGTGACGTCATCTTGGAGTTGGGCGTTGCGGCGTTTGAGGTCGTCGTTTTCTCGGCGGACGATCTGCGCGTCATCGTCGGTCATAGGTCAGCGCCGCTTGTGTCGATCATGGGGGTGTGTCGAATCACCGCGCGAAGCAGCATCGCCCGCCGCGGTGTCAGGTCCGCAGCTTTCAGCTCCAGCCGAGCGCCCTCGACGATCTGGCCCTTGTGGCGATTGCCCAGGAAGAACGCCTCCGCCCGGATTTCCCGCGCGGACACCTTCTGCCTTCCGATGGACTCCAGCAACGCGCTCCAGGGCGTCATCCGCAGACCACATGCTCTGTCGCTCGCGGCCGTGGAAGGTCGGACATGACGTCCTTTCAGGCCAGCGATCCCGCGAAACGCGGGGCGAACACTGACGTCACCTTCTATAACGCGATCCTACCCCAATAGCTTCCGACGGTTTCACCGGGTAGGCGCCGCGCCTCCTGAAGCCGCCCGCAGCCGGCCAGGAAATT
Organism: Caulobacter sp. DWR3-1-2; assembly: GCF_049896225.1. Lineage (NCBI taxonomy): Bacteria > Pseudomonadati > Pseudomonadota > Alphaproteobacteria > Caulobacterales > Caulobacteraceae > Caulobacter > Caulobacter sp. DWR3-1-2. Next base: position 436,622 of record NZ_JAFCTW010000001.1, on the reverse strand, counting down.
CGTCGGGCTCGCCAGGTAGCGCACCGCCAGCGCCTTGACCGTGTCGTCCAACGTCCGGTCGCCATAGGCCGCAGCAACGGCCGTGAACAGCGGCAGGGCTTCGGGCGCGGCCTCTTCAGGTTTCAACTCGGGATAGGGAAAGCTGGCCTCGCGGCCCACTTGGGGCGCCCAGGAAACTGAACGCCGCGCGCGGGCCACAGCCGTCCTCGGTTTGATAGCGCCACAGATCAAGGTCCACGCAGCGGCCGAACTGCGCCGTGCCAACCAGCGCCTCCAGCGCGAAGCGAAGCCGGCCAACGGCGCGCCATAAGCAGGTTGCGGCCGTGAAAACGCAGGCCATTCCTCTGGCCTGAGCCCGGTCGACGATCGCAGGGATTTTATCGCGCCGGACCTAGGGTTTAACCCCATGGCGGCCAGTCTTGGTCAACGGCAATCTGGAATGGCTCGCGGTCGAGGCGTCACCCCCGATAGCCCTTGACGGCCGTGGTTTGCTCATCCCCCAAGAGCCGAGCCACGGTGGCGGGTCGAGAGCCGATCGGCGTGTCCCGACGCATGCCCGGTCGGCTCTCTCTACCGCTAATCATCGGTCACGCTGAAGATAAGGTGCTCGGACCCCATGGCCGGGCCCGGCTCGCTGTGCGCCGTTGCATCCAGGCATCTCGATGAAGCGAGGTTGGCCTTCGATGCATCGGGGGGGGGGGGGGGGGGGCCGCGGCGCAGCCAGTCGCTAGGCCTCGATCAGCCTGTTGCGAATGGCGTAGCGCACGATGTCGGCGAGCGAATGCGCGCCCAATTTGCGCATGATGTTTCCGCGGTGGCTCTCGACCGTCTTGACGCTGATGTCCAGCATCGAGGCGATAACCTTGTTGCTGCGGGATTCCGCGAGCAGCTGAACGATCAGCAGCTCGCGCGTCGTCAGCGCCTCCGAGCCCTCAATGACCCCGCCAAGGCCGTGTCCTCTAGGGGACGGATAGCTGCGCAGAACAGCGGCGGTTATGCCGGGACAGAAGTAGGGCTTGTGGTTCAACAGGGACGCCACGGCGGCGATGATGTTTTCCGTCGACGCCGACTTCAGTACGAACCCTCGCGCGCCGGCGCTCAGCACTTCGCGAACCAGTTGCTCGCTGTCATGCATCGTGAAGATGAGCAATTCGGTGTGGGTCTTCAGCTTCCGAACGTCTCGCGCAACGATGACGCCGCTCAGATCCGGCATGCTGATGTCCAGGATCATGACGTCGGGCGTTAGTTCCTTGGCCATCCGCACCGCGTCTCGGCCATTTGAGGCCTCACCGCAGATCGTCCACCCTGGCTGGGACTCGAGCGCCTCGCGCAAACCCGCCCTGACGATGGAATGATCGTCGGCCAGCAAGATTGTGGGCGAACTTGTCGATAGCATCGAAAACTCTCGGTGGAATAGTGAAGACGCGCGTTAATTCTCTACTTCCGTTTGAAATAGATGGTGAATTCGCCGCGCAAGGTTGCAACAAGCTGCAGCATTGAGATTAGGAATCGCTTGGGGGCACATATTGGTAGGTGCAAAAGGCGTTCGATCTGGCGGGTCTCGCGGGAGACCCTTCTGTTCACCGGCGGCTTGCTGCTGCTGATCGGCTCGTTTCAAGATCTTGTCGAGTGTCCTGGCGCCGAACGCAGCACTCGCGCCACCGCCCGCGCCGCTGGCCGAACGACCGGTCGGCATCGTGATTTCCCCCTTGCAGCGGCGACCGCCTATCGCGAGCGCCCCCGGGCCGAGACGGGCCACAAGGCCACAAGGGTGTCGCCATCCACCACATGATAGGTGTCGTAGAGGTTTACGGTGGGATCGCAGTGCGGCGCGCCCAGGATCACCCGGTCGCCCAAGGCGGGCGCCGCTTGGCCTGAGGGTGGCAGGATGGCCCCGTGCTCGTCGCCCATGAAAAAATAGCGCGAGCCTTCCGGCGCGCCGCCCAGCACTTTTGGCGGTTCGGCGTCGGTCGACATGGCCTTGAAGCCCGCATCGACAGTGGCCATGCCGGGGTTGTTGGCGCTGACCACTCGGGCGTCGATCAGCAGCGACGCCTCGTAGGGACTGGCGTCCGCGCCGTCGCCGGCGATGTCGCAGATCAGGTACTGGCCGTCCATGAACACGTAGGAGCCGACCTGGAACTCGGTGAAGATTCCAAGCTCGGCGTCGATGCGGTGTGAACCCGTACCCGAGCCGGATACGATGGGCGGCGGGCCTCCAGCTGCGGTCAAGGCTTCGATCACCGAGCGGATATAGTCGCCGCGGCCCTCCAGGTTGGCCTTGCGGTCGGCGAAACTCTCGATGTGCTGCTGCATGCCGCAATAGCATTGCAGCCCAGCATAGATCAGTCCGGGCTGGCCGCCGATGGCCTCCAACAGCGCGACCGCGGCCTCGGGCGAGGCGACGCCGGTGCGGTGGATGCCCGGATCCAGATCGATCATGACCTTCAGCGGCTTCCCGGCCGCGGCGGCGGCCAGGCCGAGCGCCGCGATATTGGCAGGGTGATCGGTAACGACCATCAGGTCGGTCGTCACGGCGTTGAGGGCGATCAGGCGCGCGATGGCCGGGGTTGAAACCACGGGCGAGGTGATCAGCAGGCCGTTCGTCACCCCGCCTTCGGCAAGGGCCTCGGCCTCGCCGATCTTGGCGCAGCACAGGCCCACGGCGCCGGCCGCAAGTTGCAGCTTGGCGATGTCGACGCTCTTGTGGGTCTTGGCGTGGGGACGCAGCTTCAGACCCTTGCCAGCGGCAAACTCGGCCATGCGGGCGATATTGCGTTCCAAGGCAGGCTTGTCGATCACCAGCACCGGCGTGTTGAGATCACGACGCGAGCCTTGGGCGCCGATCAGGTGGGCGTGCAGGTCGTGGTCGGTCATGGCGCGGTTCCGATCAGAGGCCGAAAAGTTCGGTCAGGTGTGTATTGGCGAACTTGCCGGTCGGGTCCCAGGTCTTGCGCGCGGCCAGGAAATCGGCGGCGCGCGGATAAAGCCTGTGGACGTCGGCGGCGGTCAGCGTGTGTCGCTTGGCCCAGTGTGGTCAGCCCGCGCCGTCGCGCAGACCCGACTCCATCTCGGCGAAGGCTGGCCGCCAGGGCAGCTTGGCGTATTGATGGAACGAGATCGAGGCGCAGGTCCAGCGTTGAACGGGCTTATCCAGATGTCGTCACCAGCCGCGAGGCGAAACTCGAACGGAAAGCTGATCGGCAATCTGCGCTTGCGGATGTGATCGATGGACGGCATCCACCACGACCTGCGAAGAAACCCAAGGGCGCTCGAGGGCGTAAGGGGAGGGTCGGCATGCCCCGTGGGCATAGTCAGGAATATATTCCTAACACCCTAGCGCGCCCGGGATTGTCCGCCTTGCCGACCAGTGAAGATAGGACAATATTCCTAACGATCCACTTTGCACACCTAGAATATAGTCTTATGGTCGGCACCGACAGTCTGGCGCTAGAAGAGATTAAAATTACTCCCGAGATGATCGAGGCGGGGGCTGACGTCGTATGGCGGGCTTTCGGCGACATCATGTCTTTCGGGAATGAGACTGGCGGAGCGACGGCAGTCGTGGTCTTTCTGGCCATGTTGCCTCTATCACCGTTAGAGCGGTGACCATGGCGTCAGCGTAGCGCGCCAGCGCTTGCGCGGTCTCTGCATACCAAGTGAACTCCTTGTGCAGGTTCTTTTGGCTTAGCTTTGAGGCGCGTGGGTTTCCTAAGAAATAGGCCGGACCTACCTCAATCGCCTGCGAAAGATTGCCGTCCCTATCCTCAAAAATACCCATCCCCAATTCGCATGGGGCATGCAGGGCGTCGTTGCGCCGTTCCGCAAGCGTTCCCGATACATAGTCGGTCAGCCATTTGATTTCGGCCTTGGCCTTAGGTCGTATCTCCCAAACGTCCTCTTTGTTGGCGCGCAGTGCAGCTAGCAGCATTCCGCGCTGCCCTCGGTCGCTTTGCACGGAGTACCAGACGGCCATTCCCACTTGATTGTTGATGGCGGCGGCTATGCTGAACAGGACGCCCAAGCGCTCATGCAGCAGATTCCAGTAGTAAGCGACCTCGCCTACGACGCTAGTGTGCCTAGCGAAGGCGCGCTCTATGGCCTCCTGGGCGCTCATCTTTTCGCCCGCGTCCGCACTCATGCTAGCCTCCTGACATGAAAGACGATCAGCACCTAGAAGACGAAACCGCGCGCCGCCGTGACAGGTGGTCAAGCGTATGCTCGACACCCCGCCACAGCCTAAGGTGAGTCCCAAGAAGCGGAAGCCTTCCGCCGACGCTTCCGCGCCTGCCGCAAAGCCTGAAACCTAAACGTAGGCTTCGTCAGCTTGTCGGTACGTCAGGCGCTTGCCGATCGTACCTTTGGTCGCAGCGTCCGTCCGTTCCCCATCGTTGAAGCCCAGCAGGGCGCCGGTGTTGTGGCGGAACCCAAACTCAGTGACGTAAAGGTTCAGGTGCTTCTCAGAGCAGCGCTGATACACGCGACCGCGACGTGAAAGACCTTGGCTCGACGCTGGCTGAGCATCCGCTTCAGGGCGTCGGTGCTGGGATGAGCCGCGTGCCAGCCCTGGACGATCCAGGCTCGGGGCCGCAGCGCTCGCACGACATCCGCCCCCGAGGCGTCGTACATGCCGTGATGCCCCGCGACGGCGACCTCGACCGGGCCCGCGACTTGGGCGGCGGGGGTCTCGGCGTCGCGCAAAGGCGGGGCGCCGTCGAAGGTGGCGAAAGCGTGAGAATCATTGTTTGTCTACGCGCCTAAGTAATATTATCAGCAATAATGTTATGACTCCTAGCCACCGAATTTGAGGTTTCCAAGATCCTTGCAAACCGCCGGCTTTCACGACGTTCCCGCTTGCGAATGTCCCAACGCACTGACGTGACTCCATAATCCATGAGAATCTCAGTCTCAGATTTTGGAGTCAGAACCCGGACCAATTGGAGTCAGTTGCGGAGTTTGGAGTCAGCCACCCCCGCGCCCCCAAAGGCTTTCGCATTCTCAGGGTTTGGAGTCTTTTGACACGCTCTCACTAACGGAATGAAAATCCCAGACGCTCTCCAGCAGCATGGTGCGGGTCACCAGCCGGCTGGCGTGGCGCATCAGATATTCCAGCAGCTGAAATTCCCGCTTCAGATAGGCGGCGGCTTCCTTGTCGTCCTCGACCAGCAACAGCTTCATGCGATCAACCTGCCTCTATTCGTGCGGAGAGGAAGGGCAAATCGCCCAGGAGGCGTCACCAATCGCCTAGCCGCTCGCCCCAGAAGACCGCGGCTTCGCGCGCTCGCAGCGTGGCCTCCGCGTCGTTCAAATAGTCACGAGTCATCGGAACGGCGTCTTGCCGGCGGGCGAGCTGCACCTGGAACACCACGACCTGTTCGTAGCGAAAGGCTGTCTCCGACATCGCCAGATAGTACTCCCACATCCGACAGAAGCGCTCGTCGAACATCGCCACCGCCTCGTCGCGGCGGGCCATGAAGGCCTGCCGCCAAGCCCGCAAAGTCTCGGCGTAGTGCAGCCGCAGCACCTCGATGTCGGTAACCACCAGGCCCGACCGCTCGACCGCCTTGAGGATATCCGACAGCGACGGCAGATGGCCGCCCGGGAAGATGTAGCGGGTGATCCATGGATTGGTGACGCTGGGCTCGTCCGAGCAACCGATGGTGTGCAGCAGCATCACGCCGTCATCGGTCAGGCGCTCGCGGCAGGTTCGGAAGAAGGTCTCGTAGTTTCCCAGGCCGACATGCTCGAACATCCCGACCGAGACGATGCGGTCGAACCGGCCCTCGACCGCGCGGTAGTCGGTCAGGGCGAAGCGGGCCCGGTCCGCCAGCCCTGACGCCCGGGCCCGAGCTTCGGCACGCGCGATCTGTTCCTCGGACAGGGTGACGCCCAACACCTCCGCCACACGCGCGACGCCGGACAGATAGAGCGCCAGGCCGCCCCAGCCGCACCCGATGTCCAGCACCCGATGGTCCGGTTTCAGCAGCAGCTTGGCGGCGATATGGCGCTTCTTGGCTCGCTGGGCGTCGGCCAGGCTCTGGCCCGGATGCTCGAAATAGGCGCAGGAATATTGCCAGTCCGGATCCAGGAACAGGGCGTAGAACGCGTCGCCCAGGTCGTAGTGATGAGCGACATTGCGGCGCGATCGACGCGGATCATTGCGCTGGCGCCAGAGCTGGGTCGCGATGCGAAGGCGGTCTAACGCCCGGACGATCGGCGATGGGTTTGGCGGGCCGTCATTGTCGAGGATCAGGCTGAGGAAGTCGTAGATCGAGCCGCGCTCCATCACCAGCCGACCATCGGTGAACAGCTCGCCGGTCCGCATGTCGGGGTCTAGCAGCAGGGTCCAGACAGCGGGGTTGTCGATCAGGCGGGCGATGATCGGCTCGCCTGCGCCATCGCCGAACACCAGGCGCTCGCCGGAAGGTGCGATCAGCGTCAGGGCGCCGCGCGGGACCAGCGGCGTCAGCGCCTTGCCCAGCGCCCAGGCCGCCAGGCTCACGAGGCCAGGCTCGTGAGCGCCGTGACAGCCCGATCCCGCCTGACCGGAAGGCGGGCGAAGATCTCAGCGCCCGTTGCCGCAAAGCGCGCCTGGCCAAACCGGTCCAGCACTCGTGAGCGCGCGACCTCGCCCATCGTCGCCAGCTTGTCCGGCGCAAGCAGCAACCGCTTCAAACCCTTGGCCAAGTCCTCGCTATCGCAGGGCGCGACGACCCGTCCCGTCAGCCCGTCCACGACGCTGTAGGGCATCTCGCCCACGGCGGTGACCAAGGCCGGCAGGCCGGCTTGCATCGCCTCGTGCACCGCGATGCACAGGCCCTCGCGCCGCGAGGGTTGCAGATAAAGATGCAGTCCGCTCAGGAACTCGCGCGGCGTGTCGCAAAAGCCGGTTAGGAACACATTGTCCAGGCCCGCCTGGTCAATCATGGCCTGCAGCCGTTCTCGCTGCGCGCCCTCCCCGGCGATGCGAACCTCGAACGGTGTCGGCGAGCGAAAGCCGGTCGCGCGCAGGTGCGCCAGGGCCTTGATCAGCACGTCGTAGCCCTTGGCGGGGTGCAAACGGCCGAGCGCGCCCAACTGGAGCGTCTCGCCTGGCCGCCAGGGCGTCGCCTGTGGCGCGCTCGCATCGGCGGCGAACAGCGGCCAGGTCGCGAGGCGATCGGCCTTCACATTCAATCGCGAGGCGGTCAGGGTCGTGACGCTCTGAGAGTCTCCGATCCACAATCCCGAAAGTCCCTGGGTCGCGCGCAGCAGCAGCCGATTAGCGGGCTTCAGGAAGGCGTTATGCTGCCAGCTGACGACGGGCACGCGGCGGCGCAGCCCGACGATCTGACCCAGCAAGGTGGCGCGGGTCAGCGAGGTCCAGATCAGGTCTGGCTGTTCCTCGGCGACGATGCGGTCGAGCCAAGCCAGGGCGTCGACCTGATCGCGCTCGCCGCCCTGCCTGACATGGACCTTGAGCCCCTGGCGGGTCATCGGCGGCAGAGCCCGGCCGTCACGTTGCGTCAGGGCGAGAATCTCAACGTCCGCGCCCTGGTCGGCCAAAACCTTGGCCACGGCCGGAACCGGGAGGGCCGCTCCGCCGCCCTCAAGGGAGTTGATCACGTAGAAGATGCGCATCAGAACGCCCCTGTTCCGATGCGCGCCGGCTCGTGTTCAACAACCGCCGATCCGATCGGCAGATCGAGCCAGGCCTGCCCCGCGAACCGCGCAACGGCGCGCGCCGCGCGCTCGGACGAGGGTTCGTCGGTCAGGTCGAAACTCTCGTCGAACAGGGCCTCCTGGACCGGCCGCCAGACGGTCTCATGCTCCTGACGGGACTGGGTTATGGCTGCGCCCAGATCGGCGACATCCTCGATCACCGGACCCGCGCGCCAATGACCGAAGTTGGGGTCGCCGGTCCAGGCGAAACGGTGGCTGTTGAGGAAGACGCACGGCCGGGGCTTGAGCAGGAACTCGTAGACCTGGCTGCTGGCGTCGCCGAGATAGAGATCGGCGCGCTGTGTGTAGGCCATGGTCGTCGAGGCCCGGCTGCCCAGGTCGATATGGATGTTGGGTGCGCGCAGGTAGCGCTCCTCGATCCGGCCGGCGCGGTCGAGCCGCAGCTTGTCGATCGTCGCCACGAACGGTCGCTCGAACAGCATGACGTGGGGCGCGAAGACCAGGTTGTGGTCATCGTGCTCGACGAACCAGTCCAGCACCTGGCGACCGGCCTCGTACCAGGACGACAGGTGTGGTGAGACGTGAGGGTTGTACAGCGCAACGGGCCGGCCGTCGTCGAGCAGCGGATGGGTCGACGCCTTCGCGGGCAGCAGGTCGAACTTGGGGTAGCCGACGATCGAGATCCTGGTCGGATCGACGCCGGTCTCATGGACCAACCGGTCGCGGATCTTGCGGCCGGAGACCAGCACATGGTCGAACCCGGCGCTGGCCTTGTCGAAACCGATGGCGCGATCGCCGGCCCCATGGCGGGTGTGAACGATCTTCAGGTCGCGAAGGCCATAGCGGGTCTTGAGGATCAGCGAGGTCTTCTCGGCGACCACCAGCACGTCGAGCGACCGAAAAAAGTCGAGGTTGTCGCTGTAGACCAGCAGTTTGGTCGCTGGCAGCACCGCCTCGGTCGTGGCGGCCAGCAGCCTGGACGTACGCCGGGTCAGGCCCAGCTCGACCAGGTCCACGCCGTGGCCGATCAGGCCCCCGCCCAACCGGATCACTTCGGCGGTTAGGCGGCGATTGGTGGTGGCCACCACGATGTCCAGGTCAGTGCCGCCGCGCGCCAAGGCCAAGGCGATCGGCAGGCTGTGGGCGACCTGATGGACCTGATCGTGGTTGAAGAGGAATCCAATGCGCATAATCCAACGACGCCAGGCCCAGGAAAACCCCTCACCGATTTTTCAACCGCAGCACGGGCTGGTCAGGCCGCTCGGCGTGGCAAGCTTGAGGGAGGCGAGACGCGGGCCTTGAGACGGTCCATCAGCGCGCCGAGCGTTGCGCAGTCGGCGCCGACGAGGTCGTCGATCTCGACATGGAAATGGTCCTCGATCTCGACCAGCACCGCCATATAGGCCTCCAGCGGCAGGCCCAGGTCGCAGATCCGGGTCGGGCGCTGCAGACCGTAGCGGCCAGTCTTGCTGGAGATCAGGTTGGCGATGTCGTCGTCTGTCAGGAAGGCGTGGGCGAAAAGGGCGTCGGTCATGGCGCGATACTCCCGTGGAGGTCTGGCCCAATGACGCCGCACGCCCTACCGCCCCTCACCGATTTACGCGTCGCTCACGCCAGCATCCTGCCGTCTTCCATGCACAGGACCTGATCGGCCAGGTCAGCGAGCCGAGAGTCGTGGGTCACGCACACCACCGTGGCGCCGCTGGCGTGCGCCTCGGCGCGGAGGAGAGCGGCGATCTGCCGTCCGTTCTCGGAGTCCAGGGCCGAAGTCGGCTCGTCGGCGAAGATCAAGGCGGGGCGCTTGGCCAAGGCGCGGGCGATGGCGACACGCTGCTTTTCGCCACCCGACATCTCGCCGGGTCGATTGGACATCCGCCGCTCCAGACCGACCGCCGCCAGGGCCTGGGCGGCCCGTGACCTCGCCTCCCGCGCCGGTACGCCCAGTCGCCGCAGCACAATCTCGACCTGTTCGCTGGCGGTCAGGGCGGGCAGCAGATGGAAGCCCTGAAAGATGAAACCGGAATGGGCCAACCGAAAGCGGTCGCGCTGGTCGCCGCTCATCGGCGTCAAGGCGCTGCCCAGGGCCTCGACCGATCCCGCATCGGGGCTCAGCAGTCCGGAAAGAATCGCCAGCAGGGTCGACTTCCCCGATCCCGATGGGCCGGTGATCATCACCATCTCGCCGGACCTCAGGCTCAGACTGACGGGGTGCAAGGCATCAACACGCTGGACACCTTGGCCGTAGTGTTTCCGCACCGCTCCGGCGCGCAGCGACACCGTCATGTCGCTTGGCCGCCCAAGGTCAACAGCAGATCGACATAGGCCCGGGCCCGGGCGGCCTGGGCGTTGGTCAGCGCCACGTCCGCGTCCACGGCGCGCGCCTCCAGCGTGGCCAGGGCGACCCCGTCCATGTCGCCGTCCTGATGCCGCGTCTGGCCCGCTCCGAACCCCGCGACCGCCTGGGTCCAGGCCTTCCTCGCCAGATGCTCGGCTGCGCTGGCGTCCTGCAGCGTGGCCAGATCCAATCGCGATTGGCCCCAGGCCTCGCCGACCGCCTTGCGATAGGCCAGTTCGGCCAACGCCGCTTCAGCCGCGGCGCCGCGCTTGCGAGCCTTGGCCGCGCCGCCGTCCAGCAACTCGTGAGACAGCCCACCGGCGACCGCCCAAGCCAAGGCTCGGACGTCCAGCAGATAGAGCAGGTCGGGATCGCCCGACCCGATCCCGGCAGTCAGCATGAAGCGGGGTCGCGACGCGGCGACGGCTTCGGCCCGACGCGCGTCGGCGGCTTGAAGTCGGGCGAACGCGGCCTGGATGTCAGGACGCGCCAGCACGGCCTCGGACGAGATCGTGTGAACTGACGGGGTGACCGGGATTTCGTCGCCCGCATAGGCCGGCTCGTCGATGGGAGCCTCTTGCCCGAGCAACAGCCCCAGTCGCAGACAATTGGCCTCGACGATGTGACCGGCGACTTGAACCTCGGCGCGCGCCTGGGCCTGAGCCGAGCGCGCGGTCGTCAGGTCTCCGTCCGTGGCTGAACCCTCCAACGTCCGGTGGCGGATCAGATCCGCAGTCCGTTGGACCAGGGTCGCCTTGAGCTCGGCGGCGATCCGGTGCTCCTGGTCGGCGCGCAGGGTCACATAGGACCTGGCCACTTCCGCCAGCACCAGCCGGCGCGCGGCTGCGGCGTCCTGCAGGGCGGCGGTCTCATCGGATCTGGCCGCATCCAGACCCCGCTTGAGCCGGTGGAAGAGGTCGACCTCGTAGCTGCCTAGCACCGGGGCGCCGACCCCGGAGGTGCTCGACGAGAAATCGGCGCCGCCGATCGCGGCCTCGGCGCCGATCGTCAGGTGCGGCCGACGCCCGGCCTGGGCCAGGTCGACATCGGCGCGGGCCTTCTCCAGCCGCGCCAGGGCCATGCGAATATCCAACGAGCCCAGTTCGGTGCGGATCAGCAGATCCGCCAGAACGGGATCGGCGAGATCTGGAGACCAGGGCCGCTCCAATTGTGCAGAGGCCACAGGCGCATCCATCCCACCCCTTGCCGCCGCGAACGCCATCGCGGGTGTTGCGACCAAGGCGGCGGCCAGAATATGCCCGATCATTGTCCTATCCTCGCCAGCACGCGCTGGCCCAGTCGCAAGGTGTTTGGCTCTTCGATGGACAGGATCAGGCGCAGCACCCGACCGTCGGCGCGTCCGCCCGGCTGGTCGTCCAGGGCCGCAGCCTCGAACGCTGGCGAAATCCTCACGACCCGCGCCTTGAAGACACGCCCGCCGCCGCTCGCATCGGTGACCCAGGCGCTGGCCCCGGGGCTGATCCGTCCGACGAAGGCTTCGTCGAGCTCGGCGCGGATGATCCGGGGGCCGTCTGGGGCCAGAACGAACAGCGGCGTACCGGAGGCGGCGACCGCAGCCGCGCCCACCGCTGCTGTTCGGCGCAGAACCAGGCCCGACATGGGCGCGCGGACGGTGCGGACGGTCCGTTCCAGCTCGGCCAGGCGCTGGCGGGTTCGCGCCACGTCCACGGCGCGGGCCGCCTCCTCGCTCTGGGCCAAGGTCAACGTCGCCGCCTGCCTGGCCTGCTTGGCCTCGTGCTCTGAAACGGCGTCCGCCGAGGCCAGGCGCGCAAGGCGCGCGGCTTCGGCCTGGGCGGCGGACGACCTGGCCTGGGCGCCGCGCCAAGCGGCTTCTCCCTGCGCGGTCTCCGCCGCGGCTTGGGCCGCCAGCAGGACGCTGCGGTCGGTGTCGAGCTGGGCCAGCACCGCCCCGCGATCGACGTGCGCGCCCTCCTCGACATTGACCTTGGCGATCAGGCCGTCACGCGGCGCGGCGATTGGGATCAAGCCCCCTTCGATGGCGACCACGCCGCGGGCCACGGCCGCAGCCGCTGGACGGTTTTGGGCGTGAGCGGCGTCAGGTCCCCGCTGGCAAGCGGTTAGCAACGCGCCTGTCGCCAGCAGGATCGGTAAAAGGACGCGGCCGGACGGCGCGTGGCGAAGGACCATGAAAAACCTCATAGAAGCAACGCGGCGGGATCGGCCCGCGCGACACGGCGCAGCGCCCAGAGACCGGAACCGAAGGCGACCAGCGCCACCAGACCGATCGCGCCCGCGACCATCGGCGCGGTCATCACCAGGGGCGTAGATGACGCAGTCGCCACCGCCGCCAGGATCGCGGCCAGGACGCCGGCCAGAAGCACGCCGGCCGCCGCGATCCAGGCGGTCTGGGCCAGGACGATGACGCGCAGGGCGCCGATGGTGAACCCCAGGGCCCGCAAGGCCGCGTAGTCCTTGAGAGAGGCGGCCACGGCGGCCGCCAAGGTCTGGCTGGTGACGATCACCGCCACCAGAATGGCCACGGCGCTGCCGAACACGAAGGCTACGCCGGCTCCTGACTCGCTCAGCCAGTAGCGGACGCTTCGATCGGCGAAGGCCTGGCGGGTCATCGGCTCGAAGCCCCGCTGGCGTCCCACCTCGCGCAGATCGGCGACAGCCGCGGCGGCCTGGGTAGGATCGTTGAGCCGGGCGGTGAAATAGGCCGCGCCCTCCCCGTCACCAAGGGCGGTATCCAGCCGATGGGCCGTGGCGGCCGAGGCGATGACATTGACACCGCCCAAGGCGCGCAGCCCCTCGGTGACCCCGACGATCCGCACCCGCCGGCCGTTGATCTCGGCGAGACCCCCGACGCTCGTCTCCAGCTTGCCCAGGTCGGCGCGATCCACCAGCACCGCGTCCGGCTCGGCCAGCGCGGCGCGCAGGTCGGTCGACAGGACGTCGGACAGCACCATCGCGCCAGGCATAGGGTCCAGGCCGACAATGTAGACATTGACCATGCCGTGCCGGCCGGTGCGCCATTCGCCCGTGCCCCAATAGAAGGGCTCGACCTGGGCGATGCGCGGGTCGGCGCGGAGGAAGAGCTCGGTGGCCCCGCCGATCGGCCGGCCCAGATCGATGCTCTGCACGCCCGGAAATCCAACCCACAGGTCAGCCGAGGACTTGGTCACGTAGACGCTGGCCAGAGAGAACACGCCCAGGATCAATCCGGCCTGCAGCAGCACCAGAAGGCCGGAAAAGCCCACCGCCACGGCCGCCGGCGCGAAACGACGCCACTCGAACAACAGGGTCTTGAGCGCGATGGAGGTCATGCGTCGGCTTCCGACGCGGCCAACTCGACCGTCTTGGCGCCGCGGCCGATCAGCAGGACGCCGAGCAGGATCGCCAGGCTGCCGACCACCTGCAGCCCGCTGATGGGCTCATGAAAGACCACCGCGCTGGCGGCGATGATCAGCACATAGCTGACAGCCGACAACGGGAACGCCGCGCTGAGCGGCATCTCCGCCAACACCGTCATCCAGGCCGCGAAGGCGGCGATCTCCAGCGCCACCAACAGCCGAACGCTGGGCATGCGCGCGGCGGCGGCCAACCACGCCAGATCGAACCGCGCGTGCGCCAGTTGGTTGGCCGAGGTCTTGGCGGTGATCTGGTAGGCCAGACTGATGATCGGCAGGATGGCGAACAGGATGGCCGGCGCGAAACGGCGGCGCGGCTTGTGGATCGCGATGTTCATGCGGCCAAGCCTTCGAGCGCGTCGCCCATGAGCAGCGGCGCCAGCAGGCGTAGCGCGCCGTTGACCAGCCCATTGCGATGCTTGAAATACATGGCCACGGGGGTCAGCCGACTGCCCAGTCGCAGCTTGTCGCCCAGATTGGCCTGGCCGCTTTGGTAGCGCTTCAAGCCAAGCTCGAGGCAGCGCTCCAGATTGAAGAACCAGCTGAGAAAATAGAGGTTGTGGGCGCGGCCGCGTGCGGCCTCCATGCAGAAGAACTTGTCGAGCAGGACCTCGCCGTCTTCGAGCAGCAGGTTGAAGGCCAACAGGTCATCCTCGACATAGTAGAGGGCGAACACCGCCCGGCCGGGCATGCGCTCGGCCACGGCCTTGAAGAAGCCCGGCGTCAGGGTCTCCAGCTGCGCGTCGGCCCGGGCAAGGGTCTGGCGATAGAGCGCCATGGCCCGAGGCAGGTCCGCGCCCAGCTCCACGCGCAGTTCGATCCGCACCTTGCCGCGCGACCTCAGCTTGCGGCGCATGTCGCGACGAGCGCCGCTGGACAGCCGCGCCAGATAGGTTTCGAGATCGGCGAAATCGATGGCGAGATCGGCGATCGCCTGCCCGGGCACGGCGCTGTAGCCTGCCCCGGCCATGGCGCTTGACCACAGGTCGGCCTGCGCAGGATCGGCGTCCTTGACGCCCATCAACGAACACCCGGCCCGCGCCGCGTCCTGCTCGAAGGCGAAGATCAGGGCCTCGAGGACGGCGAGACGATCGGCTTCAGATAGTCCTGCCGCGAAACCGACGGTCGCGGTCTCCGCGCAAGGTGATCCCAGGCAGGCCAGCCTTGGCGTCATTACGCCCGGCGCGAGCCGACGGATCTGTTCGGCCACCTTGCGACCGCCCCCTTCGAAGGTGGTCTCGAGCCGATAGTCGGTGATGAAGGCCGGCGCTGCGCCGACCAGACGTCCGTCGCGCTGAACCAGGACATAGCGCCAGCCAAACCCCTCCAGCGCCGCGCTCTCGACCGCCCGCAGATAGTCGAAGCCTTCCAGCGCGCCGCCGAACAGGGCGTCCCAGCTGGCGCGCGGTAGGTCGTCCAGGCTAGTGAGGACACGGGTCTCAAACATGCGATCGCCGTCCCAACACCGGGTCGCCCTGGGGCTCGACGGCGCCGAAGAAGCTGGCGGTCATGGCCGCGACCACGTCGCGCTCCTGGTCGACGTGGATCATGTGGTAGCTGTCTTCCAGCAGATGCAGCCGCGTGGGCCCGCCCAAGGCGCTCTGCAGCCGGTAGGCGTTGCGCGGATGGCTCATGTCGTCGTCGCGCGCGTGCAGGATCAGGGTCGGGGTCGTGATCGCCTTGCCCATCCGCTCCAGATGCCGGCCCAGGCGATACATCTGGAACAGCGCCCCGAGCGGCAGGCGGTCGATCGCGCCCTCGATCAGGCTGTCCGGCGCGCGTTGGGCCAGGCTGCGCAAGCGTTCGTCCTTCAGACCGAAGGGATGGGTCTCAGCCCAGGCCAACCGGCGCACGCCAGGGAGGTTGGCGGCCAGTTGGATCACTGGCGCGGCGACGGCGAAGCGCGGCATGTTCCAGCCGTCATATTCGAAGGTCATCGAATAGACCGCTGCGGCGCGGATCGCGGGGCGCTCGGCGGCCAGCATCAGGCCCAGGGCTCCGCCGACGCAGATACCGGCCACGTGCACCGTATCGACCTCTGCGGCGAAAGCGTCATAAGAGCGGCACAGGCCGTCCAGCCAGTCGCGCCATGTGGTCTTGAGCAGGGTGGCCTCGTCGACGCCGTGTCCGACCAGCAAGGGCGCGGCGACCTCGAAACCACGACGCGCCAAGCGCTTGGCCAGGGGTTTCATCTCGGCCGGCGCGCCGGTCAGGCCGTGGACCAGCAGGACGCCATGGCCGGACTTGCCCGCCAGTCTGAGCGGTTGAACGGTCATAGCCCCGACAGCCCCACGAAGGTGACGCCGACGGCGACCAGGGCGGCGCCCGCGATCTGCATCGGGGCCAGGCGCTCCTTGAGGATCAGGGTCCCGGCCAGGGGCACGCCGGCATAGGTCAGGGTCATGATCGGGAAGGCCAGACCCAGCGGCGTGTGCTCCAGCACCAGCAGCCAGGCGATCATCTCGACGAACCAGAAGACGATCCCCAGCCACAGCACCGGCTGCAGGGCCAGGGCGGCGAGGTAGGCCGGCTTGCCCTCGGCGCCGTCGGACGCGGCCTTGAAGCTGAGTTCGCGGCCGATCTCGGTGACGATACAAAAGGCGAGCAGGCCCGCGCTGGCGGCGGTCAGGGTCGAGCTCACGACGCGAGCTCCGAAAACAACGACAGCAGCCGCAGGTTCGCCGCCTCGTTGGTCCGCGCCAGGTCCCCCGGAACGCGCCCGCGCGGCTGGTCGAGGAAGGCCTCGCCGCGTTTGAGCAGGTTCGACAGCAGGTCCGGGCCATAGCGCGGCGCGGACCAGTCTCCGACCACGTCGGCCCCGATCACGCGCGCCCGGCCCGCCACCGCGCGGATCAGACGCTCCAAGCCATCCAGGCTCAACTCGCCTTGATCCCAGTTGGTGACGGCGTCATCGGCGCGCAGCACGTCCTTGTCGATGGTGATGTAGACGGCCTGGGTCGTGATCCTGGACACCAGCAGTTCGAGGAAACCGCCCTCGCCCATCGCCGCCATGGATGGCCAGCCCTGGTCGCCGATCCGCAGGACCGGGCCGCCATCCGGGGCGCGCCAGGGGTAGAGCTCGACCCGACCTTCGGCGACCAGATCAAGATCCGCGCGCTTGGTTTCGGGACGGTCGATGTCGCCACTGCAGACGCCCACGGTGACCACCTTGGTCACGCCCGGCAGCCGCGCCGCGCGTCCGACCCAAGACCCGCAGTGAAGGCCGTTCTCGAACCGCACCCAGTCGGGGTGGTTGTCGAAGTGAACGACGGTCACGGGCCCGGCCTGCGCCCTCTCAATGGCCCGCTCGATCAGCAGCGGCGTGACGTGATGGAAGTCCCCCGAGCCGGCGAACACCATCTCGGGTCCTGGCCCGATCGGTTGCTCGCGCAGGCGATCGGCGAGCGCCGCCAAGGCCCGGGGGCGGCTCCACAGGCGTAGAGCCGGCCCCAAATCACGCGCTTCAATCGCCCGCCCGCCCGCCTGGCCAAGCAAGGCGGGTTGCTCGCCCAAGGCGCCATCCAGGTTCAGGAATACGGGACGCATGCGTTGATCAGTCGACGCAGCGACGCAGGATTGCGTCGAGCAGCTTCAGGCCCAGGTCGATTTCGCCCTTGCTGATCTCCAGCGACGGGGCCAGCGTGATGACGTTCTTGTGGTAGCCGCCGACGTCGAGGATCAAGCCGTAGCGCTTGCCGTCGACCTCGATGTCGCCCTTCATCCCTTCGGCTTCCATGCGGTTAAGCAGGGCCTTGTTGGGGGTGAAGCCGTCGGCCTCGCAGATCTCAGCGCGCAAGGCCAGGCCCAGGCCGTCCACGTCGCCGATCTGCGGCCAGCGCTTTTGCAGGTCCTTCAGGCCCTCCAGGAAGTAGGCGCCCTTCTCCAGGACCTTGGCGCCGTAATCGACCTCCGAGGTCATCCGAAGGACTTCCAGCGCCACGGCCGTGCCCATTGGGTTGGAGTTGAACGTCGAATGGGTCGAGCCCGGAGGGAAGATTTCTGGATTGATCAGCTCTTCGCGAGCCCAGACGCCCGACAGCGGGTTGAGGCCGTTGGTCAAGGCCTTGCCGAACACCAGCACGTCGGGCTGCACGCCGAAGTGCTCGATCGACCACAGCTTGCCGGTCCTCCACATGCCCATCTGGATCTCATCGACCACCAGCAGGATGCCGTGCTGATCGAGAACCTTCTTCAGCTCGATGAAGAAGTTGGGCGGCGGGATCACATAGCCGCCGGCGCCCTGGATCGGCTCGATATAGAAGGCGGCGAATTCGGCCTGGCCGGTCTTGGTGTCGAGCACGCCGTTATATTCAGTCTCGAACAGGCGGGCGAACTTGGCCACGCAGGCCTCGCCGTACTCTTCCTTGCTCATGCCCTTGGGGCCACGGAAGTGATACGGAAATTCGATGAACTGGGCGCGGTCGCTGAAGTGACCGAAGCGCCGGCGATAGCGGTAGGACGAGGTGATCGCCGAGGCGCCCAGGGTGCGGCCGTGATAGCCGCCCTCGAAGGCGAACATCAACTGTTTGCCATTGCTGGCGTTGCGCACCAGCTTGAGCGAGTCCTCGACCGCCTGGGCGCCGCCGACATTGAAGTGGACCCGGCCCTTGCGGCCGAACTTCTTCTCGGCGTCCTGGGCGATCATCGCCGCCAGCTCGACCTTCTCGCGATGCAGGTACTGGCTGGCGACCTGCGGCAGGGTGTCGAGCTGACGGTGGGCGACGGCGTTCAAGCGCGGGTTGCGGTAGCCGAAATTGACGGCCGAGTACCACATCTGCAGATCAAGAAACTGGCGCCCCTGAGCGTCGTACATGAACGAGCCTTCGCATCCGTCGAAGAACTTCGGTTCCGGCAGATAGTGCACGGTGTCGCCGTAGGAGCAGTACTGGGCCTCAAGTTCGCGCAAGGCGGCTTCGTCTAGGACTTCGGGGGTCTGTTCAGCATCGTACATGGGATAAACTCCGGTCAGATGGCGGCGCGGCGCGCCAAGCGGCCGTGGGCGGCCGCGAGCGTCGTCGTGATGGTGTGGAAGTCGGAGAATTCGTGGTGCGGCATGGCCCGCGAGCGGGCGTAGGCGGCCAGCTTGTCGCGCGCGAACAGCAGGTCGGCGCGGCTTGAGACGCAGAAGTCGGAGCGCCCGTCGCCGATGAAGACCATCAGGTCCCCAGGATCGCTGGCCCGCTCGTCGGACTTGTCCGCGACCTGGCACTTACAGACGCCCGAGCCGGCGGCGCAGCCGGCGCGCGACCAAGGCTGCTCCAGCCGTCTACCCATCTCGGCGCTGCCGACCAGATGATTGGCGATCACCGGCAGATGACCCAGGCGGTGGCGGCCCAGGATGCGAGAAATGAAACGATCGACGCCGTCACTGACCACGGTCAGCGAAAGGGCGTTGGCCTGGCACCAGGCGACGAACTCCGAAAAGCCGTCGGCCAGTTCCACGGTGTCGAGCAGGGCGTCCAGCGCCGCATCGTCGCCACCGATCAGCGCGACCTGGCCTCGCATGCACTCGGCGGCGGTGATCTCGCCCCGGGTCCAGCGCTCTTCGAGCTCTTCCCAGGCCGGCTCGGCCAGACGGGTCAGGACAAGGTCGGTCGTGTCGACCTTGGCGATGGTCCCGTCGAAATCGCAAAATATCCGCATCGCACCGACTTGGCTCCAGACGCCCCCGCGCCGTTCGAGCCAATGACGCCGTGTGTACTGAGCCCCCTCATCGAATTTTCACCGGCGGCGGGGCAGCCGTTCCGAGCCTTGCCTTGAAGTCGCCGCCGCGCGATGTCTCTTGGCCCCGCCAACTCCCTCCAACCGGACCGATCGTCTTTGTGATGAACACCGACGCGTCCGTTTCGTTTTCCAGCGCCGCCTTGGCGCGGCGCCTGGCGCGGATGCGCGGCTGACCATGGAGGACCTGCAGGACCTTTCGCCGCTCGCGGCCGTCTATCTGGAGCGGCGCGAAGACACGCGGCGGTTCTTCCAGGCGCGCCTGGGCGGTCAAGCCGATGTCGAGGATCTGGTTCAGGAGCTGTATCTGAAGGTTCAGGCGGTCGCGGACGAGTTGATCGACAACCCGCCCGCCTATCTTTACCGCTTGGCCTCCAACCTGATGCTGGACCGACTGCGCCGCGCCAAGCGGGCCGGCGCGCGCGAAACCGAATGGCGGCGCGCCAACCACACCACGGTCGGCGCTCTGGATGTGGCTGAAGAGCCCGACGCCGAGAGCGCCGTCATCGCCCGCCAGCGTCTGGAGAAAATCTCCGAGGCGATGAAAACCCTGTCGCCCGTGACCCAGCAGGTGTTCCGCCTGCACAAGTTCGAGGGCCTGACACATGTCGAGACCGCGACGCGAATGGGCATTTCTCGAAGTTCGGTCGAGAAGCATGTCAGCCTGGCTCTGAGCCATCTGGTCAGCAGGGTCGGCCGATGACCGTGTCTTTTTGGCATCACCTCCTGAAGAACCGAGGAGGGACTTTTCCGGTCATGGCGTCATTGTGGCAAGCGCCCTCCCCAGCCCGGCGCCAAGGAAGCACGACCCGTCGATGACACAGTCCGTCACCACCGATTCCATCCAACAGGCGGCGAGCGACTGGTTCGCGCGCCTGCAGGGTGACGCCGGTCTGGAAGACTGGACCGCGTTCCAAGCCTGGCTCGAAGCCGACCCTGCCCACGCTGCGGCCTATGACGAGGTCGAGGCGCTGTGGATCGAAATGGAAGACTTGCCTGCCGGCGAGATCCCCGCCGCCGTTGCGCCCGAGGTCGTGGCCGGAAACGTCCTGCCGTTCACCCCCCGCCCCAAGCCGCCGGCGCGGCGCTGGGTCTGGGCCGGCCTGGCCACGGCCGCGGCGGCCGCCGCCGCCGTGGTATTGGCCGTGCTGCCGCAACTGAGCCGCTCGACCTTCACCGATTATGCGACCCAGCGCGGCGAGACCCGGGAGGTCGCCCTGGCCGACGGCACGCGCCTGACCCTGGGCGGTGCCACGACCTTGCGGGTAAGGCTGACGCACGCCGAGCGTGACGTGACCCTGGTCGACGGCGAGGCCAGCTTCGATGTCGCCCACCTGGAAAACCGACCCTTCGTGGTCGCGGTGGCTGGCCGGGAGATTCGTGTCCTAGGCACCGAATTCAACATCCTCAGCCATGATAACCGCCTGGCCGTCACCGTGCGGCGGGGTTTGGTCTCGGTATCGGGCGGGCAGCAGGGCGCTGTGCGCCTGGCCAAGGGCCAGCAATTGGTCCAATCGCCCGGCCAAGCCACCTCACTGATTCGCACCACGGATCCGAATGCAGCCTTCGCCTGGAAATCGGGCAATCTCGTCTATCGTGACGCCTCCTTGGCAGAGGTGGTCGCCGACCTGAACCGCTACGTCGCCACGCCGATACGGGTTGATCCGAACGCCGCTTCGGTCAAAGTCTCCTGTGTGCTGTTGGTTGACGAGGAAGCGGCGATGATCCGGCGTTTGGAATTGTTCGCACCGATCGTCAGCCAGCGCAGCGGCGGCGAGATCGTCCTCAAGGCCAAGGCGACCCGACGCTGACCATGCGACGCAAGTCGTTGATCCGCCGCCACGGAGCTTGGCCCTTCGTGTTGATGGCCGGCCTGGGCGCCGGGGCGGCGCACGCCGCGCCCGCCGAGAGGCCATCCGCTCCCGTGCGCCTGCAGATTCCAGCCAAACCCGTCCGTGCTTCCCTGATCGACTTCGCGCTGCAGGCGGACCTGTCCCTGGGCGGCGACCTGGAAGCCTGCGTCGGCGCCGCGCCGGCCCTCTACGGCCGGATGTCTTCTCAGACGGCGCTAGAACGGATCCTCGAACACAGCGGCTGCAACTATGTCATGCCCGACCCGCGCACGGTGGTGATCCGCAAAACCGCGCCGCCCCGGGCCCGCCCCGCTTCCGTCGTCGCTCCAACCACGAGCCTAGGCTGGGGCGAGGTCGTCGTCATGGCCCAACGCTACCCTAACCTGCCCGGCCGCACGCCGTACGCCATTTCCGTCGTATCGGGATCTACGATCGCTCGCGAGACCCTCACCAGCCTGGCCGATCTCACCGGGCAGGTCGCTGGCATGACCGTGACCAACCTGGGCCCCGGGCGCGACAAGATCCTGCTGCGCGGCCTCTCGGACGGCGCCTTCACAGGCCAGGCCCAGTCGATGGTGGCGCTCTATCTGGATGACGTGCCGATCACCTACAGCGCGCCGGACCCGGACCTGCGCCTGGCCGACATCGAGCGAGTCGAGGTCATGCGCGGCCCCCAGGGCACGCTCTATGGCGGTGGATCGTTGGGCGGGGTCCTGCGCATCGCCACGCGTAAGCCCGACCTCGACCGCTATCAAGCCAACGTCCTGGCGGGCCTGGCCTATATCTGGAACGGCGGGGTGGGCGACGAACTGGAGGCGACGGCTAACATTCCCCTCATCCCCGGTCGGGTTGCCCTGCGCGCGGTCGCTTATCGCGACAGCCAGACCGGTTACATCGCCAACCCGACCCTCGGCCTCAAGCACGTCAATGGCTCCAAGCGCGAGGGCGTGCGGGCTACCCTGCGGGCGGCGCTCTCGCCGCATTGGACGGCCACGCTGGGTCTGACCACCCAGTCGATCAACAACAGCGACACTCAATACGGCCTGCGTCGTCTGGGGCCGCGTCTGCGCGACAACGCCGTGCGCGAGCCGCACGACAACGATTTCGACGACGTCTCCCTGACCCTGGCGGGAAACGGCGGCTGGGGGCGGTTGACCGGATCGGTGTCGCGCCTGTCGCACCATTTCGACAGCCGTTATGACGCCACTTCGGTAGCGACACTATACGGGCTCCGCGGCGGCCCGGCGGCGTTCGACGAGGAAAAAGCCATTGACCTGACGGTTGGGGAGGTCACTTACGCCACGCCGAGCGAGCATCGGATTCATGGCCTGGTCGGCGCTTTCGGCTCGACCGGGGCGATCCACCTGCACAGCCTGCTACACGGGCTCACGGCGTCGGGTCTGACCGGCTACGACGAGCAGCGACGCGACAAGATCAACGAGACAGCGCTCTATGGCGAGGTCACGTTCGACGCCACCAAGCGTCTATCGGCGACCGCCGGCCTTCGCTGGTTCGACTTCCGGTTCGACACCGACTCCCGGATCCTCCAGACGACCGGCCAGCGCGTATTCAGTGGCTCGGACAACGCCACAGGCCTCTCACCCAAGATCCTGCTGAGCTACGCAGCACGGCCTGGTTTGCTGTTCTACGCCCAAACCGCCGAGGGCTACCGACCCGGCGGGTTCAATACCGCTGGCCGGATCAACCAGGCCTTCGACGTCGCCGGAGCGCCAGCGCGTCGATACCAGGCCGACGAGCTTTGGAACTATGAGCTCGGCGTCAAGCTGCGGGGCTGGGACGATCGCCTCCAGGCGCGGGTCGCCTTATTCTACGCGACTTGGGAAGCGGTGCAGAGTGACCAGTACCTGGCCGACGGCACGGCCTTCACGGCCAATATCGGCAACGGAGCCAACCGGGGTGTCGAGGCGGAGGCCGCCCTGCGCCTGAACGACCAGATCGACCTGCGCGCCGCCGCCCTGCTGAACGATCCGCAGATCACCCGCCAGAACCTCGACTTCAGTTCACGCCACGACGCCAGCCTTCCTGGCGTGGCTCGGACCTCGGCCAGCATCGCCGCCGACTATCATCGCCCCCTGCCCCATGAGCTGACCCTGCGCCTGCAAGGCCAAGCGACCTATGTCGGAGCTTCTTATGTGACCTTCGACGCCGACAACATGCATGAGATGGGCGAATATCTGGGCCTTCGCGGCGTCGCCAGCCTGGAGGCCGGGGCCTGGACCCTCGCCGCGACGGTGGACAATCCGTTGGGCGCGCACGCCAACAGCTTCTCGTTCGGCAACCCGTTCCTGATCACCCGCGACCAGATCATCACCCCGCCTCGGCCGAGGACCATCGCCCTGCGAATGTCCGCACACTTCTAGACCAGCCGATAGACCAGCCGAGGCTAGGGCCTGTGTTCAGTTACGGGATTCCCAAATATGAGGCTGAGTGGTTCATAGGAGGTCGGCTTCGAGGAAGGCTGGCTGATACGTCGCTATGGACTGCGGGACGACCAATGGGAGCGGATCAAGGAGAGTCTTCCGGGCCGTGAAGGTCATGTTGGCGGGACGGCGAAGGACAGCCGGCTGACGGTCGTGTGCGCATTATAGATTTGGAGACAGCCGGGTCGTCCGCCCACGACGTTTGCGAGATCGGCTGGCAGGACGTGGCGCTCGGAGGCGACGGGCGGCGGGTCGTCAACGATGAGCGCGGCGCGGTCTTCCTCGATCCTGGCCGCCCCATCTCGTCGGCGACCACGGCGGTTCATCACATCGTCGATGCGGACGTCGCCGGCGCGAAGTCCTGGAAGGACGCCGCACCACCCATCCTGAAGCCGGCGGGCGGCGTTCGAGCAACGGTATTGCACGCCGCGACTGGCGGACGGCGCGCGTTGGATCTGCACCTGGAAATGCGCCTTGCGCCTCTGGCCCGACCTGCCGGAATTTTCGAACCAGATGCTCCGCTACGAGCGGATGCCCGACGGCTTGAACCCCCAACTTAGCCTGCCCGCTCATCGCGCCATGCCCGACGCCTATGTCACCGCCCCTCACCTGCGAGACATGCTGAACATCATCTCGGCCGAGCAATTGCTGGCCTGGAACGACAAGCCGGGCCTGTTGCCGCGCATCCCAGAGGGGGCCAATCGCGGCAATCCCTGGTCGCGCCTGGGCGCCGATGCGCTCATCGGTTTCACAAAGGATCGTGACGTCGACATCCGATTCAGCGCGAAAATCGAGCTACCCCGCAGAG
Organism: Caulobacter sp. DWR3-1-2; assembly: GCF_049896225.1. Lineage (NCBI taxonomy): Bacteria > Pseudomonadati > Pseudomonadota > Alphaproteobacteria > Caulobacterales > Caulobacteraceae > Caulobacter > Caulobacter sp. DWR3-1-2. The sequence continues at coordinate 412,410 of NZ_JAFCTW010000001.1, read as the reverse complement.
GCGAGCTTTCCGATCTTGCCTCGCCGGTCTCCGTGCAACAGAGCCTGCTCTGAGACGTCATTGGCGCCCTCGGCGGAATGAGCGCGACGCTTCCGAACCTCGATCCGAGACATTCAAGTCTCTGGGCGAGACCAGCCGGCGCCGCCTCCAGCACGGGGATGGCGGCGCCGGGCAGTCGTCGCCAGACCCTAGGTCAGGTCCAGCACGACCACGGCCTTTGCCGGCAGGGTGACGGTCAGCGTGGCGCCCTTGATCTGCGCGTCGTTGAAGGCGGCGGGCTTGACGACGTTTGGCGCGTCGAACGTGTTGTGAGCGCTCATGGTCGAGGCGGTCAGCACCCTGCCCTTCGCGCTCTTGCCGGCCACACCCGCGAGCTTGATCTTCACGGTGGCCGGCGTGTTCGGATTCAGGTTCACCAACGCCACGTGCACCACGCCAGCCGTATCGCGTCCCGCCGAGGCGCTGACGGAAGGCACGCTGTCCTTGCCCATCACATAGGCGGGGCCGTCAACCTCGAGCGGCAGCGACGTCGCGCCCTGGAACGGCTTGTACAGATCGTAGACCCAGTAGGTCGGGGTCAGGACCATCCTGTCCTTGTCGGTCAGGATCATCGCCTGCAGTACATTGACCATCTGGGCGATGGCGGTCAGCCGCACCCGGTCGGCGTGCTTGTGGAAGATGTTCAGGGTCGCGGCGGCCGCCACGGCGTCGCGCATGGTGTTCTGCTGATAGAGGAAACCCGGATTGGTGCCGGGCTCGACATCATGCCAGATCCCCCACTCGTCGACGGCCAGGCCGACGCGCTTCTGCGGGTCGTACTTGTCCATGATCGCGCTGTGTTTGGTGATCATCTCGTCCATGCGCAGCGCCTGCACCATGGTGTCGGCCCAGACCTGCTCGTCGAACTTCGTGGCCGAACCCTTGATCGACCACCGGCCGCTGGGGATGGTGTAATAGTGGACGCTGATCTGGTCCATGTTCTTGGCCGCGCCGGCCATCATGGTCTCGGTCCAGCTATAGTCGTCGCTATTGGCGCCGCCGGCGATCTTCTGGGTCTTGGTTCCCTGAGGCACACGGATGAATTCGGCGAAGTTGCGATAGAGGTCGGTATAGTGGGCCGCAGTCATCTGGCCGCCACAGCCCCAGTTCTCATTGCCAACGCCGAAATAGTCGAGCTTCCACGGCTGCTCGCGGCCGTTGGCGCGGCGCAGGTTGGCGATCGTCGATTTGGTGGGCGAGACCATGTATTCGACCCACTCGGCCATCTCCTGGGGCGAGCCGGTGCCGACGTTGCCGGCGACATAGGTCTTGGCGCCAATGAGTTCGGCGAATTCCATGAATTCGTTCGTGCCGAAGGCGTTGGTCTCTTCGACCCCGCCCCAGCTCACATTGACCTTGGTCGGGCGCTTGTCGCGCGGGCCCACCCCCTCGCGCCAGTGATAGTCGTCGGCGAAGCAACCGCCGGGCCAGCGCACCAGCGGCACCTTGATGGCTTTCAGCGCCGCGACGACGTCGTTGCGGTAGCCCTTGGTGTTGGGGATCTTGCTGTCCTCCCCAACCCAGACACCCTCGTAGATGCCCCGGCCCAGATGCTCGGCGAACTGGCCGTACACCTCGGGCTGGATGACCGCGCCGGGCTGGTCGGCGTGCAAGGTCGCGGTGACGGCGGTCTGGGCGCTCGCGACGCCGGTGGCCAGGATCGCGATGGCGGCGCCCGCGACGAGCGCGTGCTTCAGCGTGGTCAGCTTCACGTAGTTCCCTCCAGGTTTCCCCGCCGGTTGACCGGCTCGTTGGCGTTCGCGACCGGGGCGAGGCCCCCGTCGCCTTAGTGGTTGTCGCGCGGCAGGCCCTTGGTTTGGGCGATGCGCTGGTACTTGACCGCAGGCTCCAGCACCGCACCGGTTTCCATCTGGCCGACGATGGCCCGTTGGATCTCCTGCCAGGGCGTCTGGCTTTCGGGATAGGCGAAGCCCCCTGCCCGATTGAGCGCCGCGCGACGCGCGACGATCTCTTCCGGCGTCACCAGCACATCGACCCTCGACTTGCGCAGGTCGACTCGCACCCGGTCGCCGGACTTCAGCAAGGCCAGGCCTCCGCCAGCGGCGGCTTCGGGTGAGGCGTTGAGGATCGACGGCGAGCCCGAAGTGCCCGACTGACGCCCGTCGCCGATGCAGGGCAACTGATGGATGCCGCGCTTGATCAAGTAATCAGGGGCTCGCATGTTCACGACCTCGGCCGCGCCGGGATAGCCGATCGGTCCGGCGCCGCGCATGAACAGCACACTACGCTCGGTGATGCCCACCGATGGATCGTCGATCCGCCGGTGATAGTCCTCCGGCCCGTCGAACACGATCGCGTCGCCTTCGAAGGCGTCTGGATCGTCGGGGTCGGAAAGGTAGCGATCGCGGAATTCGGCGGTGATGACGCTGGTCTTCATGATCGCCGAATTGAACAGATTGCCGCGCATGACAACGAAGCCGGCCCGCTGGACCAGCGGCTTGTCGAAGGGCCGTATGACCGCCTCGTCTTCGATGATGGCGTCCCGGCAGGCGTCGCCCAGGCTTTGACCCGAGACCGTCAAGGCGTCCTCGCGGATCAGGCCTTGGCTCATCAGCTGATTGACCACGGCCGGCACGCCGCCGGCCCGGTAGTAGTCCTCCCCGAGATATTCGCCAGCCGGCTGCAGATTGACCAGCAGCGGCACCTCTTCACCATAGGTCTGCCAATCGTCGACGCTCAGCTCCACACCGATGTGGCGGGCCAGGGCGTTGAGATGGATCGGGGCGTTGGTCGAGCCGCCGATCGCTGAGTTGACAACCACGGCGTTGAGGAAGGCGTCGCGGGTTAGTATGTCGGACGGCTTGATGTCCTGGCTGACCAGATCGACGATCCGAAGGCCCGTCTCGTAGGCGTTCTGTTGCCTGTCGCGGTAGGGCGCGGGAATGGCCGCCGAACCGGTCAGCGACATGCCCAGCACCTCGGTCAGCGAATTCATGGTCGTGGCCGTGCCCATGGTGTTGCAGTAGCCTGTCGAGGGGGCCGAACTGGCGACCAGCTTGATGAAACCGGCGCGGTCGATCTCGCCGGCCGCCAGCAGCTCGCGGGCCTTCCAGACGATGGTGCCCGAGCCGGTGCGTTCGCCCTTGTACCAACCGTTCAGCATGGGGCCGACCGACAGGGCGATGGCGGGAATATTGACCGTGGCGGCGGCCATCAGACAGGCTGGGGTGGTCTTGTCGCAGCCGATCGTCAGTACGACGCCGTCGATCGGATAGCCGTAGAGCGTCTCGACCAAGCCCAAATAGGCCAGATTGCGGTCCAGGCCGGCGGTCGGTCGCTTGCCGGTTTCCTGGATGGGGTGGACCGGGAATTCCAGGGCGATGCCGCCTGCCGTGCGGATGCCCTCGCGGACACGCTCGGCCAAGACCAGATGGTGACGGTTGCAGGGCGAGAGGTCGCTGCCGGTCTGGGCGATGCCGATGATCGGCTTGCCCGACTGCAGCTCGTCCAGAGACAGGCCGAAATTCAGGTAGCGCTCAAGATAGAGCGCCGTCATGTCCGCGTTGTCCGGGTTGTCGAACCAGGCGCGCGAACGAAGGGCGCGGGGCGGAACAGCGTTAGAGCTCATGACGATCCTTGGCACGGCGACACCGGAAGGGTCCGTCGCGACGTACTGACTATTGATCCGCCACGTCAGCGGGTCAGCGACATCCGACCGTCTCATTCCAATTCATTTGTCTGACTATACCGAGCACTCCCATGCGTCAACGCGGAGCCACGCCGCTGACAACGGTCATGAGCCGCTTTCACAAAGGGAAGGCAGCGCTACCTATTTTCGGACGATGGGCAATCCACGGCAATTTACGCGGAAATCCGCCTGCGTAGCGCAGCTTGCGCGTCTACCTCTTCGGATCGATCGCCGCGCGGGTATCCTGCAGCGCCAGACTGACCAAACGCTCCATGGCTTCACGAGCCTGGTCGGGGCGAGCCGCGGCGATGGCGTCGAACACCATCCAGTGCTCGGGCATCGGATCGCGCGGCAGCTCGCGCTTGCGCTGCTTGAAGATCGTCGTCCAGCGGACGGCCGCTCCGATGCTGCTGCTCAGCGTGAACAGCGGCGCATTGCAGGTCGCTTCCAGCACGGTGTCATGGAAATCGCGGTCGGCGGCCTGGCCAGCCTCGGTGGCCAGGGTCTCGTGCTGCATCTGGATCAGGGCCTGGCGCATCCGCTCCAATTGCCGCGCGTCGCGGCGCTCCGCGGCCAGGGCGGCGGCCGCCGGCTCGACGATCATCCGCAATTCATAGAGGCCCTTGAGGAACTCCTCGCTTGGCTCCGACACGAAGAGCCAGGCCAAGACCTCCGGGTCCAGCAAGCTCCATCGGGCGCGGGGGGTGACCCGGGTGCCAGTCTTCGGCCGGCTCTCGACCAGGCCCTTGGCGGCCAGGATGCGGATAGCCTCACGGTAGGCGCTGCGGGAGACCTGCAGCTGTTCGCTGGAATCGATCTCATTGTTGAGAATGTCGCCCGGCGCATATTGCCCCGAGACGATGGCCACGCCGAGTGTGCGGGCGATCGAGCCGTGGATGCGCCCCCGATGCGGCTCGCGCCCCGGATCGCCGTCGCCCATCGTGTCTTTCGTCTTTCGCACGTGCCCTCTGCTCCGCCTCGGCCCCTCGGGCGGACGGCTATCGTCCATCGCTTCCGGCCATCTCGCGGCGACACTAGGAAGACAATTTGTCTGACGACAAGAAAATTTCAGCGTCGACCACGGCCCGGCCGCGATCCGGCCAGACTCGCGAGTAACACAATGATTACGACAGGCGACAGGTGGTGGTGTTTTACCAGGGTCGAAATTCTAAGCGTTTTTCTTTCCTGTTTTTGCGGCCTCCGCTACGGAAGCTAGTTTGACAGCTCATCTAAATTGCTATTTGTCAGACTTAATGGCGGACGGCGCGTGAGGCGGATAGAGCATGGTGTTTCGGTTCGTGCAGTTGAAGGAACCGGACCGGCGAACCCTCGCCGCGGTCAACGACGCCGGCCTGGCCCGCCGCGTGGAAGTGGCCGATACGCTTTATGATCTGGCTCAGATGGCGCTTGGTGTCGGCGCCACCCTAGTCGAGGCGGCGCAGTCGAGCCCGCTGGGCGAAGAGATCGACATCCCCTCGGCGCTCGCCGATGGCCGGGTCCTGGCTCCCATCGACCATGTTGACCCCGCCCACCTCATCCTGACCGGCACGGGCCTGACCCATCTGGGTTCGGCCGAAGGGCGTGACAAGATGCACAAGGCCGCCCAGGCCGGAGAACAGCTCACCGACTCCATGCGCATGTTCCTGATGGGCGTCGAGGGCGGAAAGCCCGCCCCAGGCGCCGTCGGGGCGCAGCCGGAATGGTTCTACAAGGGCGATGGCTCGCACGTGGTCGGGCCGGGCAGTCCCCTCACCTCGCCCGCCTTCGCCCAGGACGGCGGCGAGGAGCCCGAGATCGCGGGCGTCTATCTGATCGGATCGGACGGTTCGCCCCACCGCCTGGGCTTTTGCCTGGCCAACGAGTTTTCCGACCATATCGTCGAGCGTGGGAACTATCTGTGGCTGGCTCACTCCAAGCTGCGCCAAGCTGCCCTGGGTCCCGAGCTGCTGACCGGCGAACTGCCCGCCGACGTCCGCGGCGCCAGCCGCATCCTGCGCGGCAATGAGATCGTCTGGGAAAAGCCTTTCCTGTCGGGCGAGGTCAACATGTCCCACACCATCGCCAACCTCGAACATCACCATTTCAAGTACGACCTGTTTCGTCGCCCAGGCGATATTCACATCCACTTCTTCGGCGCCGCCACCCTGTCGTTCTCCGAGGGGTTCCAGACCAAGCTGGACGACATTTTCGAGATCAGCGCCGCGCCCTTCCTCTACCCCGCCCGAAACAGCCTGGCCCAGGCGCAGCCACGTCAGGTGACGGTGCGCAGTCTGTGACGGTCTGAAAGCTCGGCATCGCGATTGAAACGTGCAGGGCCAGTTGAAACTGTCACACGGCGCCGCCAAATTGTGGACCGATGTGACCCCGATCCTTGAGGCGCCTGGCGCCGAGCCTCCCGGTCGCTACAACGCCTTCGCCAATCTGATCGCCAACCGTCAAAAGCGACGTGGATATCAGCCCGTTGCGCCACGTCCGCCGCCCCCCTGTTGGGGCGAAGGGCGTTGCGCCAGCCCTTGTGGAACAAGCGAGTATCCAAATGTCAGACGCCGCGCTGCGAGCTCTCAATCCCGCCACCAACGAGGCCTTCGGGCCAAGCTTCGTCGAGCCGGACGCGGCGGCGATCGCCGCAGCCTGCGCCGCCGCAGCGGCCGCCTTTGACGTCTATCGCGAGACCGACCTGGAAACCCGCGCGGCGTTTCTGGAGGCGATCGCCAGCGAGATCGAGGCGATCGGCGACCCACTGATCGAGACCGCCATGGCCGAGACCGGCCTGCCGCAGGCCCGGCTGACTGGAGAGCGCGGTCGCACGACCGGTCAGCTCCGGCTGTTCGCGCAGGTGGTGCGGCGCGGCGACTGGATCGGCGCGCGCATCGACCCGGCCCAGCCCGACCGCCAGCCCATGCCGCGCTCGGACCTGCGCCAGCGTTTCATTCCGCTGGGTCCCGTGGTGGTGTTCGGCGCCAGCAACTTCCCACTGGCCTTCTCGACGGCGGGTGGTGACACCGCCTCGGCCCTGGCTGCGGGCTGCCCGGTGATCGTCAAGGGCCACCCCGCCCACCCCAATACCGGCGCCCTGGTCGGCGGGGCGATCGCGCGCGCTGTTGCGTCGGACGGACTGCCGAGCGGCGTCTTCGCTCTGCTGACGGGGCAGTCGCACGCGCTGGGCGGCGCCCTGGTGCGCGATCCGCGCGTAAAGGCTGTGGGCTTCACCGGCTCAAGGGCTGGCGGCGTGGCCCTGGTCAAGATCGCCGCCGAGCGACCCGAACCCATTCCGGTCTTCGCCGAGATGAGCAGCGTCAATCCCGTGGTCCTGTGTCCGAGCGCCCTGGCGGCGCGAGCCGAGGCCCTGGGGGCGGCGTTCATCGGCTCCCTCACCTTGGGCGCGGGCCAGTTCTGCACCAATCCCGGCCTGATCTTCGCGCTCGCGGGCCCCGACCTGGAGCGCTTCACGGCTTCCGCCAGCGCGGCGCTCAACGCCGCCGCGCCGCATCTCATGCTGACCCCCGGGATTTTCGGCGCCTATGAGCAGGGTGTCGATCGCCTCGCCGGCCGCGACGGCGTCCGCCTACTGGGGCGTGGTTGCGTCGGGGACGGCGTCAACCAGGCGGTCGGCGCGCTGTTCGAGGTCGACGCCAAGACCTTCCTGAGCGACGCGGTGCTAGGCCACGAAGTCTTTGGCTCTTCCTCGCTGATCGTCCGTGTTCGGGACCTTGAGCAGCTTCAGATGCTGCTCGAAAGCCTGGAAGGCCAGTTGACGGCCACTCTGCACATGGACGCCGCCGACTCCGATCTGGTGCGGAGCCTGCTGCCGATCCTGGAGCGCAAGGCCGGGCGAATCCTGGCCAATGGCTGGCCGACCGGCGTGGAGGTGTCGCACGCCATGGTCCATGGCGGCCCCTTCCCGGCCACCTCCGACCCGCGCGGAACGTCGGTCGGCACCCGAGCGCTCGAACGCTTCCTGCGGCCCGTTTGCTATCAGGACATTCCGGGTAATCTGCTGCCGGCCGCTCTGCAGGACGGCAATCCGCTGGGCGTCGCGCGCGCGACCGACGGCGTTTTTTAGAACAGCTCTGAAGATCAGGTCGCCGATGCGCGGCGACCTGGTTGCATCGGTCCATGGTCGACTGCCGACAAGCCGGATTGCGTCTGAATTATTTGTCTGAGTATATGACCTGAAGCGACCGTTCCGTCGGTTAGAGTCGCGCAGTCCGCTCTGGAGAGGAATTCATGAAAGCTCGGCGTCGCGCCTTCTATGGCGCCATCCTGCTGACCGCCGCTGTCTTGCCGACGACCGGTCTGGCGGGGGACTACGCCCGCAGGTCGTTCGGCCAGACACCGTCTGGCGAGGCCGTCGAAGCCATCACCTTGAGCAATGGTCACGGCGTAAGCGCCACGGTGATCACCTATGGCGCGACGCTGCAGGCCTTGATCGCTCCGGACCGGAGCGGAAAGTCCGCCGACATCGCGCTGGGCTTCGCCGACGCCGGCGCCTATGTCCGTAACGCCAGCTATTTTGGCGCCTCGGTCGGGCGCTTCGCCAATCGCCTTGGCAAGGGGCAGTTCAGCCTGGACGGCAAGACCTATCAGTTGGCCCTGAACAACAACGGCGTCGCGGCCCTGCACGGTGGGACCAAGGGGTTCGACAAGGTCGTGTGGAAGGTCCAAGAGGTCAAACGCGGCCCGGTGACCTCCGTGACCTTCAGCCATGTCAGTCCGGACGGCGACGAGGGCTATCCCGGAACCCTGACCGCCACGGCGACCTATGCGCTGAACGAGAACAACGAGCTGACGATCACCTATGCCGCGACGACCGACAAGCCGACCATCGTCAATCTAACCAATCACGCCCTGTTCAACCTCGCCGGTGAGGGCGCGGCCGAGGGGGCGATGGGCAATGTCCTGACCCTGACCGCCGATGCTTATACCCCCGTCGACGCGGAGCTCATTCCGACCGGCGTAATCACCCCCGTGGCGACGACGGCGTTCGACTTTCGCGCTCCAACGGCCGTCGGTGATCGGATCCGCGACGCTGGCGACCCCCAACTGGTCATCGGCCGAGGCTACGACCACAATTACGTCCTGACGGGAACCTCCGGCGCGGCGCCGCGCCTGGCCGCCCGCCTGTCCGATCCCAAGAGCGGCCGGGGGCTGGAAATCCTGACGGATCAGCCCGGCATTCAGTTCTACTCGGGGAACTTCATCGACGGCACGACGGTCGGCAAGAGCAGGCGGATCTATCGTCAAGGCGACGGTATCGCGCTGGAGCCGCAACGCTTTCCAGACGCCCCCAACAAGCCGAGCTTCGCTTCGGCGCGTCTGGATCCGGGCCAGACCTATCGGAACACAATGATTTTCAGGCTGACGATCGACAAATAGGTCCAGCCGCTTCATCCGCATCGACGGCGGCGGGGGCTATTCGACGGAATCCGGGCCGCCGCGGCATTTCCTTGGAATCGCCGGGAAAAGACATTTCGTCTGTCGGGGTTCTGGCGAGACCCGCCCAGGGAAATCCCCCGATATACCGCCGTGAGCGGCGGGGTCATTCTGCCAGCTCTTCAAACCATATTGGCTGGGAGGCAAGACGCCGTGAGCATTCTTCGAGGTTGCTCAACGGTGATCGTCAACGGCTTGAGCTACTCGCAGGTGCGGTAGCACCTGGTACGCGCCCTAATATTCGCGGACGACGGTCCAATATATCGTGGTCAATCCATCACGGTGACGCGGAGGCCTAGCCGACTTTCAGCGACGGCGTTGTCGCGGAGGCGAGCGCGCCCATGCCGACGGGGCCGCCGGCCAATGAACGGCGGCTGACCGGCTTGACCACGGGCAGCAGGGCCTCAAGGAAGTGCCATGCCGCTTCGTCATGGTCGAGATGATGGGTCAACAGGCCCACGGGCTCGTCCCATAGCGTCTTGAGGCGGCGTTCGGCGAGATGACGACGGGTTCTCAGAAGAAAGCGAACCGCGCCCCGAAAGCGGGCGCGAGGTTTCCAGCGCATGATATCCAAATGGGTGTCCAGGCGCGCCGTCGGTTCGTGCTCGTCGCGCATCTCGCCGTAGCAGGACAGCGTCAACCCCCGCAAGCGGAGCGCGGTCTTCAGGGTCGGATGGGCGTTGTTCCATGGCGGCACGAACAGGCTGGCCCTGACACCCGCGCGACGGAACACCTCGATCGCTTCGCCGAGCTCCTGGATGACGTCGGTCAGCAGGTCGAGTTCGTTGACCTCGCCCGAAGGCTGGCCAGGCGGAGCCCTGTTCTCGTGGCGGAACCCGTGGATGGCGAGTTCGACGCACGGCGTCTCGCGACAGGTCTTCGACAGGGCCGGTATGTCGCCGTCCGGCACTGCGGCCAAGGTGATGGGTGCATCGAAGCGGCGCGACAGGGCGAGTAGCCGGTCAAGGGCCGGGCCTGGCTGGCGGGCATCGTCATCCCGCCACCAGACCAACGGTCCATGGCCGCCAGCTTTCCAGCGGGCGAGCTCGGGACCGAGGATGACCGCGATCAGAAGACGATTTGGCAACATGGCGAAAGCCTAGGCCGAATGACCCAGTCTGGCGTCCTCGCTAGCGAGGCTTACCAGGGTTGAATGGCCCAATCGCACCGTGGTGAGGTCCCGGGCGTTCAAGAAGCGGATTTCGCGGGCCTTCAGGTTGGACAATAAGGGGTAGAGCGCCGCCATGACGGCGATCAGGAAGCCCAGATCGCCCTCCTTGTAACCCTTGCGCGAAACGTAGCATTTGTAGAAGCGGCGCACGCCACGGAACAGGTCGTCCCACAGGCTCTTGATCTTGCCGCTTTCCGCCAGATCCTGGCCGCGCAGCGCCGTGTAGCGATTGAGACGCTGGATCATGTCGGCGATATCATCATCGACCTTGTGCAGGATGGCGTTGCTCAAGCGCCCGCCGTAGACGCCCGTAAAAATGGTGCCGGGATGGACCCGCTCGCTCTTCCAGCTCTTCACGCCCTTGCGGAACAGTCGCGCTACCGACGAGGCGCCGAACGAGCCGCCCCAACCGTGCCGCACCAGTTGCTCGCCGACGAAATTGTCGACCGGGACTTGGTACCAATCGCCGGCGTCCGGACGGGCGACGGTCTCGCGGATCTCCTGGGCCAGCGCCGGCGGCACGGCCTCGTCGGCGTCCAACTCAACGATCCAGTCTCCTCGGCAAGCGGCTACGCCGGCTTCCTTGCGAAGGCCCTCGACGGGGAAGATGCCGGAGACGACCCGCGCGCCCATGCGGCGCGCGATGGCCTCAGTGCGGTCGGTGCAGCGATCGGCCACCACGACAATTTCATCGCAGAACGCCAGACGCGCCAGGCATTGCGCGATACGCGCTTCTTCATTGTGGGCGCAAACGAGCCCCGACAGCACAGGCATTGATCTTCCCCGACCTTGGGGATCGCGGTTCCTGTCGCAATCCCGTCATGGGGTAGACGCCGCCACGGCGGGGGAACCTCATAAGAACCATCGCGTTTGCGCGCGAGGAGCTGTCGAGATATGCCCAGGTCGAAGCCTCGCCTCTAAAACGCGCGTGAAATATCCAGGCTCCACGTGCGGGGCCGCAGTGGGGTGACCTGTCGGACCTGCCCAAAGCTGAACGGATTGCCATAGGCGAAGGTGTCGCTCGAGGCGTTGGCCGGATTGGTGACCGCCAGGGTCACACCCCAATCGGCCATCGCCATTTCCGCCGACAGTCGGCCCGTCATGTAGCCCCCCATCGACGGGGAAAGTCGGCGATCGAAGGTCAATCGCGATTGGCCGACGTACTCCATCTCGGCGGTCATGATGAGCCGTCGATCGGCGGACAGACTCTTCTCGTAGCGCGCCAGTCCGCCCGCCGAGACGTCGGGGACGCCGGGCAATTCGCTCTGCGCGGCCGAAGCGAAATTGCGGTCCACCTTGCTCAGGCGTGGCCGGTTGAACAAGGCGTTCACCTCGATGGTCAGGCCTGGTCGCGGGCGGACCGTACCCTCGATCTCCAGGCCGGTGTTGCGACCGTCACCGACATTGGCGGTGTAGGAGAGTCCGGAGGGGCTTAGGTACTGGTCGGTCTGGATGTCGGTCCAGACATCATGGAACAATGCCGCGCGCAGGACCACGCGGCCTGCCAACGGGCTGACGCTGGCGCCGACTTCATAGTTGCGCAGGTGGTCCGGCTTGAACGAGCCTCGGAGCGCCGAGGGCGCGGCAAGGCCGCCAGAGTTGAAACCGCCTGACCTGTATCCCTCCGAGGTCAGCACATAGACCATTGCCTGCTTTCCAAGGGTCCTTTGCAGGGAGAACTTGGGTGAAATGCCGCTGAAGCGAGCCTTGCGATCGAGCTTGCGTGTGAGGGCGGGGGGAGCCTTGACCGCCGAAGTGGTGTGAACTTCCGTCTGAAAGGCGCGACCGCCCAGGCTGACGGTCCAACCGCCGCCCAACAGGTAGAACGCTTCCCCGTAAGCCGCCAACTCGCGGCGCCGGTCGCGGCGGGCCTCCAGATAGATCAGCCGCGACGGGTTGAACGTGGTGCGCGCCCGGAGTTCGCCGTCGCTATCTTCCAAGCTTGCTAGCCCATAGAGGCCTATCAACCAGCGGAACCGATCATTGTCGGGCGATGACAGGACAGCGTCCTCGACCAGCAGCCGGACTTTGCTTGCCTCGTCGAACAGGCCGATGTCCACGCCCCCCGCGCCGGCTCCGTTCAGCGCCGCCGTGGCGTCGAACCGGCTAGCGAACCGGTGGCGGACATAGCCTGTCGAGGACTCGAACCGTCCCCAGTCGCCGGAACCGGCGACCGTCACCGCGCCTTGCAGAAGAACGTTGTCGTGGGTTTCACGCACCTGATTGGCGCGCTTTTGTCCGCCGAGGCTGGGCGTCGTATACTGGCTATCGGTGGCGTGCAGATCCTGGTGCGCGCCGGACACCATTGCGGTCCAGTTGTCGTCGAGCCGAACCGATAGCGCCGCACGCCCCCCGCTTCGGGTCGTCCGATCGACGTTGGATAGGCGCAGATTGACGTCATCGACATAACCGCCTTCCGCATCGCTATAGAGCGCCAGTCGCAGCGCCGCTCGATCGTTGACGACCGGCAGGTTGACCACCCCCTCCAGGCGGCTGCTGGGCGAGCCCGACTCGGTGAGCGCTCCGCCCACGAGCACCGAGCCGGACCATTCGTCCAGCACGGGCTTGCGTGACACGATCCGATAGACGCCGCTGAGCGATCCACCGCCGTACAACGCGCCCTGCGGCCCGCGCAGGATTTCCACCCGTTCGATGTCGATCAGACGCAGGTCGGGGTCCGGCGCGTTGTAGGTCAGAGGAATGTTGTCGAGATAGGTGCCGACCGTCTGCTGTGTGCGCCCGGTGAAGGCGCCGTCCGACAGTCCGCGTAGCATGATCTTGTTGCGGGCCGCGCCGAGGTTGGTGGTGATGAAGCCGGCCGTCTGCTGCGAGATGCCGCGGGTGTCGACCGCGCCCGTGTCGTTGAGCTGGCCCGCGCCAATCACGCTGACGCCCCCCGCCGCCGATCCCAGGCGGGTCGGCCGTTTGGTGGCGGTGACGATCACGCTTTCAAGCAGGGAAACCGGCTCCACCACGGTGGTGACCGACGACGCTCGCGCCGTCGGTCCGCCGCGCAGGATGCTGACCGTGGCGTCGTCGAGGATCTCAAACCGGCATGGCGCGCCTGCGGTGATCGCATCCAGGGCTTGCCGCAGGCTCATGGCGCCGACGACGGCAGGACTGCGTCCAGGACAGGACGACGCCCCGCCCAAGGTCACCCGGGCCTGGACGCCCAGGTCGATCAGCGCTTCCGAACGCGCCTTGGCGGGGATCGCGATGGCGTATCGCGCCTGCGCCGCACGGGCCGCATCGGCCGAGGCCCACGTCAAGGCCAATGCGAGGGGGAAAATTAAGCTGGAGGCCAGCGCGCGCGCGGCGACGCTCGCCCTCGGAGGACCGAGGTCGCTAAATCGGCGTCGAAACGGAATATCCGCTTTCGAGGTCATCGCGCTCCAGCTCTAGACCCCTAGAGCCCAAGCTTCGCGCTTCGAACGATTCCGTTCCCGTCAGCAAGGCCTAGCGCGCCCGGATCACGATAGCGTCTTTGGTCGTCGTCGTTCGGACGGGAAGCAGATGTGACAGTCGGCCGACCATCGCATCCTGCTCATCGACGATCAACACACCGGAAAGTCGCATATCCGCCGCCTTCGCGTCAGCCAGCTTCACCGGACGAGGGAAAAGACGGTTCAGATCGCCGACAACCTGCGACAAGGGCTGGTCCCGATAGATCAGTCGGCCCTGGCGCCACCCGGAGACCTCTTCGATCGCCACGGTCGCGAGGCGGGCGTCCGCCTGGCCCTCGGCGTGCGAAAGCCCCTGCCCCGGACGCAGCCGGAAGGGGTTCGCGTCGGCGGGACGCACCTCGACCTCGCCGCGCTGGACGGCCACGGCGACCTGGCCGTCGCGATGACGGACGTCGAACGCCGTGCCCACCACACGCACCTGGGTGTCGCCCGCTTCGATCAGGAACGGACGCTTGGGGTCCTTTGCGACGTCGAAGAACGCCTGGGCGTCACCCAGGGCGACGTGGCGGGTCTTGCGTTCGAACCGCACGGTCAGGCTTGAGGCGGCGTTCAGCTCGATCCGGGTGCCGTCGTCCAGCGCAATGGTCTTCCGCTCGCCAACGCCCGTGGAATAGGTGGTTTCTTGGCCGCTCATCACACCGCTGGCTGGAACCAGCACGGCGCCGGCGACCAAGGCCGCCGCGATCGCGGCGCCGGCCGACCAAGCCCAGGCGCGATGGCTTTGGCGCAGCGGCACAACATTGTCTGTCGCAGGGTCGTCGGCCGGCGCGTGCTCGGCCAGGCGAGCGTCGAGGTCCAGGCGCTGATCGAAGGCCTGGGCGGCGTCATAGGCTTCGGCATGGACCAGCGACGCCGTCAGCCAGGCGTCGAACGCATGCCAATCGCTTTCTGTGGCGGCTTCCCCCTGTAGGCGGACAAGCCAACCGATCGCGGTTTCGATATCTGCCTGAGACCGCGTCATCGTGCTCCGCCCCGGCGCCGTGTGGCGCCCTGTGGGTAAGACGCCACCGAAGGCCCGGAACCTCCGAATCTTGTTTCCGTGCGGTTAGAGTCCCTCATGGCAGTTTCGCTATCAGCGCCTTGAGGGCGGCGCTTACATGTTTCTCGATCGAGCTACGGCTGACACCCATCTGCGCGGCGGTCTCGGCGTGACTCAGGCCTTGCAGCTTGTGCAGGGTGAAGGCCCGCGCGATGGGAGCCGGCAGGGTTTCCAGCGTGGCCATCATCACCTTCAGCCGCTGGCGACTGGTCACCACGTCCTCGGCCGAGGGCGCATCGATCGCCTGCTGGTCGCCCAAGGTGGTGACCTGCAGACTGCGCCAGCCTTCATCGCGCGCTCCGGCTCGCGCCTGACTGCGCAGACGATCGAGCATCAGATTGTTGGCCATGCGAAACAGCAGCGCGGAGCCGTCGCCTTCGACCTCCAAGTCGCCCAGGGCCTGAACCTTGAGAAACAGGTCCTGGATCAGGTCCTCGGCCTCTGCGACCGACCGCAGGCGGGCGGCGAACACGCGCGCCAGATTGGCCCGCTTCTCGCCGTACAGCCGCATCATCGGCGTGATCGATCGCGGCACGGCGGACAGAAGAGAGCTCCGGAACGGGATCGGCGACAATCCGATCGTGGCGAACGGCCAGCCTAGGCCGTCAAGGATCGACGGTCCAGTGTCGCCCAGTTGCGATTGACTCGCAACTATGGGGGCCGTAACTATTGCGGACGGTTTTGAATTTGTCGCGGGACCGTTTGGAGGCCTGATGTCCCTTTCGCCCACCACATCTCACGAAATACTCGCTCCGGCCGTCGGGGAGAGGCTGCTGCTCGGGGCTATCCGCGATTGGGCTGGCGCGCGCTCGACCGACTCAACCCCCAATCGCCGCGTGGCTCAGGCCCTGGCTTGCCAGTCGTCAGACCGTGTCGCCGGCCTGTTCATCGCCTGGATGCAAACCGTGGAAGCCGCGTTGCGCAGACCGATCCAGATCCGCTGCCCAGTCTGCGGTGGGATTTTGACTGACGAGCAACGGCGGATCGTCTCCTGCGGTCTGGCTGGAACCGCCAGCGCGTTGGGCGAGGAACTCCTCAAGCCCCTGCTCACCGACGGACGGTCGGTCATGGTCCTGGCGCGGGCCCTGAACGCCGCGCTTCGCGCCGAGGGATATCCCCTGCCCGTCAGGCTGCAGAACAGGCCAGCCGAGCATCAGGTTTCCTACCCCACTGTCCATTAAGCGCGGAAGTTTCGCCAGACGAGTTCGGCAAACCGCACGCAAACGGCGTTCCTATTCAACGGCGAGTATGATGTTGGCGGGTTCGATGATCGCCACGACTCGCGCGCCAACCGAGGGTGTGGTGGCGTTCAGTGGCACGGTCGCGACCAGGGTCTTGCCGGTGGCCAGGGACAGGCGAATCTCGCTGGCGCTGGCGCCGTCTTCGCGGTCGGCGACGAGCCCCGACAATCGATTGCCGTCCGCGCTCGAGGCGGGCTCGGCCAGCACCACGAAGCTGGACTTGATCAAGGCCACGGCCGGCTTGCCGACCCTCAGGCCCAACTCGTCCAGGCTTCGCCGTGTGATCACCGAGACGATCTCGACGCCGTCACCGAGCGAGAGGGTCACACGGGCCGTCACCGCGCCGAGCTCGATCCCCATGACTGTTCCACGCACGGCGTTGCGAGCGCTGGTGCGCAGACCCAGACTCCAGAACAGCTCACCCAGGTTCTCGCTCGGCGCGGCGAGCCCGGTCTCGAGACGCGCGAGGGCGGCGCCGATCTCGCGCTCGACGTCGCGGAAGGCCTTGATCACCGCACGGCCCCTGGCCGTGACGCTCGCGGCCCCTCCGGCCTTCCCACCCGCATTGGCGACGATCAAGGGTGCGTCAAACAGGTTGTTGAGCGCCTGCACCCCGTCCCAGGCGCCCTTGTAGCTGAGGCCCAGCTTTTTGGCGGCGGCGCTGATCGAGCCCAACTCGGCCACAGCCTCGATCAGCGCCACACGCTCCAGTCCCACGCGGGCCAAGGCGCCGCGTCGCAGGATCAGGGAGGCGCTGAGATCGCCATCGATCGACATCATGCGCCCGAGCCCCGCAAAAAACCCTCAACGTCCGGCTAAACACCGTTATGTAGTCTTGCTACATATCCCCTTGATGAGGATGCCGTCCATGCGCAACCCCCACCCCTTCCTGATCGCCGCCCTGGCTGGCGCCGTGTCGCTTATGATGGTCGCCTCAGCGCTCGCCGCCGAGACCAAGGTCGCGGTCGCCGCCAACTTCACCGAGCCCGTCAAGGAGATCGCCGCCAAGTTCGAGGCGGCGACCGGCCACAAGGTGACGCTGAGCTTTGGCTCGTCCGGCCAGTTCTACACCCAGATCGCCAATGGTGCGCCGTTCGAGGTCTTCCTGTCGGCCGATAGCGAGCGCCCGATCAAGGCCGAGGCCGGCGGTCTGGCCGTACCTGGAACGCGCTTCACCTACGCCACCGGCCGGCTGGTGCTGTTCAGCAAGACCCCGGGCCTGGTCGACTCCAAGGGCGCGGTGCTGAGGAAGGGTGGCTTCGAGAAGCTGTCGATCGCCGATCCCAAGGCCGCGCCCTATGGTCAGGCGGCGGTCGAGACCCTGACCAAGCTCAGGCTCTACAATGTGCTGAAACAGAAGATCGTCACGGGCTCGTCGATCACCCAGGCCTATCAGTATGTGCAGACCGGCGCGGCCGAACTTGGCTTCGTGGCGCTGTCGCAGGTGATCAACGAGACGGGCGGCTCGCGATGGATCGTGCCGAGCGCCGACCATACGCCGATCGACCAACAGGCCGTCTTGCTGAAGACCGGCGTCGACAACCCCGCCGCCAAGGCCTTCCTGCAATATCTGAAGAGCAAGGACGCCAAGGCCATCATCAGGCGTTACGGCTACGAGGTGAAGTGACCATGGTCGAGGTGGCGTGGCTGACGATCAAGCTGGCGGGCATCACCACGATCCTGCTGCTGATCCTGGCCACGCCCCTGGCCTGGTGGCTGGCCCGCGGCCGCTCGCGCTGGAAGGCGCCAGTCGGGGCGCTGGTCGCCCTGCCGATCGTCCTGCCGCCGACCGTTCTGGGCTTCTACCTTTTGATCGCCCTGGGCCCCCATAGCCCCTTGATGATGCTGCTGCATCCCTTCGGGATCCGCACCCTGGCCTTCACCTTCGAGGGCCTGGTGATCGGTTCACTGATCTATTCCCTGCCCTTCGCGGTGCAGCCGCTGCGCAACGCCTTTATCGCGGTCGGGGACGAACCGCTGGAGGCCGCCGCGACCCTTGGCGCCTCGTCGTGGAGCACCTTTCGCCGGGTCGCCCTGCCGTTGGCGCTACCGGGCTACGCCGTCGCCGCCCTCCTCGCCTTCGCCCATACGGTCGGGGAGTTCGGAGTGGTCATGATGCTGGGAGGGGGCATTCCGGGTGAAACCCAGGTGCTGTCGATCGAGATCTACCGCCTGGTCGAGGCCCTGGAATGGGATAAGGCCCACCAACTGTCGGCCGCCCTACTGGCCTTCGCCTTCGTCGTGATGTTGACCCTGCTGCTGATGGAGCGTCGGGTGATAGAGCGGGATGGGCGGGGTTGAGGTTTCACTGTCAGGTGCGGTCCCGCCCATACCAATCATCCCGGCGAAAGCCTGGAGCCAAGCAGAGCCCAGTGGTTTCGCTCAGACAAGACAGCCCACTCGGCTTGGGTCCCGACTTGCGTCGGGATGAAGGAGGTCAAGAGAGTCAATGTGCTGTGATAATAATCTGAAAATGCTATCTATTTCGGCTCTAGCCTAACGTCAGAAACGGCGCATCCCCCTGGATGGTCACCCGTTCGACGATGCGGTCTTGAGGCCAATAGTCGAGGATGGCGTAGTGCTGGGTGGCGCGGTTGTCCCAGAACACGATGGCGTTGGCCGTCCAGCGGAAGCGGACCTGGTATTCCGGCGTCTTCACCCGGTCCAGCAAGTCGGCCAACAGGGTCTTGGCCTCATCGTCCGGCAAGCCCAGTATCCGCGTGGTGAAGACCTTGTTGACGAACAGATGTTGCTCGCCGGTCTCCGGATGGGTGCGGACCACGGGGTGGATCTGGGGTGGATAGGCCGCGCGCAATTCGGCGCGCTTGACCTCGTCGACGCGGTAGCCATAGCTTTGCAGAATGTCGTGCTCTGCGGTCAGGGTCAGCAACCTGGCCTTCAACGTCTCGGGCAGGTCGCGATAGATCGCGGCGGTGTCTGCGAACAGGGTGTCGCCGCCCAGCGGTGGCAAGTGGCGCGCCCGCAGCACGCCGCCCATGGACGGAGCAGGCCGGAAGGTGACGTCGGTGTGCCACTTGTTGGCCGCCCGAACCAGCGGCACGATTTCCTCGCGCAACTTCATGCCGTCGGCGGCCTCGATGTGCAGAATTTCGGGAAAACCCGGGACGTGGGCGGTGACAGGATGTCCTTCCAAGTCCCCGAAATAGCGACCAAAACGGACATGATCCTCGTGGCTGATATCCTGGTCGCGGAAGAACACCACCTTGTGGCGGAGCAAGGCCGCGCGGATCGCCGCGACACGCTGCGGCGTCAGGGGCTGACGCAGGTCAACGCCAGAGATTTCCGCGCCGAGCACCGTGCCGACGGGCGTGACGGTCAGGCCCGCATAGTCGGGGGCTTCGGCTGCGATGATGGGGGCGATGGCGTTCATGGCTTCCTCCCGGAGCGCCGCTCGTCCACGCGAGCCGCGTCTTCCTTAGCCCCACCTTAGTCGCGGGATATCGGCGCTCAACGGAGTTTTTCTCACTTCATTCGCAGCGTGAGGCCGGCCACGACCAGAGTTACGTTGTCCGCCGCCTGGGCCAGCACCTGGTGCAGCCGCCCGGCTTCGTCGCGGAAGCGTCGAGCCAGGGCGTTGTCGGGCACGATGCCGAAGCCGACTTCGTTGGCCACCAGCCACAGCGCGCCGTCGAAGCCCGCGGTCGCCTCGACCAACTCGGCGGCCGCCGCGGGGATATCCTGCTCGGTCAGGATCAGGTTCGAGAGCCACAGGGTCAGGCAGTCGACCACAACGATATCGGACGCGCTCAAGCCAGCCAACGCCGCGCTCAAGTCGATCGGCGCCTCTAGGGTGACCCAGGCCTCTCCGCGATCCAGACGGTGTCGGGCGATACGCTCGACCATCTCGTCGTCGAAGGCCTGGGCGGTCGCGATCATCACCAAGCGACCACCGACGAGCGCCGCTTGCGCCTCGGCCTCGCCTTGCGCGAAGGCGCTCTTGCCGGACCGGGCTCCGCCGAGGACGAGGGTGAACGACAAGATACGCTCCGATTGACCGTGTGCGACGCAGCATATAGTGCAGCCCCTGCGACAGGTTCCTCGAAAGAGGATGAAAAGGGAACTCGGGTGTGAAGCCCGGGCTGCCCCCGCAACTGTAAGCGGCGAGCCCGCGTGTCATATGCCACTGGACGTCTTCCTCGGAAGACAACTGGGAAGGCGACGCGCACCGGCATTGACCCGCAAGCCAGGAGACCTGCCCGTCGCAGTCGTCCTTCGTCCGGCCGGGGTGCGCCGAACGATGGGGTTCTTTCCCCCGAGGCGACATCGTCAGGCCGGTCCGAATCCTCGGGCCAGCCTTCGTTGCCGCGCACGGAGGATTTGAAATGCGCCACTATTCCGTCTTGGCCGTACTGGCCGCCACCACCGCCCTTACCCTGCCCCAGCTGGCTCACGCCGCTGACTCGACGGCCCCGGCTAATGAGGTCGACCAGATCGTGGTCACCGCCAGCCGCACGGCCGACAAGCTGTCTGAAGTACCCATCAGCATGACCATCATCGACGCCGAGCACCTGCGCTCGCACCAGGCCGTGGTGATCTCCGACCTGCTGTCACGCACCCCAGGCGTCACCGTCACTCGAAACGGCGGTGTCGGCGGCTCGACCCAGGTGCGTATCCGCGGCGCCGAGAGCGACCAGACCGCCGTGCTGATCGACGGCGTCAAGCTCAACGACCCCTCCTCCACCGGCGGCGGCTACGACTTTGCCACCCAGCTGGCCGGCAATCTCAGCCGCATCGAGGTGTTGCGCGGCCCGCAGTCCACCCTGTGGGGCAGCCAGGCGATCGGCGGCGTTGTCAACATGATCACCGAGACGCCCAAGGGGGCGCTCTCGACCTCCGTCGCGCTGGAAGGCGGTTCGCGCGCCACGGCCTATGGCCGTGTCGGGGTCGGGGCCGGCGGCGACTGGGGCGGCTGGCGACTGGCGGCCGGCTCCTACACCACGGCCGGGATCTCCAACTTCAACGAGACCCGCGGCGGCAAGGAGAAGGACGGCTACCACAACGCCTCGATCAGCGGGCGCCTGGATCTCAACGTCACCAGCGACCTGGCCCTGGACGCACGCGCGTCCTACGCCGCCGGTCGCAACGAGTACGACGGCTCCTCGCCTGCTCCGCCCTATGCCTTGGGCGACAGCGCCGAGTACGGCAGGACCAAGGAATTGGTGAGCTATCTGGGCGGCCGGCTGTCCAGCTTCGGCGGCGCGCTGAACAGCCGCCTGGGCTTCAGCTACACCCAGACCGACCGCGACAACTACGATCCCACCTACAGCCCGTCAAAAACCTTCGACGCCAAGGGCACCGACGGGACGCTGCAGTACCAGGGCACCTGGACCATCAACCCGATCTGGCGCGCGGTGGTCGGCGCCGAGACCGAACGCTCGTGGTTCCGCTCCATCTCGCCGCAATACGACACCGTCGCCGACCGTCACGCGACCGGTATGGACAGCGTCTACGGCCAAGTTCAGGCCAAGCCGATCGCCGGCCTGACCCTGACCGGCGGCGTGCGTCACGACGATCACGACACCTTCGGCGGCGCTACCACCTATCAGGCTGGCGCGGCCTATTCCCTCAATGCCGGCGCGACCGTGGTGCGGCTCAACTATGGCGAAGGCTTCAAGGCCCCGTCGCTGTACCAGCTGTTCAGCCCCTACGGCCCCGACGCGATCAACCGGCTGAAGATCATCCAGGTCGCCGACCTGATGCCCGAAGAGGCCAAGAGCTGGGACCTGGCCATAGAGCACACGCTGCTTGAGGGCCGCCTGCGCGGCTCGATCACCTACTTCGACCGCGACACCACCAACCAGATCGACTTCCTGTCCAACTACGACCTGCCGACCTACGGCTACTACGCCAATACCGCCAAGACGCGGGCCAAGGGGGTCGAGCTGGACGGCGCCTACGAGATCAATACGATGGTCACCGTCTCGGCCAACTACACCAACATGGATGCCACCAACCGCTCTCCGGGCGCCAACTACGGCAAAGACCTGGCGCGCCGCGCCGGCGAAACCGGTTCGGGCGACGTGACGGTCAACCTGCCGGGCGGCCTCAACGGCGGGGTGACGATGCAGTATGTCGGCCACAGCTTCGATAACGCCAGCAACAGCCGGCGGCTGAAGAGTTACGTGCTGACCGAGGTGCGTCTGTCGTATCCGATCAATGACATCTTCGAGGTCTACGGCCGGGTCGAGAACCTGTTCGATCAGCAATACGAGACGCTTTATCGCTATGGGACCCTGGGGCGCGGCGCCTTCGCCGGCGTGCGAGCCCGGTTCTAACCATGGCGACGCCGGCGGCCCTGTTGGGTCACGGCGGTCAGCTGGGCGCGGCGCGGACGGCTTTTCCGGCCGCACCGACGCCCTGGCTGGACCTGTCGACGGGAATAAACCCCTGGCCCTATCCCATGCCGAACCATGGGCCGGAAGCCTACTCGCGCCTGCCCGATCCGGAGACCTTGCGGTCCCTGGAGCGCGCAGCGGCCTCGGCGTTCGGCGTCGATGATCCGGCCCGGATCGTGGCGGCGGCCGGCAGCGAGGCTTTGATACGCCTCCTGCCGCGTCTGCTGCCAGCCCGGAGGATCGCCGTCTCTGCCCAGACCTATGGCGGGCACGCCCAGGCATGGCGGTTGGCGGACGCGGACCTGACGGATGAAGCAGACCCGTCGGCCCATCTGCGGGTGCTGGTCAATCCAAACAACCCGGATGGCCGCGTCCTGCCGCTCGCGCAGGTTCTCGCCCTGACCGACGGCCTGATGATCGTCGACGAGGCCTTCGCCGAAGCCGCGCCGGGTTCGTCTGCGGCGGCGCAGGCCGGTGCGCCTGGCCATGAGCGGCTGATCGTCCTGCGGTCGTTCGGCAAGTTCTATGGCCTGGCCGGCGTGCGGCTGGGTTTCCTGGTTGCCGAGCCTCGTCTCGCCGCGCGCGTCCGCCAGGCGCTGGGCGATTGGCCTGTGTCGGGGCCGGCGCTCGCGGTGGGGCTGGCGGCCTATGCCGATCCCGTCTGGGCCGCGCAGACCCGGGCTCGCCTCGCCGCGGACGCCGCTCGCCTCAACGCCCTACTGATCACAGCCCGGTTCGAGATCGTGGGCGGAACCGCGCTGTTCCGACTAGCCCGCGCCGCCGACGCGCCACGCCGTTTCGAGGCCCTGGCCCGCGCTGGAATCCTGACCCGACCCTTCCCCTGGGACGAGACGCTGATCCGCTTTGGCCTGCCTGGCCCGCAAGCCGACTGGCTCCGTCTGGCCCAAGCCCTGGAGACTTTCCGATGAGCGAAGATCTCAACGCCAAGCACGCCGAGGCCATGCGCGCCCTCAAGGCCGAGCGCGAGGCGATGATGGAGACCAAGACCCTCGAAAAGGGCCTGCTACTGGTTCACACCGGCGACGGCAAGGGCAAGTCCTCGGCGGGCTTCGGCATGGTGGCGCGCCACCTCGGCTGGGGCCTCCAGGTCGGGGTCGTCCAGTATATCAAGGGAAAGTGGAAGACCGGCGAGCGCCTGTTCTTCAAGAAGTTTCCCGACCAGGTCCGCTACGAGGTCATGGGCGAGGGCTTCACCTGGGACACCCAGGACCGCGCGCGCGACGTCGCCGCCGCCCAGGCCGCCTGGCTTGTTTCCCAAGAAATGATCGCCGATCCCAAGCTCGACTTCGTGCTGCTGGACGAGATCAACATCGCCCTGCGCTACGACTATCTCGACATCGACGAGGTGGTGGCGGCCTTGAAGGCCCGTCCCAACGACAAGCACGTGTGCCTGACCGGCCGCAACGCCAAACCGCAACTCATCGAGATCGCCGACCTGGTCACCGAGATGACCTTGGTCAAGCATCCGTTCGAGCAGGGCTTCAAGGCCCAGCGCGGGGTCGAGTTTTGACCGGCCTGACCCGAAGAGCCGCCGTCGGCGCCGGCCTGGCCGTCGGACTGACGGCCAGCGCGCGCGCCCTGCCGCGCGTCGTCTCGCTCAATCCCTGCATCGACGCGGTGCTGGTCAATGTCGCCGACCGAAGCCAGATTCTGGCGCTCAGCCACTATGCCCGCGACGGCCGGCAGTCGACGATCGCCGCAGTCGCCCGAACCTATCCAATGACCTACGAGAGCGCCGAGGAGGTGATCGCCCTGCGGCCCGACGTGGTGTTGACTGCGGCCCACTCCTCGCCCGCCACCCGCGCGGCGCTGAAACGGCTGGGCGTGCGCACCGAGCTCTTCAAGGTGCCCAACAGCTGGGTGGAGAACCAGGCTCAGATCCGCCGGATCGCGCAGGCGGTTGGGCACCCCCAGCGCGGCGAGACGCTGATCGCCCGGGTCGAGGCGGCGATGGCCCTGGGCGCGCCGCGTCCTGGGACCCGGCCGATCACCGCCCTGGTCTTCCAGCCGAACGGCTTCGCCGCAGGCCACGGCACGCTGGTCGACGAGATGATGCGCCGCGCCGGCTTCGTGAACGTCGCCGAGCGCTATGGCCTGAAGAAGTGGGGCAATGTCTCGCTTGAGCGACTGCTCGACGATCCGCCCGAGGTGCTGCTGGCCGGCCAGGCCTCGCCCCACGCCCCGACCTGGGCTGAACGCATTCTGAACCATCCGGCCCTGGCCAGCGTCGGGCCCCACATGAAGCGGGCGGTGTTTGCCGAGCGTCTGCTCTATTGCGGCGGGCCCGTGCTGATCGAGACCGCCGCCGTCCTGGCCACCGCCCGGCGACAGGTTCTCGGAGAGGCGGCATGATAGGCAAACGGCCTCTGCTGATTGGAGGGCTGTGCCTCCTCGTCATCTTGCTGAGCGGGTTATCCCTTATGGCCGGACGGGTCTGGGTGCCGTGGAGCGCCTGGTCCCCCGCCTCGCACGATCCGCGCTGGGCGATCATCTTCGAGCTTCGTGTGCCGCGCACGATCCTGGCCATCGCCGTTGGCGCCGCCTTGGGCCTGTCCGGTGCGGCCATGCAGGGCTATACGCGCAACCCCCTGGCCGATCCTGGGGTCATGGGCGTCTCTTCGGCTGCCGCCCTCGGCGCCGTGATGACCATGTACCTGGCCGCCAGCCTGGCCACGCCTTGGATGCTGTTCGCCGCCGCCATGGCCGGGGCGGGGATCGGTGTGGCGATGACGTTGCTATTGGCCGGTGGGACGGGTGGGACCATCACCTTCATCCTGGCGGGCATGATCCTCAACGCCGTCGCCAGCGCCGGGGTCGCCCTCGCCTTGAGCCTGGCCCCCAGCCCTTGGGCGGCGCAGGAGATCATCAACTGGCTACTGGGGTCGCTGGCCGATCGCAGCACGGACGACGTGTTCATGGCCCTGCCCTTCATCGGGGTCGGCTGCGGGATCATGCTGCTGCTGGGCCGGGCGCTCGATGCCCTGACCCTGGGTGAGACCGGAGCCAGGGCCCTGGGCGTGAACCTGACCCTGGCCCGCGTGTTGCTGGCGATCGGGGTGGGCATGGCGACCGGCGCCAGCGTCGCCGTCACCGGCATGATCGGCTTCGTCGGTCTGATCGTGCCGCACCTGATGCGACCCTTGGTCGGGAATCGACCTGGCGCGCTGCTGGCGCCCAGCGCTGTCGCCGGCGCGGTGCTGGTGCTGGTGGCCGACATCGTGGTGCGCCTGACGCCCTCGGTCGCGGAGGTTCGGCTGGGCGTGGCCATGGCCGCAGTGGGCGGGCCGTTCTTCCTGGCCCTGTTGATCTCGCTGCGCCGGAGGATGGCATGACCGGAATGAGCGAGAGTGACCTGGTCGCCGATAATGTCGCCGTCACCCTGGGCGGTCGATCGATCCTGGCCGGGATCAGCGCCCGGTTTCGGCCTGGCGAGGTCACCGCCATTGTCGGTCCCAACGGCGCGGGCAAGTCGACCCTGCTGGCCTGCCTGGCGGGCCTTCGAGCCCCGGACACTGGGCGGGTCACGCTCGGCCACGCGCCGCTCCTCGCCCTGGCTCACCGCGAGCGCGCCCGCCGTATCGGCTTTCTGCCTCAGACGCCGGAGGTGGCCTGGGCCGTGGATGTCGAGACCTTGGTGGGCCTGGGCCGCACCCCGCACAGCGGCGCGCGCGGCCTCACGGAGGCCGACCGTCTCGCCGTGCGGGCCGCCCTCGTTCGGACCCACACGACCGACCTGGCCCGCCGCGACGTCACCACCCTGTCGGGCGGTGAGCGGGCCCGAGCCCTGCTGGCGCGTGTCCTGGCCGGCGAGCCCGCGTGGCTGCTGGCCGACGAACCCCTCGCCGGTCTCGACCCCGGTCACCAGTTGGACGCCGTCGACCTGCTGCGGGGCTTCGCGGCCGAGAGCGGTCATGGCGTGGTCATGACCTTGCACGACCTGGGCGTGGCCTTGCGCCTGGCGGACCGCGTGATCGTGTTGCAGGGCGGGTCCGTGATCGCCGACGCCGCGCCGCTGGCCGCCCTGACGCCGGAGGTGCTGGCTCGGGCCTATGGCGTCGAAGCCGCCGTGGTGGCCGGAACCGCCGGTCCGCTGATCGAACTGATCGGGCGACGGGATGGCTGACGCCCCGCCCTGGCCCTGGGTGGTCGCCCTGGCCCTGGCGCTGGAGGCGGCGCTCGGCTATCCGGCCTGGCTGCTGCGCCTCGCGCCGCATCCGGTGGCCTGGCCGGCTGCCTTGATCGAGATATTGGAGCTAGGCTGGAACCGTCCGGCGTTCGGCGACCAGGGCCGTCGCTTCCTGGGCGTGGCGGTCATGGTCATCGTGGCCGGCCTCGCGATCGGTCTGGGCCTGGTCCTGCACCGCGCGCTCGCCGGGCACTGGCTCGGCGTCCTGGCGATCGCGCTGATCGCCACGGTCGGCCTGGCCCAGCGCAGCCTTCACCAACATGTCGCCGCAGTCCTGACGGCGCTGCGGGCCGACGACATTCCGACCGCCCGCGTGGCCTTGGCGATGATTGTCGGACGCGACACCGAGCGGCTCGGCGCTCACGAGATCGCGGCTGCGGCGCTGGAAAGCCTGGCCGAGAGCTTCAACGACGGCGTCGTCGCGCCGGCCTTCTGGTTGCTGGTCGGCGGTTTGCCAGGCCTTTTCGCCTACAAGGCCGTCAACACCGCC
This sequence comes from Caulobacter sp. DWR3-1-2, assembly GCF_049896225.1. Taxonomy (NCBI): domain Bacteria; kingdom Pseudomonadati; phylum Pseudomonadota; class Alphaproteobacteria; order Caulobacterales; family Caulobacteraceae; genus Caulobacter; species Caulobacter sp. DWR3-1-2. Next base: position 385,321 of record NZ_JAFCTW010000001.1, on the reverse strand, counting down.
GACAGTCTGATAGGCCACCGCGAACCGCGCTGGCGGATGTTTGGTTGGGCCGCCGCCCGAGCCGACGATGTGATGAACCTGGTCCCGGCCCGCATAGCCGGCCCGCTGATCGCCCTGGCGGCCGGACGCGGCTGGGCGATCATGTTCCGCGACGCCCGGTTACATGCCTCGCCCAACGCCGGTTGGCCCGAGGCCGCCATGGCCGGCGGGCTGGCGGTCAGGGTGGGCGGCGAGGCGCGCTACGAAGGTGTGACCAAGCTTGGAGCCGCGCTCGGCGACGGACCCGCACCGACCACCCTCGACCTCGAGCGCGGCTTGTCATTGTATCGCCGGGCCTGCGTCCTGCTGTGGATGATCCTCCTGATGATCGGCCTGATCGCCAGGCTTGCGCGATGACACCGCCTCACCTCTCCTGGATATCGCCATGACCGCCCTGCCCGTCGTCGTCCCCGTCAACGCCGCGCTCGAGCCGCAGTTGCGCGCTTGCCTGGACGCGAAGGCCAAACCGCCCGGCTCGCTGGGCCGGATCGAGGATCTGGCGGTGCGGATCGGCCTGATCCAGAACCGCCTCGACCCGCGCATCGCCCGCACCGACCTCTATGTGTTTGCCGGCGACCATGGCCTGACCAACGAGGGGGTCTCGGCCTATCCGTCCAGCGTCACCGCCGCCATGGTCGAGCTCTTCCTGTCAGGTCGGTCCAGTGTCAGCGCCTTCGCCAAAGCGACCGGGGTTCGGGTTCGGGTCGTCGACGCCGGGGTCGACGCCGATCTGCCGGAGCATACTAAAATGATCTCCGCGAAGATCCGGCGCGGAGCCCGCAATGCGGCGCGCGCGAGCGCCCTGACACAGGACGAGGTCCTCGCCGCCATCGCCAAGGGCGGAGAGATCGCCCGTGCGGCCGCCGAGGACGGGGCGGACGTCATCGCTCTTGGCGAGATGGGCATCGGCAACAGCTCTTCGGCCGCCCTGATCATGCATCGTCTGGCCCCCGCCGCGCTCGACGACTGTGTCGGCCAGGGCACGGGTCACGACGCCGAGGGCATGGCGCGCAAGCGCGCTGGCATCGTTCGCGCCGCCCTGCGCTCCGACGCCAGTGCGCCGCTGGCCGTGCTGGCGGAATTCGGCGGTTGTGAGATCGCCATGATGGTCGGCGCCGTGCTGGGCGCGGCGGCCGCGCGGCGGGTGGTGCTGATCGACGGCTTCATCAGCACGGCGGCGGCCCTGGCGGCGGTGCGTCTGGTCCCGGCGGCATTGGACTACTGCGTCTTCGCCCATGGTTCGGCCGAACGCGGCCACCCGTTGATGCTTCGAGCCTTGGGGGTTCAACCGTTGCTGGACCTCGATCTTCGGCTGGGCGAGGGCACCGGCGCGGCCCTGGCGGCTCCGCTGTTGGTCGCCGCCGCAAACCTGCTGACGGAGGTGGCCGACCTGGCCGACGTGCTGGCGGGACCAGGCTGATGCTTCGCCAGATCAAGCTCTTTCTGTGCGCGGTGCAGTTCCTGACCCGTCTGCCCGCGCCGTCCTTCGCAGACTTCCAGGCGGACTGGATCACCCGTTCCGCGCGCTACTTCCCGCTGGTTGGCATCCTGGTCGGGGCCTTGAGCGCAGGGGTGCTGCTGGCGGCTGGGCAGCTGTGGAGTGGCGCCCTGCCCGCCCTGCTGGCCTTGGCGGCCGGCGTGCTGATCACCGGCGGCTTCCACGAGGACGGCCTGGCCGACACCGCCGATGGCCTGGGCGGCGGCCAGACGCCCGAGCGACGCCTGGAAATCATGAAGGACAGCCGGGTTGGAACCTACGGCGTGTTGGCGCTTGGCCTGGCCCTGGCCATCAAGGTCGCGGCCCTGGCGACCTTGCCCCTGACGACCGCCGCCCTGGCCCTTGTCGCCGCCCACGGGGCTGGTCGCACCGCCGCCGTCGCGGCGATGGTAATGCAACGGCATGTCAGCGATCCGTCCAGCGCCAAGTACAAGCCCGCGCCGGAGGGCGTCCGGCCGTCCGAGCTTTTGATCGCGGCCGTGCTAGGCCTGTGGCCCCTGGCCTTGCTGGGCGCCTCCGGACTGGTCGGCGCGGCCGTTGGCGTTAGCCTGGCCGCGCCGCTGGCTTGGGCGGCGAGACGGCTGATCGGCGGCTATACGGGCGACGTTCTGGGCGGCGTCGAACAGGTCTTCGAACTGGGCGTGCTGATGGGCGTATCGGCCATGGTGGTGGCGCGATGAGTCTGCTGGTCTGCCCGCTCAGCCAAGTCGAGACGGCGCGAGGCCTGCACCGGCCGTCTCACCTAATCAGCCTGCTGTCGCCGACCTCGCCTGCGGACCTATGGCCCGCCGACCACGTTGGGCCTCACCTGAAGCTCGCCTTCCACGACATCGCCGCACCGGCGCCCGACCTGGTCGCGCCCGACGCCGCGCTCGTCGATCAACTGCTCGCCTTCGCCGCGACCTGGGACGAGACCCGACCCATGCTCGTTCACTGCTGGGCGGGGGTGAGCCGCTCCACGGCGGCCGCCTTCATCGTCGCCTGCCAGCACGCGCCTGGGCGGTCCGAACATCAGATCGCCCATGCCCTGCGCGCGGCTGCCCCCTATGCCACGCCCAATCCGCTGATGGTCGCTCTGGCGGACGTCGCGCTGGAGCGAGACGGCGCGATGTCCGCCGCCATCGCCAGCATCGGCCGGGGCGCCGACACCTTCGAAGGCGTGCTGTTCGAGTTTTCCGACTTGTCATAGCGCGCAAGCACCAAGCCGTCGTCGCCTCGCCTCGCCTCGCCTCACCATCGGCCGTGAAGCGCAGCCTCGACGATCCTGAGTGGCGGGCGCCTTATTGTCTTGGACCCAAGCCTCGCCTCACGCCGCGCGGCCATGCTCACTCCGGGGATGGTCCAGACCCTGTCTCACAAGGAAGCCCGCCGCGACCCCGTCGCGCGACGAAGCCCACCGCGTGCTGCTGCGCCGCGCTGCCTGGGCCATGGGCGTGGCCACCGAACGCGACCTGCGCGACTATTTCCGCATGGGCCTGGCCGACGCCCAACGGGGCGTTGCGGAGCTGGTCGAGGCCGGTGAGCTGACGCCGGTCCAAGTCGACGGTTGGGACCAGGTCGCCTATCTGGCCCCGAACGCTCAGAGACCGCGCGCCGTCAAGGCCAACGCCCTGCTGTCGCCGTTCGACAACCTGATCTGGTTTCGCGAGCGGGCCGAGCGCCTGTTCAACATCCGCATAAGGCTCGAAATCTACACGCCCGCCCACAAGCGCACCCACGGCTATTATATGCTGCCGTTCCTGCAGAGCGAGGCGATCACCGCCCGGGTCGATCTGAAGGCCGACCGCAAGGCCGGCATCCTGCGTGTGCTCTCGGCCCACCGAGAGCCCGCCGCCGACGCCCTGACCTCCGCCATCCCGGCCGTCGAACTGAGATTGATGGCCCGCTGGCTCGGCCTTGCTGGGGTCGCGGTTGCGACCAGCGGCGACCTCGCCCCCAGCCTGGCCTTGGCCCTGGCCGACGAAATCGCCAGCGATTGACTTTGGCCGGCCAGAGCCTATTTATCCCAAACTTCTGGAGCAGGTCTGGCGAATCCGCGCCGCCCGTTCGCCCAAACACGGGCGGCTCTGGACTTCAGACCAGCGTGATATGACAGAATTTTCCGAACTCGGGCTTTCGCCCACGACCCTCCAGGCGGTCGCAGACACCGGCTACACCACGGCCACCCCAATCCAGGCCGCCGCCATTCCAGTGGCCCTGGCCGGTCAGGACGTGCTGGGCATCGCCCAGACCGGCACTGGCAAGACCGCCGCCTTCACCCTTCCCCTGATCGACAAGCTGATGACCGGCCGCGCCAAGGCCCGCATGCCGCGCGCCTTGGTCATCGCCCCGACCCGCGAACTAGCCGACCAGGTCGCCTCCAGCTTCGAGAAGTACGCCAAGGGCACCAAGCTCTCGTGGGCGCTGCTGATCGGCGGCGTGTCGTTCGGCGACCAGGAAAAGAAGCTGGATCGCGGCGTCGACGTGCTGATCGCCACCCCTGGCCGCCTGCTCGACCATTTCGAGCGTGGCAAGCTGCTGATGACCGGCGTGCAGTTCCTGGTCGTCGACGAAGCCGACCGCATGCTGGACATGGGCTTCATTCCGGACATCGAGCGCATCTTCAAGATGACGCCGCCGAAGAAGCAGACCCTGTTCTTCTCGGCGACCATGCCGCCGGAAATCACCCGCCTGACCAAGCAGTTCCTCAAGGATCCCGTGCGGATCGAGGCCACGCGCCCGGCGACGACCAATGTCAACATCACCCAGTTGATGGTCAAGGTGCCCTCCTCCGACCCCAAGGCCAAGCGCCTGGCGCTGCGGGCCCTGATCGAGAACGCCAAGATCGAGACCGGCATCGTGTTCTGCAATCGCAAGACCGAGGTCGATGTCGTCGCCAAGTCGCTGCGCTCGCATGGCTTCGACGCCGCCGCGATCCACGGCGACCTGGACCAGAGCCAGCGCATGAAGACCCTGGCGGCCTTCCGCGACGGCTCGCTGAAGATCCTGGTGGCCTCCGACGTCGCCGCGCGCGGCCTGGACATCCCGGCCGTCAGCCACGTGTTCAATTACGACGTCCCGCATCACGCCGACGACTATGTCCACCGCATCGGCCGCACCGGCCGGGCCGGGCGCTCAGGCGTGACCTACATGCTGGTCACTCCCGCCGACGACAAGGGCTTCGACAAGGTGGTCAAGCTGATCGGCTCGACCCCGGTCGAAGAGAAGCTGGACCTCGACTATTCCGGCGCCGTGACCGTCAAGCGCGAAGGCGACAAGCGCGGCGGCGGTCGCGACCGTGATCGTGCCCCCCGTGGCGGCGAACGGGGTGGCGGCGGTGGTGGCCGTGACCGTGACCGCAACCGCGCGCCCACCGAGCCCTCGGACGTCGCCGCCGCCAATCTGGAAGCCGCCATCACCGGCGTGCCCGCCGCGCCGGTCGCCTCGACCGTGACCAGCGACCCGGTCGTCAAGCGTCCTGCTCGCGTGCGCAAGCCGCGCGGCGGGAAGGCCGAAGCCGCCCCCGCTATCGACGCTGTCGCTGACGCGCCCGCGGTCCAGGCCGAAGCGCCCGTGGCCGTGGCGGCTCCCGCCGCGCCGGACACCGAAACCGGCCGTCGCGATCGCGGCGGTTCGTCGCGCGATCGGGGTCGCCAGCCGCAGGCAGAAGGCGCCGACGACGACCAGCCGCAGGTCGAGGCCGAACGCGCGCCGCGTCCCGATCGGACTGAAGGCGAGCGCTCCGGTCGTGGCCGCGATCGTGGCCGTGGCCGTGATCGCAACCGCGGCGCGGAACGCACCGAGCAGCCCAGCGTCGAGGCCGTCGAACAACCCTCGCCGCGGGTCGAGGCCGAGCGCGCGCCGCGTCCTGAACGCGCGCCCGAACGCCCCGCCGAACGCGTCGAAGGCGACCGTCCCCCCCGCGAACGCGGCCGAGACCGTGGCCGCGATCGTGATCGTCGTCCCGAGCGCGCCGAACAGCCGCGCCCGGAACAGCCCCGTGTCGAAGCCGAACGCGCCCCCGCTCCACGCAGTGAGCCCGACAGGGCTCCCGTTCGTGGCGCGCCGCTGCCGGTGCGCGGCGTCCAGCCGATCCGCGGCCGTGAAGACGACGACGACCGCCGCGTGGTCGGCTTCGGCAACGAAACCCCCGCCTTCCTGATGCGCGCCCCGCCGCGCCTGCCGCCGGCCAGCGACACGGAAGACTAGAGCATCGCGCGGAAAAGTGTCCACCGGTTTTCCGCAAAAGCGATGCGAAAACAATAGCCTAGAGCAAGCCGTGCGATTCCTATATCGCGCGGCTTGCTCTAGGCCCGGCCCAACCGCCCAAGATCACGCCCGCCGCTCCAGACCGGAGCGGCGGGCTTTTTCGTGTTGGGCGGACGCGCTTGACTAGCCCGCAAAAGGTCCGCTTTTCGAGCCGCTGCGCGTTTCTGCTTTCGAGCCGTTGTGGACCTTGCGGCGCCGCTGACCTTGACCCTCTACCCTCTGGGAGAGGGTCCAAGAAAAGCGGGCTCACGGGGATCGCCTGCGCTCCATTCCCATAAAAGGCCTCCCCAAACCTCAATAATTCCAACGCCCTATAAAATAATCAGCGTCACGACCGCTGGCGCACCCACCACGGCCTCATACTAACCCTGTCTCCGTCGCGGAGGAGGGCGCTTGGTACCGACCCGAAGCGGCGATGGAGGTGGAACCGAGCGGGGCCGTGCAGGGCCACGCGCGAGGCAGGTGTGGGTTGTCGGAGAAATCCGCCGCCCATCAAAACCTCGCCGGGATCTGCGCGAGTCGACGGGGCCGGGAGTCAAACCGGTCTGTTCCAGGATCTGTCGGAGTCGCTGACGGCCCCTCCCGGGCGACTTTGATCCTGCCCGTCCGAGGGGGAACGACGATCGGGATGAAACAAGCCCTCAATCGCCGTCCCTCGAGACAAACGGTTTCGCGGAGCGGTCGGTCCACGCCGAAACGCAAACTCTACCTCACGGTCATCCGGGCTTGGCCCGGCCGCTCCGCGCCTCCTCAACCCCCTTTCGGGCCATCCCGTCAGGCGACGAAGCCGTGTGTTCTAAGCCCCCCCGTGGGGGAGGTGTCGGCGAAGCCGACGGTGGGGGGAGTGATCGGATGACGGCCGGACCTGCGATCGACGATCCAAAACCTCCCCCCACCGATGGCTGCGCGATCGCCTCCCCCACAGGGGGAGGGCCTCTCTTACCGCTTGATCTGGCCCGCCAAATATTTCCGGATTGCCGCCCCGTAAGGCGGCCGAAGCGCCAGCATCGGGCCGATGTCCTTCTTCAGCTGCTGGAACACCGCCTTTTTGTGGCTGAACTCCATGAAGCCGTCGCGGCCGTGATAGCTGCCCATGCCGGCAGGGCCGACCCCGCCGAACGGCAGGTCTTCCTGGGCGACATGGAAGATCACGTCATTGATCGTCACCCCGCCGCTGGTGGTGCGGTTCAGCACCATGTCGCGTTCGGCGTCGTCGGTGCCGAACCAGTAGAGACCCAGCGGCCGGTCGTGGCTGTTGATATAGTCCACCGCCTCCTCAACCTTGCCATAGGTCTTGACCGGCAGCAGTGGGCCGAAGATTTCGTCCTGCATCACCGTCATGTCATCGGTCGGATTGAGGATCAGGGTCGGCGGAATCTTGCGATGCTCCTGCTGGCTGAGGTCTTCGCCGGCCGGGTTGATCTCGACGATCGTCGCCCCCTTGGCCCGGGCGTCGTCGACGTGGCCCTTGATGCGGTCATAGTGACGCTGGGCGACCACAGCGGTGTAGTCGGGATTGTCCTTCAGGGTGGGGAAGCTGCGGCCCACGGCGGCCTTGGCCTCGGCCACGAAGCTGTCGATCTGGTCGGCCGGGGCCAGCACATAGTCGGGCGCAAGGCAGATCTGGCCGGCGTTAAGGGTCTTGCCCGCCATGATGCGCCCGGCCGCCACGGCCATGTCGGCGCCGCGCGACAGGATCACCGGGCTCTTGCCGCCCAGTTCCAGGGTCACCGGCACCAGGTTCTCGGCCGCCGCCCGCATCACGTGGCGCGCCACCGAGGTGGCGCCGGTGAATATCAGGTGGTCAAACGGCAGGCTGGTAAAGGCCTGGCCGATGTCGGGTCCGCCGGTGATTACCGCAATCTCGTCTTCGCTGAACGCCTTGGCGAACATCGTCTTCATCAGCTCGGAGGTGATCGGCGTGAATTCCGAGGGCTTGATCATCGCCCGGTTGCCGGCCGCCAGCACCCCGGCCAGCGGCGCGAAGGTCAGGTTGATCGGGAAATTCCACGGGCTGATGATCCCCACCACGCCCTTGGGCTGGTACTGGACCTCCGCCTTGGCCCCAAACAGGCCGAGGATCGCTGGCGTGGTCTTGCGCTTTTCCGGGCGCATCCACTTGGTCAGGTTTTCCTTGGCGTGTTTGAGCGGGCCGATCGAGGCAGCGATGTCGGTCAGGCCCGTGGTGTCCTTCGAACGCGACCCGAAATCGGCGTTCAGCGCATCAGCGATCTCGCCCTGGTGATCGACCAGCAGTCCGATGCAACGGTCCAGCCATTCGATGCGACCTTGCGCCGTTGGGGCGCCTTGTCGCAGGTGCGCGGCCCTCTGCAAGTCCAGCGCCCGCGACAGCGTGGCTTTGTGAGATTCAAGGTCGAGGTTGGCGGGCGCATTCACGGTCAGGTTCCTCCAAGCGGCCGAACGGCTCATCTTATCAGCGTTCACCATGGCGGCGACACGAAGAACACGCAAGTGAACGTCGTTCGTTCTTAACGGCTCGTTTGAACTCTTCAGCTTAGATGGCTGCACCTGGCGCGCGTCCGGGGCGGACGCCGCGCTATTCGAGGATAAGAAATGTCCGACGTCGAGATCACACTGCGCGGCCCAGAGGCCTATAAGATCGCCGGCCGTGCGCTTGCCCTGATGGAACGTCACCAGGTTTGGCCGACCGCTCTGAATTTCGAACTGTGGACCCACTATGTCGCCGATCCCGATGGCGCCCTGGCCCGGGAATTGACCCGACTGATTTCGCTGGGCGAGCCGCTGACCGAACTGCTTAGCGAGGAACTGGCCGCCGCCTACCTGCCCAAGGCCAAGCTGAACGAACAGATCCGCGACGCCGGCGACCTGCTGAGCAAGGAACTGGAGTCGGTCTCCAAGGCCATCCAGAACGCCCAAAGCTCCAACACCGCCTACTCCAAGACCCTGGCCACCGCGACCAAGACCCTGGACGGCTCCGATGACCTCGACCGCATCAAGACCGTGGTCACCGACCTGTCGGAAGCCACGCGCCGGGTCCAGAAGGAAAACGAGTCGCTCGAGACCCGCCTGGCCGAATCGACCGCCGAGGTCGATCGCATGCGCGAGCATCTGGAACAGGTGCGCCGCGACGCCACGACCGACGGTTTGACCAATCTGGCCAACCGCAAGGCCTTCGACGAAGAGTTCGAACGCGCCTGTTCGGAGGCCGACGAAGCTGGCACCACCATCTGCCTGGCCGTGCTCGACATCGACCATTTCAAGCGCTTCAACGACACCTGGGGCCACCAGACTGGCGACCAGGTCATCCGCTATGTCGCCAGCGTCATCGGCCGCGTCGCCGCCCCGCCCCGCTTCGCCGCCCGCTACGGCGGCGAGGAGTTCGCGATGATCTTCCCTCGGGAATCAGCCTCGATCGTCGCCGGCACCCTGGAAGACATCCGCGTCGAGGTCTCCTCGCGCATGCTAAAGCGCCGCTCGACCAACGAGGACCTGGGCGCCATCACCATCTCGTCAGGCTTCTCCGAGCGTCGTCCGGGCGAGACCGGCCACTCGGTCATGGAGCGGGCCGATGCGGCGCTCTACACCTCCAAGCGCGGCGGCCGCAACCGCGTCACCGCCGCCGAGGCCAAGCAGGAATCCGCCAACGCGGCGTAATTCCGCTGGTGTTCCCCAAGGTTAGTCGCGCCTAGACTCAGGCCAACAAGCGACAGCCTTGGGAGGACGCCATGACCTACGAGAAGATCCGGCTTGAGGCTGCCGATGGCGTGGCCGTCGTCACCCTCGCCGATCCCTCCACCCTGAACGCCGCCAGCCTGGACATGGCCCGCGAGTTGGCCCACGCCTTCGGCTCAATCGCCGCAGGCAGGGTTTCGGCCCGCGCCGTGATCCTGACGGGCGAAGGCCGCGGCTTCTGTTCCGGCGCCAACCTGTCTGGCGGCGGCGCGGCGGGCCGCGAGGCCGACGTCGACGGCAAGCCCGACGCTGGCTCGGCGCTGGAAAGCACCTACAATCCGCTGGTCACCCTGCTTCGCGACTTCCCATTGCCGATCGTCACGGCGATCAATGGCCCAGCGGCCGGTGTCGGCTGCTCCATCGCCTTGCTCGGCGACATCGTCGTGGCGGCGCAGAGCGCCTATTTCCTGCAGGCCTTCCGCCGCATCGGCCTGGTGCCCGATGGCGGCTCGACCTACCTGCTGCCGCGCCTGGTGGGCAAGGCGCGCGCCATGGAGATGATGCTGCTGGGCGACAAGATCCCGGCCGCCAAGGCGCTGGACTGGGGTTTGATCAATCGCTGCGTCCCTGACGCCGAACTGATGCCGACCGCCGCCGCCATCGCCCAGGAACTGGCCGCCGGCCCGGCCGCCCTCTCGGCGATCCGCAAATTGGTTTGGGATAGTCTCGACGCAGACTGGGTGGGCCAACTCCACGCCGAGCGCCACGCGCAGAAGGCTGCGGGCAAGACCGATGACTTCCTGGAGGGGGTCGGCGCGTTCCTGCAAAAGCGCCCGGCGGCGTTCAGGGGGACGTAGGCGCCCTAATTCGCCAAATATGGCTTATGGCTCTTTTCCTCGACGATCTCGGACCCGGCCAGGGAGTTGATATCGCGCTTCACGGCGGCGCGGCGGTCGTTATCGATATAGACCCGGCGCGCCAGCTGGACGAAGTCCGGGCCGAAATCCTGGCGGCGCTCGCAGTCGCGCTTGCCATCCTCGATGTCCCACAAGGCGGCGTTTATCTCGGTCAACTCGGCGGTCAAACGCTTCAGTTCCGCCGAGGCCGGCAGTTCCCGCGTCGCGGTGGCTTCCAGCAGGCCCAACTCGGCCCTGACATTGGCCTCCTTGGCCGCGTCGCCGATCCGCGTCGCCTTGACGCGCAGGATCGTGATCTTGTCGATCAGTTCGCCGGCCGAGACGGGCGCGAGAATGGGCATCAAGAAACTCCGGCGATCAGGCGCTGCAGGGCCGCGTCCACAACATCGAGCGGCAAAGCGGCCATGCCCTGTCCGTAGTCTTCCGCGACGAGCAGCTCAAGCCGTCGAGCCGCGGGGCGGAATTTCACCGCCTTGCGGTGGTCCTGCTGCAGAGACAGGAGGGGTACGCCGCCAGCCGCCAGCATGTGACCTGGGCCCGCGTCATTGGCCACAGCGGCCGTGAGCCGTCCCGCTAACGCGATGGCCAACAATGGCCCCTTCACGGTCGGATAGTCGTCGGTGCGGTTCCATTCGGGCATCAGGGCTGTGGGTATGGCGTAACGAGCGACCTGGGCGTCGGCGGCCTCGTCGGGACCGAAGAACAACACCGCCTTGCGTCCCGAGGCCTCGAGGTTTCGCGCCAACTGCACATAGCGCTCCAGCGGCCAGCGTCGGTCCTTGCCGCCGGCGCCCGGCGCCAGGCCGATATAGGTCGGGCCCTCTGGCAGCAAGGCCTTGGCGGCGGCCAGAGGGTCGGGGTGGCTTAGGACCAAGGGGCGAGGCGCGCCGGAGCCGTCGGTGGCCAGGGCCAGCAGTCTCGCCAGACGATCAACCACGGCGACGGGCCAGCCGGCCTTGCGCGCCTGGACTGCGGCCGAGACGAAGCGTCCGCCGCGCGACGCCCGCCACGCCACGAGGCTGCGCCGCAAGTTTTCCTGGGTGTCGATCACCAGGTCAAAGGTTCGGCCGCTGAACGGCTTGGCCCAGGGCAGCAGGTCCGCCAGCTTCGCGCCGGTGCGACCCGTGGTCAGGATCTCGTCGATATAGCCATCGACCACAGCTTTTAGCGGGCCGGCATAGACCGTCTCGCCCTTGCCGGCGCACCAGGTGATCCGGGCGTCCGGAAAGGCCGCGCGCAGGCCGGCGATGAAAGGCAGCTTGATCAGCCCGTCGCCGATCACCTCGCCCATCGAATAGATCAGGACCGTTTGAACCATCGCCCGGCTTAGGCCGGGCCGCCCGCCCTGGTCAATGTCACGGCGGCAATGTGAGTAATCACTTGCGCCAAGTCGCTACCATGTTAGCTTCGGCCCATGAATGCCAAGCCCAAGATCGAACGCGCCGCCCTCGAGGTCTTCGTCGAGCGCGGTGTCGATGCGGCCACCACCAAGCTGATCGCCGCGAAGGCCGGGGTGTCGGAAGGTGCGATCTACCGCCACTGGAAGAGCAAGGACGAACTGGCCCTAGGCCTGTTCATGGCCACCCACCGCCGACTATCGGACCTGATCACCGTCAACGCCGACCTGGCCGTCGGCATTCAGGCCAAGGCGGCCGCCGTGGTCCGAGCCTATTGCACGGTGGCCGACGAGGACTGGCTGCTGTTTTCGTTCCACCTGCTGCAGCTTCACCATTTCCTGCCCTACTACCAGGAAGACGGTCGCGACCCGGTGACCATGGTCGAGGCCCTTATCAAGCGGGCGATGATGGACGCGCAACTTCCTCCGGCCGACCCGCGCGTCATCGCCGCCATGGCCATCGGCGTGATCACCCAGACCGCCCAGAACAAGGCCTATGGCCGGCTGGGTGACGACGCCCTCTCCGCCCACGCTCCCCTGATGACCGCGGCCGTCCAGGCCGTGCTGTCGGCTCGCTAAGGATCAAGACCCATGCGCAGCGCGCTGTTCAATATCTACTATTGGGTTCTGTCGATCTTCTACGGCCTGTCGGCCGCCCTCTCCGCCCTGCTCCCGGGCCGCAAGCCGGTCGCCTTCGCCCTGCGGCTCTACAGTCAGCGCATGATCTGGGCGCTGCGCGCGATCGCCGGCGTCAAGATCGACCTCAAGGGCCAGGAGAACCTGCCCCAAGGCGCCTTCATCATCGCCGCCAAGCACCACAGCTGGGGCGACGGCTTCGTGATGTTCGCCAATGTCGAGAACCTCAGCTTCGTCACCGGCGACCATCTGGAGAAGTTCCCGCTGGTCGGCGCGATCCTCAAGAAGCTGGGCGCCATCGTCGTCGACAGCTGCGGTGGGCCGGAAGCGCGCAAGGCCCTGTCGGACAGCGCCGCCCAGGTCGCCGCCGAGGGCCGCCGCATCCTGATCTATCCGGAAGGTCACCTGGCCGCGCCGGGCGAGCGGTTTCGCTACCGCACCGGCGTCTACCATATGAGCCAGGATTTCGGCCTGCCCGTCGTGCCGGTGGCGACCAATCTGGGCTGTTTCTGGAAGCAACAGGACAAGGCCAAGACCGCCGGCCAGGCCACGGTCGAGTTCCTGCCGCCGATCCTGCCCGGACTGTCGAAGTCGGAGTTTATGGCACGGATGGAGGACGTCATCGAGACTCGCACCAACCAGCTCATCGCCCAGGCGCGCGGCGAGGCGGTCAAGCCGTCGGTGCTGGTGGAGTGGAACGGGCGGAAGAACGTAGCCTCGGCGGCGACGTGAGCCTCGCCGGCGCCATGGCCGCCACACCGGAAGCGCCCACCAGGTTTGTCTCAGCCGCCCAAGGGCTGTGCGGTGTGCTGCTCCTGGTCAGCTGCCCCTTCGTGCTTTATTTCGACATGCTCTATGGCGTCGCCGCGAGCTATGCGGGCGGCTTGGACGACCCGCTGATCGTGAGCATCGCCTTTTTAGCGATGGGCTACCCCGCCCTCGCCATCGCCACGGTGGTCCTGGCCGCACTGAAGTTTCGAAGAGCCCGGCGATTCACTTGGGGCACCTACCTCGCGCCAGTGGCGCACCTGGCCGCGGTCGCCGGGCTGCTCGTCTGGTCTAACGGAGCCTATCTGTAGCCCGTCGGCAGCCTAGAGATCGACCGGGCATTCCGCCGGCACGGCCATGAACGTCCCGTCCGCCCGGCGCTTGTCGAAATGCTTCGTCGCGCAGCCCGTCGAGCGCAGGATCCCGGTATCGGACCAGTACAGCGGCGCCGCGTCCTCATGCCGGAAGGCCGGCGCGCCCCAGGGCAGGCCGCACTCGACGCAGGACGGCGTGCGGGTCAGCATCAGTCCAGGGCCTCGGCCGCCGGCTGGATCGTCACGCTCTCGCCGCAACCGCAGGCGTCGGTCTCATTCGGATTGTTGAACACGAACTTCGACGACAGCTTGGTGGTCTCGTAGTCGATCGTGGTGCCGATCAGGAACAGCACGGCCTTGGGGTCGATCAGGATGGTGACGCCCTGGTCCTCGACAACCTCGTCGATCGGCCCCTGCTCGGCGGCATATTCGAAGATATATTCCGAGCCGGCGCAGCCGCCGTTCTTCACGCCGACGCGCAAGCCGGCATAGGGCTTGCCCGGCTCTTCGACCGACTTCCGGTCCATGATCTCCTTGACCCGCGCGGCGGCGGCCGGGGTCAGGGTGACGACCTTGGGGCGGGGGCGACGGACGCGGGGGGTGACGGCGACTTCCATGGGATTCCAACCAGCCTAGAACATGTTGAGTTGCAGCTTGGCCTCGTCGCTCATCCGCGAGGGGTCCCACGGCGGCTCGAAGACCAGGTCGACATGGCACGACCTGATGCCTTCCAGCTCCATGACCGCGTCGCGCACCCAGCCCGGCATCTCGCCGGCCACCGGGCAGCCCGGCGCGGTCAGGGTCATGTCGATCGCCACGTCCTTCTCGTCGGACACGTCCACCTTGTAGATCAAGCCCAGCTCATAGATATCGACCGGGATTTCCGGGTCGAACACCGTCTTCAGCTTCTCGACGAGCTGGTCGGTCAGCCGATCGAGCTCGGCCTGGGGGATCTTGGAGACAGCTTGGTCGGTCATGTCGCTCAACTGAAGAAACTGCGGGCCTTGGCCAGAGCGTTCACGAACGCATCGGCCTCGGCCTCGGTGTTATATAGGGCGAAGGAGGCTCTGGCGCTCGAGGTGACGCCAAATCGCGTCATCAGCGGCTCGGCGCAGTGGGTTCCGGCCCGCACGGCGACGCCGTAGCGGTCGAGCACCTGGGCCACGTCATGGGCGTGGGCGCCCTCGACCACGAAACTCAGCACCGCGCCCTTGCTTGGCGCCGTGCCGAGGATCCGCACGCCGTTGACGCCGTCCAGCTGGTCGACGACCCGCTGATAGAGGGCGTGTTCGTGCGCGAAGGCCGCGTCGCGGTCGATGGCGTTGAGCCAGTCGATGGCCGCCCCCAGGCCGACGGCCTCGAGGATCGCCGGGGTACCGGCCTCGAAGCGGTGCGGCGGGTCGGCATATCTGATTTCGGTCAAGGACACCGAGGCGATCATCTCGCCGCCGCCCTGATACGGCGGCAAGGCGGCCAGCCGCTCGGCCTTGCCGTACAGCACGCCGATGCCGGTGGGGCCGTACAGCTTGTGGCCGGAAAACACGTAGAAGTCGGCGTCCAGCGCCTTCACGTCGACCTTGGTGTGGACCACGCCCTGGCAGCCGTCGATCAGGGTCAGCGCCCCGGCCGCGTGGGCCAGATCCACGATCCGTCGCACGTCATTGACCGTACCCAGCACGTTCGACATGTGGGTGACGGCGACCATCCGGGTGCGCTCGGACAGCAGGCCTTCATAGGCCGCTAGATCCAGCCGGCCGTCGTCGGTGACCGGGATGAACTTCAACACCACGCCGTAGCGTTCGCGCAGGAAGTGCCATGGCACGATGTTGGCGTGGTGCTCCATCTCGGAGAGCACGATCTCGTCGCCGGCCTTGAGCGAGCGGCCGAAAGTGTCGGCGACCAGGTTGACGGCCTCGGTGGCGCTCTTGGTCCAGACGATTTCCGACGGCTCGGCGTTGATGAACCTGGCCACGGTTTCCCGCGCGTTTTCATAGGCCTGCGTCGTTTCGTTCGCCAGGGTGTACAGGCCCCGATGGACATTGGCGTAGCTGGTGCGGGCCAGGCTCATCATGGCGTCCAGCACCGCGTCCGGCTTCTGGGCGCTGGCGGCGGTGTCCAGATAGATCAGCGGCTTGCCGTGCACCTGGCGTGCCAGAATCGGGAACTGGGCGCGGATGGCTTCGACGTCGAAGGCCATTATTCCTCCTCCCCTTGCGGGAGAAGGAAGGCGGAGGCGAACTTCATGCGCTTCTTCCCAGCTTTCTAGCGACCCAGGCCGCCGCCACGGCGCGCGCACCCTCATGCTCGATGCGCTCGACCACCTCGCCCAGGAAGGCCTCCGTCAGCATGGCCCGGGCCTCGGCCTCGGGGATGCCGCGCTGGCGGGCGTAGAAGATCGCCTCGTCATCCAGGGCGCCGATGGTGTTGCCGTGGGCGCAGGACACGTCGTCTGCGAAGATCAGCAGCTCGGGCTTAGCGTCGACCTCGGCCCTGTCCGACAGGATCAGGGCGTGGTGACCCATGCGGGCGTCGGTCTGGTCGGCGCCGGGCTGGACAACGATCCGGCCCTGGAAGACGCCGCGCGCCTGATCGGCGACGACGCCCTTGGTCAGTTGGTTGGTGACGCCGTCAGCGCCGCCGTGGGTAACCACGGTGGTCTGGTCAGCGTGGCGCTGGCCTGCGAGGACATAGACGCCGTCCAGCCGCACCTGGGCGTGGGCGCCGGGGTGGTTGATCCGGGTCTCGATCCGCTGGCGACGGGCGCCGGCGGTTAGAACGGTCTGGTGGAAGGTCGCGCCGGGGGCGAGGTCGACCTCGGTGGTGACGATGTTGATGGCCTCGGCATGGTCATCGACCATTATGATGCGCTCGACGCGAGCGCCCTCACCCACCGCGATATCGATCGTGACATCCGACATGTAGGCGTCGGCCCGACCTTCGTGGCTTTCCAGCAGGACGAGGGTGGTGTCGGGCTCGACGACGATGGCGTAGGCGGCCGCGTGGGCCGTGCCGTCGCTCGCCGAGACGAAACGCAGGGCGACCACTTCACCCGCGCCGGTCGCGGCGTGGCGCTTGCGTCCGTTGACGAAGAGGATCTCGCCAGTGGCCAGTCCCTCGAACGGACCGGCGGCGACGTCGCCGTCCACCGCCGGCGAGGCGGGCGGCAAGGCGCGGATCAGGCCGCGCAGGTCGGTCCAGCGCCAGTCCTCGTCGCGGCGCGACGGCAGCTGGGTCAGGTCGCCGGTCTTCAGGGCTGTGGCGAGCGTCATGCGCAGCTCCTCCCCCGGTGGGGGAGGTGTCGGCGCGCAGCGACGACGGTGGGGGGAGTGTTCGGCGGGGTCGGCAAACTCCCCCCACCGATCGCTTCGCGATCACCTCCCCCACGGGGGGAGGCTTGATGTCGCCCAGCGCCCAGCATCACGCCGCCACCGTGTACTTGTCATACCCCTCGGCCTCGAGCTCCAAGGCCAGCTCCGGCCCGCCCGACGCCACGATCCGCCCGGCGGCCAGCACGTGCACGCGGTCGGGTTTGATGTAGTCCAGCAGGCGCTGGTAGTGAGTGATGACCAGCATGCCGCGATCGGGGGCGCGCAGGGCGTTGACGCCCTCCGAGACGATCCTCAGGGCGTCGATGTCCAGGCCCGAATCCGTCTCGTCGAGGATCAAGAACTTCGGCGAAAGCATCGTCATTTGAAGGATTTCCATCCGCTTCTTCTCGCCGCCCGAAAAGCCCACATTGAGGCCGCGCTTTAGCATCTCGAAGTCGATCTTCAGCGAGGCGGCCTTCTCGCGGGCCAGCTTCAGGAAGGCCGGGGCGGCGATCTCGTCCTCGCCGCGCGCCCGGCGCTGGGCGTTCAGGGCGGTGCGGATGAAGGTCAGGGCCGGCACGCCGGGGATCTCCAGCGGATACTGGAACGACAGGAACACCCCCTTGGCGGCCCGCTCATTGGGCTCAAGGGCCAGCAGGTCCTCGCCGTTCAGGCTTGCCGTGCCTTCGGTGACCTCATAGCCGCCCCGGCCGGTCAGCACATAGGACAGCGTCGACTTCCCCGCCCCGTTCGGCCCCATGATGGCGTGCACCTGCCCGGCCGGCACGTCGAGCGTCAGCCCCTTGAGGATCGGCTTGTCGCCGACATTGGCGTGGAGGTTCTGGATGGAGAGCATCAGCGCGGGTACTTTTCTTCGTTCGTCATGTGCAGGCGGAGATGGCGTTGGTCCTCATAGCCGAGAACCACGGCGACCGGATCCCAGTCGAGTTCGAGTTGCGCGACACCGTCGGCGCGCTCGTTAAAGAACAGGATGGTGCCGGTGGTACCGGCGGGCACGATGTAGGGGGACTTTGGGTCGTTCTCAGGCACGATCTCGCGCAACAGAACGACGTCGTCATAAGCGCGCACTGGTTTGCCGTCAGCACCTCGGAACGAACCGTCCTGCGTCCAGCTGGTCGCTTCCTTTTCGATGTCGAAAACGCCCTGCAAGATCACCCGACTGAGCCTTCCAGCGAAATCGCCACCAGCTTCTGGGCTTCGACGGCGAATTCCATGGGGAGTTGCTGCAGCACGTCCTTGACGAAGCCGTTGACCAGCAGGGCCACGGCCTCTTCCTGCGACAGCCCGCGCTGCATCACGTAGAACAGTTGGTCGTCCGACAGCCGCGTCGTGGTGGCCTCGTGCTCGAACACCGATTGGCCGTTGCGGGCCTCGATGTACGGGACCGTGTGGGCCGCGCAGGTCTTGCCGATCAGCAGGCTGTCGCACTGGGTGAAGTTGCGGGCGCCCTTGGCCTTGGGGTGGGCCGAGACCAGGCCGCGATAGGTGCTGGTCGACTTGCCGGCGCTGATGCCCTTGGCGACGATCCGCGAGCGGGTATTTGCCCCCAGGTGGATCATCTTGGTGCCGGTGTCGGCCTGCTGATGGCCGTTGGTCACGGCGATCGAGTAGAACTCACCCGACGATCCCTCGCCGCGCAAGACGCAGGACGGGTATTTCCAGGTGATGGCCGAGCCGGTCTCGACCTGGGTCCATGACACCTTGGAGCGATCGCCGCGGCAGTCGGCGCGCTTGGTGACGAAGTTGTAGATGCCGCCCTTGCCGGTCACCGGATCGCCCGGATACCAGTTCTGGACGGTGGAATACTTGATCTCGGCGTCGTCGAGCAAAACCAGCTCGACCACGGCGGCGTGAAGCTGGTTCTCGTCGCGCATCGGGGCGGTGCAGCCCTCAAGATAGGAGCAATAGGCCCCCTTGTCGGCGATGATCAGGGTGCGCTCGAACTGGCCGCTGTCCTTGGCGTTGATGCGGAAATAGGTCGACAGCTCCATCGGGCAGCGCACGCCCGGCGGGATATAGACGAACGAACCGTCGCTGAAGACCGCGCTGTTGAGGCAGGCATAGTAGTTGTCGGAGGTCGGCACGACGGAGCCGAGATATTGCCTGACCAGTTCGGGATGCTCGCGGATCGCCTCGCTCATCGAGCAGAAGATCACCCCCACTGCCGCCAGCTCCTTCTTAAAGGTGGTGACGACCGACACGCTGTCGAACACCGCGTCCACGGCGTAGCGCGGCGCGCCGACCACGCCGGCCAAGACTTCCTGTTCCTTCAACGGGATACCGAGCTTGGCGTAGATGGCCAGGATCTCGGGATCCACCTCGTCGAGGCTGGCGATGCCGGCCTTCTGGGTCGGGGCGGCGTAGTAGTAGCTGTCTTGGTAATCGATCGCGGGGAAGTCGACCTTGGCCCAGGTCGGCGCTTCCAACTCTAGCCAGCGGCGGTAGGCTTCCAGCCGCCAGTCGAGCATCCACTGTGGCTCGTCCTTTTTGGCCGAAATGAAGCGCACGATGTCCTCGGAGAGGCCCTTGGGGGCGAACTCCTGGTCGATGTCCGAGGTGAAGCCGTGCTCGTATTTCTCAAGCGCGGCGACGGTTTCGACGGTTTCTCTAACTGCGGCCATCAAGCCACCTCCCGGCGACGGGCGCCGATACGCGAATAGGCGGCGAGCCAGGCGTCGCCGCAGGAAATCCAGTGTTGCTCGGTCGTGGCCCAGCCGCCGCTGACGCGCAGCGCGAAGGGGGCCAGGTCGGACCGGCCCATGGCTTCCACCACGCGGCTGGCCTTGACCTTGCCCGACGAGCAGGCGCTGCCGGCGCTGACCATCACGCCCGCCAGATCGAGGCCCATCACCTGAATCTGCGAGTCGAAGCCTTCGGCGGCGAGACAGAGAGTTTGGGGCAGGCGTTGCGCGCCCTCCCCGAGCATCACGCCGCCAGCCGCCTTGACCCGTTCGGCCAGGGCGTCACGCCATGTGCCTTGATCGGCCATCAGGGGCAAGTCCCGGGCAGCCGCGACCGCGGCGGCGGCGAACCCGGCGATCCCGGCGACGTTCTCGGTGCCGGCCCGGCGGCCGCGTTCCTGGCCGCCGCCGTGCTGCTGGCGCACCAGGGTGGCGCGCGTGCCGGCCACCAGCGCGCCGACGCCTTGCGGCCCACCCAGCTTGTGGGCCGACAGGGCCATCGTGTCGGCGCCCAGGGCGGTGAAGTCGATGGCGATCTTCCCGGCCGCCTGGACGGCGTCGACATGCAGCCAGCCGTCAGCGTCGCGCACCAGGGCCGACGCTTCAGCAACAGGCTGGATCACGCCGGTCTCGTTATTGGCCAACATCAGGCAGACGAGCGCGCGGCCGGGTTTGCACAGGGCCTCGCGCAGCCAGTCGAGGTCTGCGACGCCGTTGGTGTCGATCGGCATCACCTCGACCGGCAGGCCGGAGGCGGCGGCGGTCTGGGTGACGGCGTCGTGCTCGCCGGCGCTGACCAGGACTCGGTCGAACCCCGCGAAGGCGGCGCTGCCGATGGCCAGGGCGTTGGCCTCTGTGCCGCCGCTGACGAAGGTCAGCGAGCCCGGCACGACGTTGACCAGCGCCGAAACCTGGGCGCGGGCGGCCTCGACCAGATCCCGCGCGGTCCGCCCAACGGCGTGCACCGACGAGGGGTTACCGCCCAGATCGAAGGCGCGCTGCATCGCCTCGCGCGCCTCGGGGCGGAGCGGCGCGCTGGCGTTGTAGTCGAGATAGACGCTGGGCTTGCTCACGCGACCGCCATCTCCCGCGCCGACTTTTCCGGGTTGGGCGCCCTGTCCTTGAGCTTGCCGTTCAGCACGTCGGCGATCGACACGCTGGCAAGATAGCCGTGGATCTGGCGGCCCATCTCCTCCCACAGGTCATGGGTGAGGCACTGGGCGCCGCCGGCCATGCAGCCCTTTGGAGCGCCCTTGCTCGTCCCGCCAGTCTTTGACAGGCCGCAGCGGGTGGCCCGCAGGGGCTCGTCGACGGCCAGCACAATATCGGCGATGGCGGTGTCGCTGGCCTCGCGGGCCAGGCGATAGCCGCCGCCCGGTCCCCGGGCGCTGACCACCAGTCCCTTGCGGCGCAAGCGGGCGAAGAGTTGCTCCAGATAGGACAGCGAAATCTGCTGGCGGGCGGCGATCTCGGCCAGGGCCACGGCCCGGCCACCCTCGGCCTCCGCTTGGCGGCGCGCGAGGTCGGTCATGGCCATGACCGCGTATCGTCCCTTGGTGCTCAGGCGCATGCGCCTTATCTCCTTGCGGATTGACCGCGCATCGGCTTAGGCGTGTGCTACAAGCCGCGACTTCGCGCCCGGAGGTCTCGATCGAAGACCAAGGCGCGCGGTACGGATTTAGGAAGACCAAGCGCAGCGGTCAAGTATTCCTTCGCTCCTATGAGCGCGAGGAGCCGGACCTCGCGCCCCTTTTTGGATATGGATCTTAGTATGCCTGACGTGATCTTGACCGGAGCCTCCGGCCGTATCGAGGGCCGCTATTCGCCGGGCAAGACCGCCAACGCGCCGATCGCCCTGATCCTGCACCCCCACCCCAAGGCGGGCGGGCACATGAACCATCCGGTCTCGGTGCAGTTGTACCACCTGTTCATGAAGCGCGGTTTCGCGACCCTGCGCTTCAATTTCCGCGGCGTGGGCCGCAGCCAGGGCGAGTTCGACGCCGGCATCGGCGAGTTGGCCGACGCGGCCACGGCCCTGGATTGGCTGCAGTCCAACAACCCGGCCGCCGCCCAGACCTGGGTCGCGGGTTACAGCTTCGGCGCCTATATCGGCATGCAGCTGCTGATGCGCCGTCCCGAAACCGATGGCTTCATCTCCGTGTCGCCGCCAACCAACATGTACGATTTCAGCTTCCTGGCCCCCTGCCCGGCCTCGGGCCTGATCCTGACCGGCGCGGCCGACACCGTCGTGCCGCCGGTCGAGGTCGAGCGCGTGGTCTCCAAGCTGCGCACCCAGAAGGGCATCGTCATCGACTATGAGGTGGTCGACAAGGCGACCCACTTCTGGGCCGAGCACCTTCCCAGCGTCGAGCGGAGCGTCGGCGACTATCTCGACAAGCGCCTGGCGATGACCCCGATCCCTTAGGCCTTGCGCCAGGTAACCACAGGTTACCGGTACCACGGCGCTTGCGTCTCCGGACAACTCACCTTCATTCTTCGCCGAACGACGTTTGCGGAGAATGACGGTGAGCCTAACCATCCGACCGCTTTTGGGACTGCAGAACGGCGCGGCCGGACCGGCCGTGACCTCCCATGCCTGCCGCTTCCCAAGGAGCGAACCTCGACATCGCCCGCCACAGGGCCGCTGCTCGCGTGAGCCGCGTCAGGTTCGACGCCTCGTGCTGACCTGGCCTGACATCCGTCCAGCTTGACCTTATATTCACCAGCTAAGGAATTACTGGGATGGCGGGCATGCACTACGACATCGTCATCGTCGGCGGCGGGGCTGGCGGGCTGGAACTGGCGGCGCGTCTAGGACGCAAGCTCGGGCGCCAGGCCGGCAAGGAACGGGTGCTGCTGATCGACCGCTCCAGCTATCATATCTGGAAACCCACCCTGCACGAGGTGGCCGCCGGCACGCTCGACGCCCACCAAGAGGGCCTGTCCTATTCAATCCTCGGCCGCAGCAATCACTTCAGCTTCCTGCTCGGCGAACTGAACGACTTCGACCCCATCGCCAAGCGGCTGTCCCTGAAGCCCATTCTCGGCGAAGGCGGCAAGGTGCTGGTGGATGAGCGGAGCGTCACCTTCACCTGGGGCGTGCTGGCGATCGGCAGCGGCTCCAACCTGTTCGGCACGCCGGGCGCCGAGCAGGCCCATCTGTTGGAGCGCACCGAAGACGCCGAGGCCTTCCACACCCGCCTGCTGGCCGCCTTCATGAAGGCCTCGTTCTCGCCCGAGAAGATCATGAGCGTGGCCATCGTCGGCGGCGGCGCCACCGGGGTCGAGCTGTCGGCCGAGTTGATCGAGGCCCACCGTGAGCTGCTGGAAAGCATCGGCGCCGAGCAGCGCTTCCGATTGGACATCGCCATCGTCGAGGCCGCGCCGCGCATCCTGGGCGGCCTGCCCGAGAAGATCTCCGACCAAGCCACCATCGCCCTGGAGCGCAAGGGCGTGCGGGTGCTGACGGGGGCCAAGGTCCTGGCCGTTCATGCGGATCGATTGGAGACCAGCCTGGGCGAGACGTCGGCCGACCTGATCGTCTGGGCGGCCGGGGTCAAGGCGGCCGACACCAATACCGCCTACGGCCTGGAGACTAATCGCGGCAACCAGTTCGTGGTCAATGACCACTTGGAGACCTCGGTCGCCGACGTATGGGCGCTGGGCGACTGCGCCGCCGCGCCTTGGGTCGACGGAAAACTGATCCCCGCCCGCGCCCAGGCCGCGCACCAGCAGGCCAGCTACCTAGCCAAGGCCCTGATCGCCCGCCTCGGCCAGCGACGGATCGAGACGCCGTTCATCTACAGGGATTTCGGCTCGCTGGTGTCGCTGGGCGAGAACAGGGGGGTCGGCGCACTGATGGGCGGGCTGGGCGGCCCCAACTTCTTCGTCGAGGGCTTGATCGCCAAGTGGGCTTATATCTCGCTGCACCTGGATCATCATCGGGCGATCATGGGCACGCCCAAGACCGTTGTCTTGGCCATGGCCCGGTTGCTGCAGCAGCGGGTGGCGGGACGGTTGAAGCTGCATTAGGACGCTGCGAGCTTGACCTTCGCGACCGGCAGGCCGGGGGTGCGAGGCTCCAAGCCCCGCGCAGCGCTCGGGCTCGGGCTCGTCGAAACGGGACTAAACTCACACACTCCGGACGTCGTCCGGCGCTCCGCGACCCATTCCATCTCTTCAGCGGCAGCCCGCGTGAAGTTCTCCCCCGTGGGGGAGGTGTCGGCGAAGCCGACGGTGGGGGAGCGATCGGATGACGGCCAGACCTGCGATCAAAGACCCCAAACCTCCCCCACCGACCGCCTCCCCCACGGGGGGACAACCTTATGGGCTAAGGCCGAACGATCCGTCCGCCCGTCATCGGGCTTGCCACCCCGGTGGTCCCCGGAAAGCTGATCGGCAGGCCCCGCGCCGTCCGGGCCGCCAGGAAGGCGAAGGCTTCGGCCTCGATGGCGTCGCCGCGCCAGCCCAGGGCGTCGGCCGAGACCACCTCGGAGACGCCGGCGAGGGCTTCCGACAGGCCCAGCATCATGTGCGCGTTGTGACGTCCGCCGCCCGCCACGATCAACCGTCTCGGCCGCGCCTCGACCGGCAGCCAGTCATAGGCCCGCGCCACGCTGGCGACGGTGAAGGCGGTCAGGGTCGCGGCGGCGTCCTCCAAGGACAGGACATCGACGATCTCGACCGGGAAGTCGAAGCGGTCCAGCGACTTGGGCGGCCTGGAGGCGAAATAGGGTCGGGCCAGCAAGGCCGCGAGCACGTCCCGATGAACCGTCCCGGCCATGGCCAGCCGCCCACCCTCGTCGAACCGCCCTGCCCCACGGGCCTGGACCACCAGGTCGATCATGCCATTGGCCGGTCCGGTGTCGAACGCCAGCAAGTCGCCATCCGCCTTCACGAAGGTGACATTGGCCACCCCGCCCAGGTTCAGCGCCGCCACTGGCGCGGCCAGGCTCGAGGCCCGGGTCCGGGCGGCGTGATAGATCGGGGCCAGCGGAGCCCCCTCCCCGCCGGCCGCGACGTCGGCGGTGCGGAAGTCGAAGGCCACCGGCCGGCCGCTGACCTTGGCCATGTGCTCGGCGTCGAGCAGTTGCACCGTGCGGCCAATCCGTTCGGCTGTCGGCCGTTCGTGCAGCACGGTCTGGCCGTGGACGCCCAGCAGGTCGAAATTGGTCCAGGTGAGCCCGTGCTCGGCGAGAAAGCTCTCGGCGGCCTGCAGGTGCTCGTCGGCGACGGCCCGCCGGGCCTCCGCGAAGATCGAAGGCTCGGGCTCATCCCGCGCCCAGCCGCGAGCGATCGCCGTGGTCTCCAACAGCAGCTCGCGGGTCGCCTCGCGCAGCTTGCGCTCGCCGGCCGGGCCGAAGGCCTGGATGTCCTCGCCGTCGGTATCGAGCACCGCCATGTCGACGGCGTCGAGCGAGGTGCCGGTCATGAATCCCAGGATACGCATGGGCTGGTTGACTGCCACGGGTCGCGGCGGCTAGCTAGACCCCATGATCACCCCGCGCCTCACGACCCGCGCCTATTATCGCCCGCTGTCCTAGCGGGAACGCCGACCGATCACGTCGATGCGCCCGCCTCACCCGGCGACGCGTCAGCCCAAGGCGAACGTCTCCGGATCAAAATCCCAGGAGACCCGCCGATGAAACCCTCGCCACAGAACGCCGCGCCCGTGCTAGACGCGCGGTCACCAGAATTAGAGAGTCGAGCCATGTCCGCCGCCGCGTCCTTCAAGTCGGAATTCCTCCAGACACTGCAGGCGCGCGGCTACATTCACCAGATCACTCACCCGGACGAATTGGACGCCGCGGCCGCCGGCGGGATCATCACGGCCTATGTCGGTTTCGACGCCACGGCTTCGAGCCTGCACGTGGGCAATCTGATCTCGATCATGATGCTACGGCGCCTCCAGCAAACCGGCCACAAGCCGATCGTGCTGATGGGCGGCGGGACCACCAAGGTCGGCGACCCTTCGGGCAAGGACGAAAGCCGCAAGATGCTTAGCGATGACGGCATCCAGGCCAATATCGCCAGCATCAAGCGCGTCTTCGAGAAGTTCCTGACGTTCGGCGAGGGTCCGACCGATGCAGTGATGGTCGACAACGACGAATGGCTGAGCAAGCTGGGTTATATCGAGTTCCTGCGCGAATACGGCACGCACTTCACGGTCAACCGGATGCTGGCCTTCGACTCGGTCAAGCTGCGGCTGGATCGCGAACAACCGCTGACGTTCCTCGAATTCAACTACATGCTGATGCAAGCCACCGACTTCCTGGAACTCAACCGCAAGCGCGGCTGCGTGCTGCAGATGGGCGGCTCGGACCAGTGGGGCAACATCCTCAACGGGGTCGAGCTGATCCGTCGCGTTGATCAGCAACCGGCGTTCGGCCTCACCACGCCACTGCTGACCACGGCCTCCGGCGCGAAGATGGGCAAGACCGCCGCCGGCGCCGTCTGGTTGAACGCGGACGCCTTGAGCCCCTACGACTATTGGCAGTTCTGGCGCAACACCGAGGACGCGGACGTGGGCCGGTTTCTCAAGTTGTTCACCGACCTGCCGCTGGCCGAGATCACCAGGCTGGAAGCCCTGCCGGGCGCGCAGATCAACGAGGCCAAGAAGGTGCTGGCCGACGAGGCCACGCGAATGGCGCACGGCGAGGAAGAAGCCCGCAAGGCCCGCGACGCGGCCGAGAAGGCCTTCGAGCAAGGCGCGCTGTCGGTCGATTTGCCAACCTTCGAGGTGCCTGTCGCGGACCTCGAAGTCGGCATCGTCCTGGCCAACCTGTTCGCCGACGCCGGCCTGGCCGCCTCGCGCGGCGAAGCCCGCCGCCTGGCCCAAGGCGGCGGCGTCAAGCTCAACGACAAGGCCGAGCCCGACGCCAACCGCCTGGTCACTTCGGCCGACCTGATCGATGGGGTGGTCAAGCTGGCGGCGGGAAAGAAGAAGATCGTGCTGATAAAGCCGGTGTAACAACCCGGAAGCGGCGAGGCCGCTATCCGGGGTGACAGGATTGTGGAGAGACAGATGCTTGAACCCGGCGATAAGGCCCCCGACTTCGATCTGGCCACCGACACCGGCCGCGTCAGCCTGGCGGCCCTGAAGGGCAAGAACGTCGTGCTCTACTTCTATCCGAAGGATGACACGGCAGGCTGCACATCGGAGGCCCTGCAGTTCTCGTCCGAGGTCGAGGAGTTCGCCAAGGTTGGCGCTCTGATCGTCGGGATTTCCAAGGACAGCGCCGCCTCCCACGCCAAGTTCCGCAAGAAACATGACCTGACCGTCGATCTCGCCGCCGATACCACCGGCGAGATCGTCGAGGCCTACGGCGCCTGGGTGGAAAAAAGCATGTACGGCCGCAAGTATATGGGCATCGACCGATCGACCTTCCTGATCGACCGCGAGGGCGTGGTTCGCCAAACCTGGCGCAAGGTCAAGGTGCCCAACCACATCAAGGCCGTGCTGACGGCGGCGCGGGCCCTGAAATAACCGTGTGGCTTTGGCGCATCAACCGTGCGCTGATCGCAACACTGAGACGCTCAGACGATGACAAGATGTCTCTGACCGCGTTATCACTTGAATTGCATGAGGAATGTCACGCTGCGGGTTCACCCTGGGCGCGAAGTGTCTTGCACGCTTCGGCTTTCTCGTTGCATATCGCCGAGACCTTGAAAACGGGGGTTTCCTAGGGCGATGGCGATCACGCGCTTCAAGCGACTGCGACAATCCCTGGAAGATCTGTTTCCGGAACGCCACCTGTACGTGCGCTCCGGCGGCGAGATGCGCGGTTATGTCTTCTCCACCGGCAAGCAGCTTATGTGCGCCACGGTGATCGCCGGCGCGGCCCTCTGGATGGGCGTCTGCACCGCGGCCATGATGGTCAGCGCCCTCTCCGTCAGCTCGACCGACCAGATGGTCATCAAGCAGAAGGCCTATTACGAACGCCTCAACGCCGACCGCCAGGCCCGTTTGAACAGCGCGATGGTTCAGCTGTCGGCCAACAGCGGCTCGCTCGACGAGCTGGCTAATTCCGTTGAGAAGCGACATGCCGCCCTGGCCTTCCTGGTTAGTGATTTCCGAGGCGTGCCCGGCGCGTCCCAGGCGCTGCAGGTCGTCAAGCCGCACGTGCTCGGCGCCTCGCCGATCGAGCGCATCCAGGCAACGCGGATGGATCAGGAACGCTTGATCGACGCCGCCGAGACCTTCGCCAAGAGCCGCGCCGAGCGCCTGCGCCTGGCCATGCGGATGGCCGGCCTCGACGCGGGGTCGTTCACAGGCCGCAACGGCTCGTCGCTGGGTGGCCCGCTGATCGAGGCCAAGGACCCGCGGGCCCTGGCCGCCGTGCTCGATGTTGACGAAGACTTCGCCAGCCGCATCCAGCACGCCGCCACCGACATGTCGGACATGCGCCAGCTCAGCGCCGCCTCGCAGAAGCTGCCATTTTACCGCCCGACCAACAATCCGGCCTTGAGCAGCAGCTACGGCGTGCGGTTCGACCCTTTCACCCACCGTCCGGCCTTCCATTCGGGCCTGGACTTCCCGGGCGCCTTCTACACGCCGATCATGGCCACGGCCCCCGGCGTCGTGTCCTTCACCGGCGTGCGCTCGGGCTATGGCAATGTGGTCGAGATCGACCACGGCAACGGTTTCAAGACCCGTTACGCCCACCTCCAGGCCACTTCGGTCAAGGTCGGCCAGCGCGTGGCGATCGGTCAGCGCATCGCGGCCATGGGCTCGACGGGTCGATCGACCGGTCCGCATCTGCATTACGAAGTATGGGTCAATGGTCGGGCTCAGAACCCGAACCGTTTCTTGAAGGCTGGTGAGTATGTTCAGCAAGCAAGCTAAGGCGTCCAAGGGTCCGGCGCGCATCGAGCCGTTGCCCATGTCCATGGCTCCAGCCGCAGAGCCAGCGGCCCGCAAGGCCCCGCCCAAGGTCGCCTCGTTGATCTCTCCCGACATCACCATCGAAGGCGGCATCACCGGGGACGGCGAACTGCAGATTGACGGGATCGTGCGCGGCGACGTCAGGGTCGGTCGGTTGACCGTCGGCGAGACGGGCCACATCGAGGGCTCGATCTATGCCGAAGCGGTGGAAGTGCGCGGCCGGGTGGTCGGCGCCGTCACCGCCAAGCAGGTCCGCCTCTACGGCACCTCCTACATCGACGGCGACATCACCCACGAGCAACTGGCGATGGAAACCGGCGCCTTCTTCCAGGGCCGCAGCCTGAAATTCCAGCGTCCGGCCGCGCAGCCGCAGCCTGCTCCCACGCCCCAGGCGCTCGCCGCTCCTGCGCCGATCGCCAAGCCCGCCGGCTAGAGCATTTCCCGACCTGACTGCGTCAGGCCGTGAGCTCTAATCTTCTGTTTTGACGCATTTTTCTTCACGCGAACCGGAACCACTTCGCTCGAAAAATGCTCTCGTTAGAGCCTCAGCGGCTGGACAGCACGAAGGTGTTGCCGATTCGGACCGCGGAACTTGGCGAACGTTCCCCGAAGCTGCTTCTCGGGCGGCCCCTCGAAGACGACCCCCTTTTCGCTCATCTTGCGATAGGTTTGCTCGACGTCGTCGCAGGTGAACGAGCCGTTGAAGAACTTGCCGACGCGATCCTCTTGACCGTCCGGCGTGAACAGCGCGAGACCGGTCTCGGCCCCGGGAATTCTCAGCTTTATCCAGTGCTTGCCCGGCCCCACCGGCTGATCGGTGGCGACGCGCAGGCCCACCTTCTCGGTCCAGAAGGCCAAGGCCCGATCTTGGTCGCAGACTGCGACGCTGACAAATCCCGCTGACGCCATGGCGACGCCAGCAGGACTGAGATCAGGCGTCCCGCGTCGCCCCGACCCGCTGAGCCAGGGACGCGCCCATGAACTCGTCCAGATCGCCGTCGAGCACCCCCTGGGTGTCGGACGTCTCGACATTGGTCCGCAGGTCCTTAACCATCTGGTAGGGCTGCAGCACGTAGCTGCGGATCTGGTGACCCCAGCCGATGTCGGTCTTGAGGTCCTCCAACGCCTGCTGGGCGGCTTCCCGCTTCTGCAGCTCGGCCTCGTAGAGCCGGGCCCGCAGCATCTTCCAGGCTTCCTCGCGGTTCTGGTGCTGCGAGCGACCGGCCTGACAGGCCACAGCGATGCCTGTCGGAATGTGCGTCAGGCGAACCGCCGAGTCGGTCTTGTTGATATGCTGGCCGCCCGCGCCTGAGGCCCGGTAGGTGTCGGTGCGCACGTCGGACGGGTTGATGTCGATCTCGATGGTGTCGTCGACCACCGGATAGATCCAAGCCGAGGCGAAGCTGGTATGGCGCTTGGCGGCGGCGTCATAAGGGCTGATGCGCACCAAGCGGTGCACGCCGGCCTCGGTCTTCAGCCAGCCATAGGCGTTCGTGCCCTTGACCAGCAGGGTGGCCGACTTGATGCCGACCTGATCGCCTGAGGTCTCTTCCACCAGTTCGACCGTCATCTTGTGGGCGTTGGCCCAGCGGCTGTACATGCGCAGCAGCATGCCGGCCCAGTCGCAGGACTCGGTCCCACCGGCCCCGGAATTGATTTCGACATAGCAGTCGTTTCCGTCGGCCTCGCCCGACAGCAAGGCCTCGAGCTCGGCGCGGCCGGCCGTATCCTTCAGCGCCTTGAGTTGGGCGCGAGCGTCCTCCAGCAGGGCGTCGTCGCCCTCCATATCGGCTAGCTCGGCATATTCCAAGGCGTCCTTCAGTCCGGTCACCAGCACCTGAACGGCCTCGACGCGGGTGGCAAGGGCCGCGCGTTCACGCGACACCGCCTGGGCCTCGGAAGGCCGGTCCCACAGGGTCGGGTCTTCGACCCGGGCGTTCAGTTCATCGAGTTTGCGAAGCGCGACATCCCAGTCAAAGACGCCTCCTGAGCAGTCCAATGGACTGCTCGATGTCAGCCGCTGAGGCCTCGACATCCGGTCTCATCACGTAACTCCGTGACAGTGTTGAAGGGCGCGGGACATAGCCCGCGACAGGAGTCGGCGCAATGACCGACTGGATTTAGTAGAGGCCACCAATGTCTGGAGCCTGGCTCGGCGGCTTGCCGGGTCCCGGCGTCGGTGTCGGGCCGACCTTGCCGTCGGGCCAAGCCGCTCCGTAGGGCTGCGGTCCACTGGCGGCGGTGGGAGCCGTGAACTTCGGCTCGGTGCCGGGTCGAAACGCCTCGCGGACGCCGCGAACCATGGCGAACTTGGCGTTCTTGGGGGCCCTGAACTCGGTCTTCGGCTGGCCTTTCAACGCCTCGCGCATGAAGTCCATGAAGATCGGCACAGGGCCGGTCGCACCCGTCTCGCCCTCGCCCAGCGATCGGTTATCGTCGAAGCCAATGAACACTCCAACCACCAGGCTGGGCGAATAGCCCATGAACCAGGCGCTGCGATACTCATTGGTGGTGCCGGTTTTGCCGGCCAACGGATAACCCAGCGAACTGGCCTGGGCGGCAGTGCCGCGCTGGACCACCCCCTGCAGCATCGAGGTCACCTGGTAGGCGGTGATCGGATCCATGACCTGTTCGCCCAAGGCCGGGATGCGCGGGCTCTCGTCGCCGTTGAAGCCGGCGTCGCAGCGCACGCAGTCGCGCTTGTCGGCGCGGAAGATCACCTTGCCCTCGCGGTCCTGCACCAGTTCGATGAGGTGCGGCTCGACCCGACGGCCGCCGTTGACGAAGGGCGTGTAGGCCGTGGTCAGCTTGAAGGGCGTGGTCTCCCCCGCCCCCAGCGCCATGGCCAGCACCGGCGCCATGTCACGGGTGACGCCCGTGCGCTTGGCCATGTCGATGATCTTTCTCATGCCGACGCTCTGGGCCAGGCGCACGGTCATGGCGTTGATCGACTGCTCCAGCCCCTTGCGCAGCGGCAAGGCTCCGTAGAACTTCTTGTGATAGTTCTCCGGGCTCCAATCCTCGCCATTGGCGCCCTTGAAGGTGATGGCGCTATCCACCACGACGCTGGCCGGCGTGTAGCCGTTCTCAAGGGCCGTGGCATAGACGAACGGCTTGAAGGCCGAGCCGGGCTGGCGCATCGCCTGGGTGGCGCGGTTGAAATTGGACAGGGAGAAGCTGTAACCGCCGACCAAGGCGATTACCCGGCCGCTATAGGGTTCCATGGCGACCAAGGCGCCGTTGACGGCGGGGATCTGTCTCAAACGATAGCCCCCGGTGTCGGATCTCTCCACGAACACCAGATCGCCGGCCTTCAAGCCCTTGGTGGCGTTTGCCCAAGCCATGTCCTCACCAACGATCGCCCCCTCGCCGCCGTCCTTGGCCAAGCGCACGCCGCCTGCGGACGAGGTGACCAGCGCGGCGCGCCAGTTGGTCCGTTCGGACGGGGGCTTCAGCTTGATGGCCCTTTCCCAGTCGGTGTCGATCGTCTCGACGTGGCCCCAGGCCCCGCGCCAGCCATGGCGGCGGTCGTACTTTTCCAGGCCCTCCATCAAGGCCACCCGCGCTGCGGTCTGCAGCTTGGGATCCAGCGTAGTACGCATGTAGTAGCCGCCTTCGCTAAGGCGCGGGCCCAGCGTGGCGACGCCGCGTTGCCGGACCTCTTCGACGAAATAGTCGGCGTCGCGATACTTGGCTCGGCTGGGCGCGGCCTGGACGACCAGATCCTCGGCCATCGCCTTGCGAGCGTCGTCCTGGCTGACCCAACCGAGGTCGGCCATCTGCCCCAGGATCCAGTCGCGGCGGGCCTTGGCTTTGCCCTTGTTGCGGATGGGATGATAATTATCCGGTCCCTTGGGCAGGGCGGCCAGATAGGCGCATTCGGCCAGGCTCAGTTCGGGCAGCGACTTGCCGAAATAGTTGTAGGCCGCCGCGCCGACGCCGAACGAGCGGTAGCCCAGCCAGATTTCGTTGAGGTACAGCTCGAGGATCTGCTGCTTGTCGAGCGACTGCTCCAGACGATGCGCCAGGATCGCTTCCTTGAACTTGCGTCCCACCGTCGCATCGCTGGTCAGCAGGACATTCTTGGCCACCTGCTGGGTGATCGTCGAGCCGCCTTCAAGGCGTCGGCCCCGCGCGGCGTTGCCGACATTGTTGAGCATGGCGCGCGAGAAGCCGCTGACATCGACGCCGCCGTGCTTGAAGAAGTTATGATCCTCGGCCGCAAGAAAGGCCTGGGCCAGTTGCGGCGGAATCTGGTCGTAGGGGACAAAGATCCGGCGTTCCTTGGAATATTCGCCGATCAGCGTGCCGTCCCAGGCGTAAACGCGGGTCGCGGTCGGCGGACGATAGTCCTGCAGTTCACCGGCGTCGGGCATGTCGTGGAACAGCCAGGCCGCGTAGATAGCGATAGCGAAGCCGGCCACGGCGATCGCGGACAGCACCGTGACGCCGGCGATGGCGATCCATCGGTCTCTGGGCTTCAGATCCACGCAGCCTCCGTCGGGCGACGCACTTTCGCCCGCTCCGTTCGAATCCTCTAGAGCGCGATCGGCAAAAACGTAAGCGGTTTTGCGGTCGCAGGGCCGGGCCAGGTCCGACGCGTCTTCCCTACCAAGGCTCTAGCGCGCATCGGGCGAGGCGCCAACGGCTCTCGCCATCCTCGCGAACCTGGCTAGCGCGCGGCCAGCCGGGTCTGGGCGGCGAAATAGGACTCGATCGAGCTGGCCACGGCGTCCATCAGTCTGCCACGACCGGCTGGGGTCTGAAGCAACTGCTCATCATCGATATTGGTGATGAAGCCCATTTCGAGCAGGACGGCGGGAATGTCCGGCGCCAGCAGCACGATGAAGCCCGCGTCACGGTGGCTGCGACGCAGCAAGGTCGTCTCTTCCCCGACCGATTGCAGCAGGGTCTCGGCGAAGGCGGCGGAGCGGTTCTTGGTGGCGCGTTGCGACAGGTCCAGCAGGATCTGGCTGACCGCGCGGTCGCGCCCAGGCAGGTTGGCCTTCATCAGCCAGTCGTCCTTCTCGAGCACCCGCGCCACGCGCTCGGTGCCCTTTTCCGACAGGGTGTAGACGCTGGCCCCGCGGGTCGTGGCGTCGGGTCCCGAATCGGCGTGCAGCGAGATGAACAGGTCGGCGTCGGCGCGACGGGCGATCTGCACTCGCGATTCCAAGGGAACGAAGGTGTCGGACTGACGGGTCAGGACCACGGTGTAGCGGCCCGATTTTTCCAGCCGGGATTTCAGCGCCTTGGCGGCGGCCAGGGTGACGTCCTTTTCGGCGGTGGTGGCGCCCGACGAGCCAGGGTCCTTGCCGCCGTGGCCGGCGTCGATGACGATCACCTTCTTCAGGCGGAGGGCTGAGGCCTTGACCGATGCTGACACGAGGGTTGGTCGAAGCGCCGGCGACTGGGCCGCGCCCACTGAATCGGTCGCTTTGAGATCGATGACATAGCGATAGGCCGACGTCCCGTCGCCGGGGGGCAACAGGAAACGGCGGCGAACCTCGGCATTGGCCTTGAGGTCGAGGCGAAGGCGCGCGCCGCCCGCGGCCTCGTCGATCGACCAGCGCTCGACAAGCCCCTGCCCCGTACCCTGCAGATCACCGGCGATGGTGACGTTGGGCAGGCCGATCACCACGCGGCGATCTCCAGTTCCGTCGGCCAGCAGCTTGCCGGAGGCCGCGCGATCCAGATCGATGACGATGCGGGTCTCGTTGCGGTCGCCGCCGAAGCGGACCTTTTGCACGCCTGCGGCCGGCGCGGGCCCCTGGGCCATGGCCACCGCGACGCCAGCCAGCGCCAAGCCGCCGACGATCATCGCCGCGCGCGCCCAACCCGTTCTTGCCGCCGAGATCAAAACCCTAGCCATGCCCGCCCGTTCGCCCCGCGGCGTTCAACCTAACCAAACCACGATATCTGCATCTTCGAGTAGAGAAACCGTTAACCCACGATGCGACATGGCCGCGCGAACGGCTTCAGTCGAGTGCTTTTCTTTTGTGATGCGTTGTTGCTACACTATGGTCCGCGCGCTGAACGCCCTGATCGTCATGGCGGTAAGCGCGAGTGGTTCCTATCTCGCGGACACTTGCATCCCCTTAGGGTGCAAATCACGTCCGTGGCCGGAATCGCCGGACTGAATTGAGTTTGGGCGCGATTACCAGCGTGAGGCACGAAGCCTTCGTCTGGATCGTCCCGCAGGGCCCGCGTCGGACCCTTAAGCCAACCCTGGCGTCGACGCTCCCTCCGATCCGCGCCCCCCGGCGCGTTTAAGGAACACAGAAACCTTATGGGCTGCGCCGCACCCGACCGCCTCTGGCGACCGACCTTCCGCAACCGCCTTGGCGGTGCGACGGGCGGTGACGTGCGCGCCCTTCATTCATATCGGCGCCCGAGCCCAGCGCTCGCCGTGCGCCGTGGAGATACCCTTTATGTCGAAAAAGATGTTGATCGACGCCGCCCACGCCGAAGAGACGCGTGTGGTGGTCGTGGATGGTACCCGGGTTGAAGAATTCGATTTTGAAAGCCGGACCCGCAAACAGCTCCGAGGAAATATCTATCTCGCCAAGGTGACCCGCGTTGAGCCCAGCCTGCAGGCTGCGTTCATCGAGTATGGCGGCAACCGTCACGGTTTCCTGGCCTTCAACGAGATTCACCCAGACTATTACCAGATCCCGGTCGCCGACCGCGAAGCGCTGATGCGCGACGATTCTCACGACGATGAGGATGACCATCACCATGGCCGTGATGGCGGCAACGAAGGCGACGCCGTCGATGACGAGGACGACGCCGTCGAGGAAGAACTGGCGCGCCGCAAACGCCGCCTGATGCGCAAGTACAAGATCCAGGACGTGATCCGCCGCCGGCAGATCATGCTGGTTCAGGTCGTCAAGGAAGAGCGCGGCAACAAGGGCGCGGCCCTGACCACCTATCTGTCGCTGGCCGGCCGCTACGGCGTCCTGATGCCCAACACCGCCCGCGGCGGCGGCATCAGTCGCAAGATCACCACGGTCACCGACCGCAAGCGTCTCAAGAGCGTCGTGCAGGGGCTGGACGTCCCGCAGGGCATGGGCCTGATCGTCCGCACGGCCGGCGCCAAGCGCACCAAGGCCGAGATCAAGCGCGACTACGAATATCTGCTGCGTCTGTGGGAAAACATCCGCGACAACACGCTGCACTCGATCGCCCCGGCGCTGATCTACGAGGAAGAAGACCTCGTCAAACGCGCCATTCGCGACATGTATGACAAGGAGCTGGAAGGCATCTGGGTCGAGGGCGAGGCTGGCTACAAGGAAGCGCGCGAGTTCATGCGCATGCTGATGCCCAGCCAGGCCAAGAAGGTGTTCCCGTATCGGGAGCCGGCGCCGCTGTTCGTCAAGCACAAGATCGAGGACCATCTGGCCCAGATCTATTCGCCAACCGTGCCCCTGCGGTCGGGCGGCTATCTGGTGATCAACCAGACCGAAGCCCTGGTGGCCATCGACGTCAACTCGGGCAAGGCGACCCGCGAGCGCAACATTGAAGCCACCGCGCTGAAGACCAACCTGGAAGCGGCGGAAGAAGCCGCCCGCCAGCTGCGTCTGCGCGACCTGGCCGGCCTGATCGTCATCGACTTCATCGACATGGATGAAGGCAAGAACAACCGCGCCGTTGAAAAGGTCCTGAAGGACTCGCTCAAGGACGATCGCGCCCGCATCCAGATGGGCAAGATCAGTGGTTTTGGCCTGATGGAAATCAGCCGCCAGCGCCGCCGCACCGGCGTGCTGGAAGGCACCACCCACGTCTGCGAACATTGCGACGGCACCGGCCGCGTCCGCTCGGTCGAGTCCAGCGCCCTGGCGGCGCTTCGCGCTGTCGAGGTCGAGGCCCTGAAGGGCGGCGGCGCCGTCACCCTGAAGGTCAGCCGCCCGGTCGGGATCTACATCCTGAACGAAAAGCGCGCCTATCTGCTGCGCCTGCAACAGACCCACGCGCTGTTCGTCACCGTGCTGGTCGATGACGCCCTGCACCAGGCCGAGCACGATATCGACCGCACCGAGCTGGGCGAACGCCCGGCCCCGCAGATCTTCGCCCCGATCGAGCCGGACCCCGTCTATGAGGACGAGGCGTTCGACGACGAGGAGGACGAGGACGAAGAAGAGATCGAAGCCGAGGTCGAGCCCTCGGATGAGGAGAGCGCCGAGCCGCGCCCTGCCCGTCCGGCCCGCGCCGAGCCGGCTGAGGATGACGCCAACGGCCGTCGCGGTCGTAAGCGCCGGCGTCGCGGCGGTCGTCGAGACGACGCTGAAGAGGCCCCGGCCGAAGCGGCCGGCGTCGAGGACGAGGAAGACGCCGACGGTGTCGAACGCGCCGAGGGCGACATCGAGGGCGAGGACGAGGAGTCCCGCCGCCGTCGTCGCCGTCGCGGTCGCCGTGGCGGTCGTCGTGGCGGCCGCGAGGACGGCGATCGTCCGGCCGACGCCTTCACCTGGGCCCGACCGCGGGTGCCGTTCGGCGAGAACGCCTTTGTCTGGCACGATCCCGAAACCCTGGATGGCGGCCGCGGCGAGCGTCGCCCTGAGCGAGCCGATCGTCCCGAGCGCGTAGAGGCGGCGGAAGCGGTCGCCGCGCCTGTCGCGGAAACCGCCGCGCGTCCCGAACGCGCCGAACGCGCCGAACGCGGTGGTCGCCGTGGGCGAGGCCGTGGCGAACGCACCGAACAGGTGGCCGACGCCTCGAGCGTCGAACGGGCTCCCGCTCAACGGGTCGATGTCGCCGATCTGGAGCCGGCGCCGCTGGCCCCGGCGGTGATCGAAGGTCCGCCGGCCGATATCTGGGTCGAACTGCCGCCGCAGGAAGACGCGCCGAAGAAGGCGCGCCGTCCGCGCAGCCGGGGTCGCAAGACCACCGACGAGGTCGTTGAAACCGTGGAGGCCGAAACCGTGGAGGTCGAAGCCGTGGCGGAAACGCCGGTCGCCGAAGCCACCCCGATCGCCCCTCCGGTGATCGAGGACACGCCGATGGTGGCCGCCGACGTCGAGGTCGTCGCTCCAACCCCAGAGCCCGAGCCGGTCGCTATCGAGCCCGCTGAGACGCCTGTCGCGGTCGAGCCCGATCCGTCCGAGATCCTGACCCCGCCTGAAAAGCCCAAGCGCGGCTGGTGGCGTCGCGGCTGATAAGCCGTGATGAAGGCCGGCGGGGCCCTGGTCCCGCCGGCCTTCATCACTATCTCCGTGGGGAACTCGATCGACCGCTGTTTCCAGGTCGCCGAGAACCGCGTTAGACTGCTGTTTGAGCGCGGGGGCGCGATCAGGAGAGCTTCGATGACCTCCCGCAGTTGGGCGGCTTCCGGCAAGAACGGTCTGCGAACCGGCTCGGCGCTTTCGGCGCTGATCCTGCTCGCGGCCACGCTGACGCCGGCCACGCCGGCTAGCGCCCAGAACGGCGCCTCCCTGATCCGCGACACCGAGATCGAGGAAATCCTGCACCGCGACGCCGACCCGATCTATGCGGCGGCGGGCCTGGACCCAAAGACGGTGCGTATCTTGCTGGTCGGCGACAAGGAACTGAACGCCTTCGCCACCCAGGGCCTGATGATGGGTCTCAACACCGGCCTGATCCTTCAGACCGAGACGCCCAACCAGTTGAAGGGCGTCATTGCCCACGAAACCGGCCACCTGGCCGGCGCTCACCCGCTGCGCTCCGACGAGATGATGAAGGCCGGCCTCAAGCCGATGATCCTGACCATGGGCCTGGGCGTGCTGGCCGCCTTGGCCGGCGCCCCCGACGCCGGGGCCGTGCTGATGGGCAACGCCCAGTATTTCGGCGCCCTGGGGGCCCTGGGCTACAGCCGCGACCAGGAGTCCCGGGCCGACCAGGCCGGCGCGGGCTTTCTGGAGGCCACCGGCCAGTCGGGTCGCGGCCTGGTCGAGTTCTTCGACAATTTCCGCTATCAGGAGGTCTTCGACCAGTCGCGGCGTTTCGCCTATTTCCGCAGCCACCCGCTGTCGGGCGACCGGATCGACGCCCTGCGCGGCCGGGTCGAGAAGCAAGCGCATTACAACGCCGTCGATGATCCGGAGTCCCTGGCCGAACACGAGATCATGAAGGCCAAGCTGGAGGGCTTCATCAATCCCGGCGTGGCGATCGTCAAGTACAAGGAAAGCGATCGCGGCTTTCCAGCTCGCTATGCCCGGGCCATCGCCTATTACCAGATGAAGGAGCCCGACCGGGCCCTGAAGATTCTGGAAGGCCTGATCGCCGAGAACCCGAACAATCCCTATCTCTGGGAGCTCAAGGGCCAGATCCTGTTCGAGTTTAACCGTGTCAAGGAGGCCGAAGAGCCCCAGCGCCGCTCGGTGGCGCTGAAGCCTGACGCCGCCTTGCTGCGGGTCAATCTGGGCCAGACCCTGATCGGCCAGAGCGACCCCAAGAAGGTCGAGGAGGGCATCGCCGAACTGAAGCGCTCGCTGATCGACGAGAGCGACAATTCGGTGGCCTGGCGCCTGCTGGCCCAGGCCTATGACCAGCGCGGCGAGGACGGCGAGGCCCGCCTGGCCACCGCCGAGCAGTATTTCAACATGGGCGCCACCCAGGAGGCCCGCGTCTTCGCCATGCGAGCCCGGGAACTGCTCAAGAAGGACAGCGTCGAATGGCGTCGCGCCACCGACATCGTCCTGACCTCCAACCCTTCCAACCAGGACCTCAAGGATCTGGCCAAGGAAGGCGCCGTCACCTCGGGCCTGCGCCGCTAGTCGCCGCCCTTTCCAGAGACCTCCATGCCCTTTCAACGTCCGCTGGCGCTGGCCGCCGCGTCCCTCGCCGCCCTTTCCCTGATCGCCTGCGGCCCGGCCAAGCCGGACAAGGCTTTCGGCGAGAAGGTCCATGCCTATCTCCTGGCCAATCCCGAAGTGCTGATGGAGGTCAGCGCCAAGCTGCAGGAAAAGCAGGCCGGCCAGGCCGCCGAGAAGGCCAAGGACGTCATCGGCAAGTATCGCCAGGCGCTGGAGCGCGATCCACGTGACTTCGTGGCCAATCCGAATGGCTCGATCACCGTGGTCGAGTTCTTCGACTACCGCTGCGGCTACTGCAAGCTGGCCGCGCCGCAGGTGGTGGCGCTGATCCAGCAAAACCCCGACGTGCGGTTCGTGTTCAAGGACTTCGTGATCTTCGGCCATGATTCCGAGGTCGCCGCCCGCATGGTCCTGGGGGCCAAGGACCAGGGCAAGACCATCGCTCTGCATCAGCGCCTGATGGCCGAGAAGAGCCTGGACGCCGCCGCCGTGATTCGCATCGCCGGCGAGGTCGGCATTGATGTCGCCAAGGCCCAGGCCGTGGCGACCAACGCCACCACCACCCAGCACCTGGCCGACACCCACGCCCTGGCCGAGGCCCTGGCCATCGAAGGCACGCC
The DNA here is from genome assembly GCF_049896225.1 of Caulobacter sp. DWR3-1-2. Taxonomy (NCBI): domain Bacteria; kingdom Pseudomonadati; phylum Pseudomonadota; class Alphaproteobacteria; order Caulobacterales; family Caulobacteraceae; genus Caulobacter; species Caulobacter sp. DWR3-1-2. The sequence goes on along the minus strand of NZ_JAFCTW010000001.1, from coordinate 345,565 downwards.
GGCCTTCTTTGTCGGCGACAAGATGATCGCCGGAGCCGACATGGAAGCGCTGAAACTGGCCATCGACAATGTCCGGGCGGGACGGGCGAAGAAGGTTTAGGGGCTCACCCACTTGCCCCCACCTGACCGCTTTGCGGTCTTTCCGCCCCCTCGCCGCGACAGGCGACGAAGTCGCCAGGTGGGGGCAAGTCGGTGTGATCTCACGCCAATCTGGCTGTGAGGCGAATTGGGAAGGGTGCGAAGCGCCCGGGCCTCGCCCGGAATAGCTTTGAGTAGATGTACCGTTTCGACAAGGTCGGACGCTTCGCGTGGCCTTCAGACGGGAGCCATCGAAGCGCGGGGTCTTAACCCGCTTCCGAAGTTGGCCCCCGGCGGGCGGAAGGGCGGCTAACCCCTCCGGACCGTGCGGGCGATTTCAGCCCGCACCTGCCAGCCTGTCCGCCGACCCTGAGCGCCGGGGCTTCGTCACCTGAATGAACCTGCCCCAACTCCAACCCAAGGCGTCTCCTTGACGGAGACACGGCGGACAAGCCTTCCCGCTCGACCACCCCTGAAAGCCGCCTCGGTCGCCGTACGTGCGCCCTCCCCGTGCTTTCAGGTGAGACCAGTATGCGGGCGGTCTGACAGGGGGAGCATCAAATCAGGTCGAGAAAATTCAACGCGTTGAAATCGCGAGACTTTGCTTCCTATCCACCGAGCATTGACGTCTGCTGACGGGGGACATGCGCATGTCCCCAATCGCCGGCTCAGGCGTCCTTGGCCAGCTTGACCAACTGCACGAGGATTTTCTCCGCCGCGTCGAGCCGGCTGGCGGGCGTGTCCCACTCGCCCTTGATCACCACCTTCTGGTCGGGACGCACCTTCCAGACGATGTTGTTCTTGGCCACGAACTGCATCAGCGCCATCGGATTGGCGTAGATGTCGTTGCGGAAGCTGGCGACCGCGCCCTTGGGGCCGACGTCGATCTTGGCGACATTGGCCTCGCGGCACAGGCCCTTGATGGCGACGACCTTGAGCAAGCTATCCGTCTCGGGCGGCAGCGGACCGAAGCGGTCGATCAGCTCGGCGGCTAGGGCCTCGCGGTCGGCGGACTTCTCGGCTTCCGAAAGGCGGCGATACAGCGACAGCCGCACGTTCAGGTCGGGCACATATTCGTCGGGGATCATCACCGCAGCGCCGGTGTTGATCTGCGGCGACCAGCCGCGATCCTCGCTGAGGGCCTCGGCCCCCTGGCGCTGGCGCAGCTCGGCGACGGCGTCCTCCAGCATCTGCTGGTACAGCTCGACGCCGATCTCCTTGATGTGGCCGCTCTGCTCGTCGCCCAGCAGGTTGCCGCCGCCGCGCTGGTCCAGGTCGTGGCTGGCCAGCTGGAAGCCGGCGCCCAGGCTGTCCAGCGACTGCAGCACCTTCAGCCGCTTCTCGGCCGACAGGGTGATGGTCTTCTCGTTGGGCGTGGTCAGATAGGCGTAGGCCCGCGCCTTGGACCGGCCGACCCGGCCGCGGATCTGGTAGAGCTGAGCCAGGCCGAACATGTCGGCGCGGTGGACGATCAGGGTGTTGGCCGAGGGAATATCGAGCCCACTCTCGACGATCGTCGTCGCAAGCAGCACGTCGTACTGGCCCTCGTAGAAGGCGGTCATCACGTCTTCCAGCTGGGTCGGGGCCATCTGGCCGTGGCCCACCACATATTTGACCTCGGGCACCTGGACGCGGAGGAACTTCTCGATCTCCTCCAGGTCCTTGATGCGCGGCACCACATAATAGGCCTGGCCGCCGCGATACTTTTCGCGCAGCAGGGCCTCGCGCAGGGTCACCGGATCGAAGGGGCTGATATAGGTGCGCACCGCCAGGCGGTCGACCGGCGGGGTGGCGATGATCGACATTTCCCGGATGCCGCTGAGCGCCATCTGCAGGGTGCGCGGGATGGGCGTGGCGGTCAGGGTCAGCATGTGGACGTCGGCCCGCAGCTCCTTGAGCTTCTCCTTGGCCTTGACCCCGAAATGCTGCTCCTCGTCGACGATGACCAAACCCAGGTCCTTGAACGACACCTGCTTGGACAGGATGGCGTGGGTGCCGACCACGATCTCCAGCTGGCCATTGGCGAGGCCCTCGCGGGTCTCGGCGGCCTCCTTGCCGGTGACCAGGCGCGACAGGCGGGTGATCTTGACCGGCCAGCCCTGGAAGCGGTCCTTGAAGGTCTTGTAGTGCTGGCGGGCCAGAAGCGTCGTCGGGCAGACGATGGCCACCTGCTTGCCGCTCATCGCCACCACGAAAGCCGCGCGCAGGGCGACCTCGGTCTTGCCAAAGCCCACGTCGCCGCAGATCAGCCGGTCCATCGGCTTGCCCGAGCCGAGGTCCTCCAGAACGTCGGCGATGGCCGACAACTGGTCGTCGGTCTCCTCATAGGGGAAGCGGGCGCAGAACTCGTCGAACACCCCGTGCGGCGGCTCAGTCTCTTCCACCGACTTCAGCTGGCGGGCGGCGGCGATCTGGATCAGGCCCTCGGCCATGATCCGCAGCCGTTCCTTGGCCTTGGACTTACGCCCCTGCCAGGCTGCGCCGCCCAGCTTGTCCAGCTGGACGTTCTCGCCGTCGGCCCCGTAGCGGGTCAGCAGGTCGATGTTCTCGACCGGCAGATAGAGCTTGCTCTCGCCGCCATACAGCAGGTCCAGGCAGTCGTGCGGCGCGCCCTGCACATCGAGGGTCTTGAGGCCTTCGTAGCGGCCGATGCCGTGGTCGATATGGACGACCAGGTCGCCAGGGGTCAGGGCGCTGGCCTCGGCCAGGAAATTGGCGGCGCGACGCTTCTTGCGCGGCCGGGCCAGGCGGTCGCCGAGGATGTCGGTCTCGGAGATCACGACAAGCGTGTCGGTCTCGAAACCGTTGTCGAGCGGCAGGACCACGCGCTGCGGGACCTTGGGATCGGCGGCCTTGGCGGCCTGCCAATAGGCGGCGAAGTGGATCCTGGTCAGGCCATGATCGGCCAGCATCATGCCAAGGCGCTCGGACGAGCCTTCCGACCACGACGCGAACAGCACGCGTTTCCCCTGCCCGGCCAGGGTGGTGGCGTGTTCGGCTGTGGCCTGGAAGAGGTTGACGCTGTCCTGGGCCCGCTCGGCGGCGAAGGTGCGACCGAGCTTTGCGCCCATGTCGATGACGTCGAGCCCTTGAGGCTGGAAGGGCGTGAACTTGCGGTTGGGGCGGTTGTCGAGCGCCTGATCCCACTCGGCGGCGGTCAGGTAGAGGGCGTCGGGCTTCAGCGGGCGATAGGCCGACTTGCGGTCGGCCGAGGCGCGGGCGTCATAGGCGTCGGCGATCATCGCCAGGCGCTCGTCGCGGCTCTCGGTGACCTGGTGGTCGACCCCGACCAGGGCCCCCTCCGGCAGATAGTCGAACAGGGTCGCCATCCGCTCATAGAACAGCGGCAGCCAGTGCTCGAGGCCGGCCCGGCGGCCGCCTTCGCTGACCGTTGCGTAGAGGGCGTCGTCGCCCGGCGCGCCGAACTCGCGGATATATCCGCCGCGGAACCGCGAAATGCCCGCCTTGTCGAGCAGGGCCTCGCTGACCGGCAGCAGCTCGACGGTCTTCAGCGACTTGGTCGAGCGCTGAGTCTCGGGATCGAAGGCCCGGATGCTTTCCAGCGTGTCGCCGAACAGGTCCAGTCGCACCGGCTCCTCGGCGGCCGGTGGATAGACGTCGATCACCCCGCCGCGGATCGCGAACTCGCCGCGCTCCGAGACGGTCGAGGCCCGCACATAACCGTTGATCGCGAAATAGCGCTCCAGGTCGGCCACATCGACCACGCCCCCGACCTTGGCCCCGTAGCTGGCCCGTTGCAGCACGGCCTTCTCCGGCACGCGTTGCAGCAGGGCCGGCGCGGCGGTGACCAGGATGGCCGGCTTGTCCTTGCCCAGGCCCTGGGCCAGGCGGTGCAGGGTGGCCATCCGCGTGGCGGCCACGCCGGCCGAGGGGCCGATGCGGTCATAGGGCAGGCAGTCCCAGGACGGGAACAGCACGGCCTCGATCTCGGGGGAGAAGAACTTCAGGGCGTCGATGAAGGCGCTGGCCCGCGCGGTGTCGCGGGCCACGAAGACGGTCAGCCCGCCGCGCGCCCGGGCGATGTCGGCCATCACCAGGGCGTCAAACCCCTCTGGCGCCCCGGCCAGGGTCAGGCCCCCGGCGGCCTTGGCGATCTGTTTGGCGTCGTAGGCCATGCAACTCTTCAAAGATTGATCAGCGACAACGCCGCCGGTGTGACTGCTGTTACTCAAATTCCGCTCATCCCGGCGAATGCCGGGACCCAGATTCGTCCGGGTCGGCATGTGGGTTTCACCTGGGTCCCGGCATTCGCCGGGATGAGCGGTTTAAAAAACTAGGTTCAGGCCCCGTCCCCAACCGGCCGCACGGCGTGGGCTTCATACCGGAAGGTCTTGATAAGGGTGAGGACATCGGTGTCGAACCTGGCCGGCGTCGCTTCCTGACCGACGATCCAGGCGTAGATCTCGCGATCCGACTCCTCCATCAGGGTTTCGAAGGTGTCGAGCTGCTCAGGCGTCAGGTTCGGCCCATGAATATCCGCGAACGGCCCCAGAATGAGGTCCGCTTCCCGAAATCCGCGGTGCCAGGCCCGGAACTTCAGCCGCCGGAGGCGGGAGTCGTGATCGATGGTCATGTGACCGGGGATATAGAGGGGTCCAGGCGTTGGCGCCAGCTATGGTCAGCGATAGATGCCGGTATAACTGAGGCTGCCGCCGCATTGGCATTCGCCAATTTGCGTGACTGTCCACAACCCATTCTTCTGGATCTGGATATCGAAGCCGTTCCCCTCGGAACCCCGATAGCGTGTCTTACCATCCACCATCTCGGCGACGAACATTTCAAGACCCTCATAGAATCCTGGGACGACCCCGCTATCCGGCGGTGATTCAGGAAGAGGTCCGTTGTCGATGTCGAACTTGAAGACCCTCCAGCCACCGCCTAAATCCCGGCTCCAGATCGTCGCACGCGGATAATGGCCGACGCGATGCAGAGACCTGCCGTGGGATAAGGGGAACGGCGCGCCTTGCACCACCTCGTCAAGGCGGTCCTGGTAGCGATAGCGAACGCACTTTGCGTCCTGACACTTCATGAGCTCTATTCGTAGGTCATTCTCGCTCGCGATCGAGACCCATTCATCCACGCGCCGCTGATCGACAAAGGTCTTGAAGACAGCGCGTTCGAGGCCTGCGAGGGCGGAATCGGCGCAAACCCAACCTTCGACCTGCTTCGGGATAGCTCGGCCCGCCAGATAGCGATCGTGACAGCTGGTCGGCGTGACCGCCCCCGCTGGCCGCGCCCCAAGGCTCGCTGACGCCAGCATGGCCAGCGCCAACAACAGATATCGCTTCAACGAGCTCTTCCCAGCAGGCTAGCAACGGAAGCTTCACTAGGCATGGGATGTACGCCCGTCGCAACCCTTGATACGTCCTGCCAGCCGCCATACCGGCCGAGTCACGAAGGTAGCCGACAGCCATGGCGTCGCTGATGATCCAGGGCTGTGGTTCGGACGTGGGCAAGTCGACCCTGGTGGCGGGGCTGTGCCGGTTGTTCGCCAATCGCGGGCTGATCGTGCGGCCGTTCAAGCCGCAGAACATGTCCAACAACGCCGCAGTGACCAGCGACGGCGGCGAGATCGGCAGGGCCCAGGCGCTGCAGGCCCTGGCCTGCCGCACGCCCGCGACCGTGCACATGAACCCGGTGCTGCTGAAGCCGCAGAGCGATGTCGGCGCCCAGGTCATCGTTCGCGGCCGGATGGCCGGGACCTATAAGGCCCGCGACTTCCAGGGCCTCAAGCCCGACCTGCTGGCCACCACGGTCGACAGCTACCGCCTGCTCGCCGCCGAGGCCGACCTCGTGCTGGTCGAGGGTGCCGGTAGTCCGGCCGAAACCAACCTGCGGGCCGGCGACATCGCCAATATGGGGTTCGCCCACGCCGCCGACGTGCCGGTGGCCCTGGTGGGAGACATCGACCGGGGCCACGTGATCGCCGCCTTGGCTGGGGCGCACCTGGTGCTCGACGCCGCCGACCGCGACCGCATCAAGGGCTTCATCATCAACAAGTTCCGGGGTGATCCTTCGCTGTTCGACGAGGGCCGGCGGGAGATCGTGGCGCGCACCGGCTGGCCGGACCTGGGCATGGTTCCCTGGGTCCACCCCGCTCGGGCCCTGCCCGCCGAGGACGCCGTGGTGCTGGAGCGCCGGGCCCGCGCCGACGGCGACAGGCGCGCGCGGATCGTCGTGCCGATGCTGTCGCGGATCGCTAATTTCGACGAGTTCGACCCGCTTCGCGCCGATCCTGACATCGACTTTTCCTTCCTGCCGCCCGGAACACCCGTGCCCGGCGACGCCGATCTGGTGATCCTGCCCGGCGCCAAGGCCACCCTGGCCGACCTGGCCTTCCTTCGCGCCCAGGGTTGGGACATCGACATCCTGGCCCACGTCCGGCGCGGCGGCCGGGTGCTGGGCGTCTGTGGCGGATACCAGATGCTGGGGCGGACCGTGTCCGACCCCGAGGGTATCGAGGGCCCGCCCGGCGCGGCGGCGGGTCTTGGCCTGCTCGACGTCGAGACCGTGCTGCTCGGCGACAAGGTGCTGCGGGCGGCTTCGGGACGGTTGCTGGACGGCGACGCGGCCTTCTCCGGCTATGAGATGCACATCGGTCGCACGACCGGTCCGGGCGTGGCGCGGCCGATGCTGGTGTTCGACGGCGGGGTGGCGGACGGCGCGGTGTCGGCCGACGGCCGGGTGGCGGGGGCCTATGTCCACGGCCTGTTCGAACGCGGCGACGCCCGCGCGGCCCTGCTGGCGCCGCTGGGCGTGGCGGTATCGCCAGGCGACCATGCGTGCAAGGTCGACGCGGCCTTGGACGAGATCGCGGAGGTGCTGGAGCGATCGCTGGATATCGACGCGATTGGGCGGATCGCGGGGTTGTAGCCGTTCGAGGGACTGTTGGCTGGCCACGTCGTTCCTACGCCCCCAAGATCACGCCGTCGATTCTCGCGAGGCCCGCCGATGCCGACCGCTCTCCCCCGCTCCGCCCTGCGGGCCTTTCTTCAGACCGGATCCGCCGGCGGTCTGCTGCTGATGGGCTCAGCCGCCCTGGCTCTGCTCGTCGCCAACTCACCGCTGGCCGACGGCTATTTCCACGCCCTGCATGTCGATATCGCCGGGCTGAGCGTGGCCCACTGGGTCAATGACGGCTTGATGGCGGTGTTCTTCCTGCTGGTCGGGTTGGAGATCAAGCGCGAGATGGTCGACGGCGAGCTCTCGACCTGGTCGCTGCGCGTGCTGCCCGGCGTCGCGGCCCTGGGGGGCATGGTCGTGCCGGCCCTGATCTATGTGGCCATCAATCGCCATGCGCCTTACAACCTGCGCGGCTGGGCCATTCCCGCCGCCACCGACATCGCCTTCGCCCTGGGCGTACTGTCGCTGCTGGGGTCGCGCGTTCCGGCCTCGCTGAAGATTTTTCTGGCCGCCCTGGCGATCATCGACGACCTGGGCGCCATCCTGATCATCGCCATATTCTACACCGATCACCTGACCCTGTGGGCGCTCGGCGGGGCAGCGTTGGCCCTGGGGGTGCTGGTGGCGATGAACCGGCTCAAGGTCGACAGGCTGTGGCCCTATCTGCTGGTCGGGGCGGTGCTGTGGGTGATGTTCCTGAAGTCCGGGATCCACGCCACCCTGTCAGGCGTGATCCTGGCCATGACCATCCCGATCACCCAAATCTCCAGGAAGGGGTCGCCGGCCCGGACCGAAGACCGACAGTCGCCGTTGCACCGCCTGGAGCATGGCCTGGCGCCGTGGGTCGCTTATCTGGTCGTGCCGGTGTTCGGTTTCGCCAACGCCGGAGTCGCCTTGGGCGGCATTGGCCCGGCGGCTTTGGTCGCGCCAGCCACCCTGGGCGCTGCCCTTGGGCTGTTCGTCGGCAAGCAGATCGGCGTTTTCGGCTTCAGCCTGGCGGCCATCAAGCTGGGCTGGGCCCAACGCCCGAGCGGCGCGTCGATGCTGCAGCTCTATGGCGTCGCCGCCCTGTGCGGCATCGGCTTCACCATGAGCCTGTTCATCAACAACCTGGCCTTCAAGACCCCCCTCCTGCAGGACGAGACCAAGATCGGCGTGCTAGCCGGCTCCATCCTGTCGGCCCTGCTGGGCTGGCTGCTGTTCAGCCTCGCCCGTAAGCCCGCGGCCGACGACACGCGGGGCTGAGACCCATCTCCAGCGAGGATGTCGATCCGGCCGGCGGGCGCACGCCGATCGCCTATGACTGGCACGAAGGCGACATCCGCTGGTCGCGCTATGGCGGAACATGGCGGGACGCAGAGACAGCCTTAGACAGGCTGGCCGTGCGTCTTTCCGCGGATCAGTTCGGTGAAGTGCGCTGAAACGCCCGTTTCACACGCGACTTGCCAGGGGCGCCGACACGGCGTCTGATCGGCGATCATAAACGCGGGGCCAAACCCGCTGCGTGGCGAGGAAGCATGACCGGACGGCGCTCATCCTGGACCCTGGCGGCCTTCGCCGCGCCCTGCCTGCCGCTGGCGGCCCTGGGCCTGCCGCTGGTGGTCTACCTGCCCGAATACTATGTCAGCGAGCTTGGCCTATCGCTGTCGGTGGTGGGCTCGGCCTTCCTGCTGGTGCGGCTGGCCGACATCATCTTGGACCCGATCCTTGGCGGGATGATGGACCGCACGCGCACGCGCATCGGGCGCTTCAGGCCCTGGCTGGCGGCCGGCGCGCCGGTGCTGATGATCGCCGCCTTCGCTCTGTTCATGGCCAAGCCGGGGGTCGGGCCGCTCTATCTGTGGCTTAGCCTGCTGGTCTGCTATCTCGGCTATTCCATGGCCGTGCTGTCGCACACCGCCTGGGGCGCGGTGCTGTCGCCCGACTATCAGCAACGCTCGCGAGTCTATGGTTGGTGGAGCGCCGGCAATGTGGTCGGCATGATCCTGGTGCTGCTGTTGCCGCCACTGCTGGCGATCGCCTTCAAGGGCGACCATGCGGCCGGCATCCATGCCATGGGCTGGTTCATCATTGTCCTGCTGCCCCTGACCTTCGTGCTGGCCATGACCGTGGTCGGCGAGAAGAACGTTCCGCCGGTCAAGCACGAGGCCGGCTTCAAGCAGTATCTGGGCCTGATCAAGCGCCCGTCGGTGCAGAAACTGCTGCTCGCCGACCTGCTGATGGGCCTGGCCCCCGGCATCAGCGGCGCGCTGTTCTTCTTCTTCTTTGAGCGCATCAAGGGGTTCGACAAGGCGACGGCCGGCATCATGCTGCTGGTCTATTTCGTCGCCGCCTTGGGTGGTTCGCCGATTTGGCCGGCCCTCGCCAAGAGGCTTGGCAAACACCGAGCCCTGGCCATCGCCGCCGTGGTCTACGCCGTCTTCCAGGTGGCTTCGGTGTTCATTCCTCGCGGCTTCAGCGTGGTTGGCGTGGTGTCGCTGATCCTGGCCGGCCTGCCCTATTCGGCCGCGCCGCTGCTGGTGCGCTCGATGATGGCCGACATCGGCGACGAGGAGCGGCTGGCCAGCGGCGTCGACCGCACGGGCCTGCTCTACGCCGTCGTCAACGGCACCGTGAAGCTGGGCCACGCCCTGGCGATCGGCGTGTTCCTGTTGCTGGCCCAACTGGGGTTCGACCCCAAGGCTCCCAGCGCCCAAGGCGATGCGGCGCTCATCGGTCTCTTCGGCTTCGTGCCGGCGGTGCTGGCCCTGCTGGTGTGCGCGATCATCCTGCGCTATCGCCTGGACGCGACCGCCCACGCCGAGATCCGCCGTCAGCTCGACGAACGGGACGCGGCCGAGCCCCTCCCCAGCCCGAGCCCGGAACCGCATGTCTCACCCCTCCTCGCGCCCAAGCCCGCCGCTGAATGACTCTCCGCGTGATGAGGGGCACCCGCTCTTCACCCTGATCGACATCATGGCCAAGCTGCGCGATCCCGACGGCGGCTGTCCGTGGGACCAGGAGCAGACCTTCGCCACCGTCGCGCCCTATACGGTGGAAGAAGCCTATGAGGTGGCCGACGCCATCGAGCGCGGCGACCTGGCCGACCTGAAGGAAGAGCTGGGCGACCTGCTGCTGCAGGTGGTGTTCCACTCGCGCATGGCCCAGGAGCAAGGCGCCTTCGACCTGGCCGGCGTGGCCACGGCGATCAATGACAAGATGATCCGCCGACACCCCCACGTCTTCGGCGACCATGCCTATGCCGACAAGGCCGACCAGAACGCCGGCTGGGAGGCTTTGAAGGCCCAGGAGCGCCAGGCCAAGGCCCAAAAAGCCGAAAGAGCGGGTGGCGTGCTGGACGACGTGCCAGCCGGGCTCCCTGCCCTGACCCGAGCCGTGAAGCTGACCAAGCGCGCCGCTCGCGTCGGTTTCGACTGGCCGTCCACCGACGAGGTGCTCGACAAGCTGGCCGAAGAGGTCGCCGAGCTGAAGGTCGAGATCGCCGCCGGCGACAAGGCCAAGGCCCGCGAGGAACTGGGCGACATCCTGTTCGTCATCGCCAATCTGGCCCGCAAGCTCGATGTCGAGCCCGAGGACGCCCTGCGCGCCACCAACGCCAAGTTCGTCCGCCGCTTTGGATTCATCGAGGCCGAGCTGGCCAAGGATGGCCGCTCGCCGGATCAGTCGGACCTGGCGGAGATGGACGGGTTGTGGAACGCGGCCAAGGCGGCGGAGAAGGCCACGCGCGGATGAGCTGGAGCTCCGCGTCCTAGAACCTGATCCGATTGCAGACCTTGTCGCCTTCCTTGGTCGCGCAAAAGCCGGTCTCCTGCGAGCCTTCCTTTACCACCAGCCAATGGTCCTTCATGCAGGGCTCGAAGGCCTCTTCGAACGCCGCGATCCCGGTGTCGAACTTCAGGACCGGCTGGCGATCGACGGCGTAGAACCGGACCATGCCGGTCTTGCCGCCGAAGCTGCCCTTGCCGTTGACCACGCCGCACAGCTGGCGATCATGGGTGGCCCAGACCTGGCCGACCTCGATCGGTCCCGCCTGATGCAGTCGGTCGGTGAGCGCCTGGCGCACGGCCTTCCAGTCTGCCTCCAGGGCGGGCATCGCCTTGGTCTGGTCGAAGTGATCCTTCAGGGCCAAGCCGCCCAGCACCAACGGAATGGCTAGCAACAGACCCACCACCAGCCAGCGAAACAACACCCAGCCGCGCTTCGGCGGCGGCGTCGAGGCCCAGGCCTTGCCTTCAACGATCAACGCCTATCCTCCCACGCGACACAGACTCTAAAGATCACAAGCGTAATCTTTTGCAAGCCCGTCTCGCGGGGAGCATGGATCAGAACGCCGGCCAGTCGTCCAGCGAGTCGATCTCGCGCCAGGCGCGGACGATGGCGTTGACCGGATCCTTGCCCAGGAAGATCGCCGCCTCGGCCCAGCGGCGACGCAGCAGGCCGACCAAGGGCTTGCCCTCCTGGTTGATCCATTTTCGCATTTCCAGCGGCACGGCGGCCTTGTCGCCGGCGTTGATCTTGCGCAGCATGGTCGAGGCCCCGAGATTGCCGGCGCCCAGATTATAGGTCCAGGAGATCAGGCCCGCAGCCTCCCAGACCAGCAGATCCACCTTGACCCGATTGTGAACGTCCTTGGCCGCGCCCGTCATGTCGCGCAGCAGCAGCTTGACCGCCTGGGCCTCGGTGATGTTCGGGGTGGTGGGCGTCACCGGCTTGTTGGCGCCGTCCCGGATAGAGCCATAGCCTATCGTCCAGGTGCCCCCGGCGATCGCGCCGTTGTCGTCATAGGGGTGGGCGACGAAACCCTCGATCTTCTTGACCACCACGGTCGCCGCATCCGGCACCGACACCCCATCCCAATTCGTGCTCATGACTCGCCTCTCGATTGCAAAGCGCAGAGCTTTCACCGAGACCGCGAGACAGGCAAGCCCCGGAAGAACGGCGTTCGACGATTAGTCGCTGGTGGCCATGATCCAGACGTCGGGAAACTGACGCTCGAAACGACCCAGGGCCTGGGCGTCGAGACGCGCGATCAGGCGCACGCCACCCTCAGACTCGTCATCGCGGCTCTCGACCCGGCCATTGCGATAGATCCAGGCCAGGGCTTCGCCGTCCGCCGCCGCCAGTCGCACCGCGACGGGCGGCGTGTCGTCGATCAGGGTTCCGATCCGCTTGAGCAGTTCGGCGCAGCCTTCCCCGGTGACGGCCGAAACCGCCGAAGCGCCGACGCGGCGCGCCTGGCCATCGAGGATCTCGCGAGACTCGCCGTCGACCAGGTCGATCTTGTTCCAGACCTCGATGATGGTCTTGCCGTCCTCGGCCGTGACTTTCAGCTCGGCCAGCACCGCCTGGACGTCGCGGGCCTGGGCGTCGGTGTCGGGACTAGCCACATCGCGCACGTGCAGAACCACGTCGGCCTGCTGCACCTCCTCAAGGGTGGCGCGGAAGGCTTCGACCAGCTCATGCGGCAGGTCTGAGATGAAACCGACGGTGTCGGAGAGGATCGCCGGCCGGCCGTCGGGAAGCTTGACGTTGCGCAGGGTGGGATCCAGCGTCGCGAACAGCATGTCCTCGGCCACGACGGTGGCATGGGTCAAGCGGTTGAACAGGGTCGACTTGCCGGCGTTGGTGTAACCAACCAGGGCTACGGTCGGATACGGGACCTTCTTGCGCTGAGAGCGGTGCAGGGTGCGGGTGCGACGCACCTCGTCCAGCTCGCGCTTCAGCTTGATGATGTTGTCCTTGATCAGACGACGGTCGAGCTCGATCTGGGTCTCGCCGGGGCCGCCGGTGTTGCCGGTGCCGCCGCGCTGGCGCTCAAGGTGGGTCCAGGTGCGGACCAGGCGCGAGCGCTCGTAGTCCAGCCGGGCCAGTTCGACCTGCAGCTTGCCCTCGCGGGTGCGCGCCCGGCGGGCGAAGATCTCGAGGATCAGGCCCGTGCGGTCCACGACCTTGACGTTGAGCGACCGCTCCAGATTGCGTTGCTGGACGGGTGTCAGCTGGTCGTCGAACACCGCAACGTCGATCTTCTCGACCTCGCAGATCGCCGCGAACTCCTCGATCTTGCCCTTGCCGAACAGGGTGGCGGGGGTGACCAGGCGCAGGGGCGCGATCATCGTCTCGACGACGTTGAGGTCCAGCGCCAGCGCCAGGCCGACGGCCTCCTCGAGGCGCACGTTCGGATCGCGCGCCTCGAGAGCCGACTGGCCGCGCGTCGGACGCACGGGATGGATGACGAACGCCCTGAGGACAGGCGTCGCGTGGTCGATGGATTTGGTGGTGGATTTGGTCAAACGGTCCTAAATCAAATATTGGAGCGCGGCGGGCCACGCTCCGGGTATCAGTCGTCTTGATCAGCGCTCGGCTCGTACAATTGCACGGGCTGGGCCGGCATGATCGTCGAAATGGCGTGCTTGTAAACCAGTTGAGACTGGCCATCGCGGCGGAGCAGAACGCAGAAGTTATCGAACCAGCTGACAACGCCCTGCAGCTTCACGCCGTTCACCAGGAAGATGGTCAGCGGCGTCTTAGACTTGCGCACGCTGTTCAGGAACGTGTCTTGAAGGTTTTGTTTTTTCTCGGTCGACATGGGGATTCCCCTCTTATTGTTTCGGAGGGCAAAGCGCCCCCCACACAAACAAGTTCAGACTAGAGCATTTTTCGCCGGTTGGTATGACCAATCCGCGAAGAAAGTGCGCTAACGCCCCGAAAGCTAGATTTCAAATCTAGATCGCCGCAGCCTTGGCGCGCTCGATATAGAGACGCCGCAACCGCGTTGCTATGGGGCCGGGCTTTCCATCGCCAATTTGCGCGCCATCGACGCTGACGATCGGCAGGACAAGCGTGCCAGCGCCGGTGATGAACGCCTCGCGGGCGGCCTTGGCCTCTTCCACCGTGAACGGCTGCTCTGCGATCGGCAGGCCCGCGTCGGCGATCACCTCCAGCAGGGTCGATCTGGTGATCCCGCGCAGGATGTTGGCCTGGGTGTCGCGGGTCCGCAGGCGGCCCTCGGCGTCGACGATCCAGGCGTTGGATGAGGCCCCCTCGGTCACCAGGCCCAGCTCGTCGACGAACCAGGCCTCGACCGCGCCACGCTCGCGGGCCGCCTGCTTGGCCAGGGCGTTGGGCAGCAGTCCGATCGACTTGATGTCACAGCGGCCCCAGCGGTTCTCGGCGACGGTGACCACCGACTGGCCTTTGGCGGCCTTGGCCTCGGCCGCCACGCGGTCGACGCGCTTGGCGGTGATCACCACGGCCGGCGGCACAGCGGGATTGGGGAAGGCGTGGTCGCGCGAGGCGACGCCGCGACTGACCTGCAGATAGACCATGCCCTCGACCACCCGGTTGCGGCGGATAGCCTCGCGCAGCACGACGGTCAGGGCCGCCTCGCTCATCGGACGGGAGATCTGAAGCGCGTCCAGGCTGCGCCAGAGACGGGTGAAATGGCCCGCCGCGTCGGCCAGCTTGCCGCCGAACACCGCCCACACCTCGTAGACGCCGTCGGCCAGCTGATAGCCGCGATCCTCGATATGCACGACGGCCTCGCCGTGACGCACGAACCGGCCATTGACATAGGCGAAGCGCGACATCTGCCCTATTCTTCCTCTTCCACCCGTGCGCCCGCGACACCGAGAGATTTGAGTTTCCGGTGCAGGGCCGAGCGCTCCATCCCGATGAAGTTGGCGGTCCGCGAGATATTGCCGCCGAACCGCAGGATCTGGGCGTTCAGATACTCCCTCTCGAATAGCTCGCGGGCCTCGCGCAGCGGCAGGGCGATGATCCGCTCGGCCCCGATGGCCCCGGCATTGCCGCCCGTTGGCTGCTCGTGGGTGTTGAGCATCTCGGCGGTGATCAGGTCGCCCGGCTCGCCTGACGCCAGGATCAGCATGCGCTCGACATTGTTGCGCAGCTGGCGGACATTGCCCGGCCAGGCCTGGACCTGCAGGGTCGCCAGGGCGTCCTCGCCCAGCTTGCGACGTTGCATGCCGGTGGCCTCGGCGATGCGCTCGACGAAATAGGCGATCAGCTCGGGGATGTCTTCGCGACGCTCCGATAGACCCGGCACGCGCACCGGCACCACGTTCAGGCGGTGGAACAGGTCCTCGCGGAACCGTCCGGCGGCGATCTCCTCGCGCAGCTCGCGGGAGGTCGATGAAATGACCCGCACATCCACCTGGACGTCGGTGTCGCCGCCGACCCGGCGGAAGCGCTGCTCGACCAGCACCCGCAGGATGCGGCTCTGGGTCTCGCGCGGCATGTCGGCCACCTCGTCGAGATAGAGCGTTCCGCCGTGGGCTCGCTCGAACACGCCGATCTTGCGCGGCCGACCGCCCTCGCCTTCCTCGCCGAACAGCTCGACGTCGAGACGTTCAGGCGCCATGCCTGCGGCGCTGACCGCCACGAACTCGTTGCGTAGTCGCGCGCTGGAGCCGTGGATCAACCGCGCCACCAGCTCCTTGCCGGAGCCGGGCGGGCCCGAGACCAGCACCCGGCTGTTGGCGGGGGCGACCTTGGCGATCAGCTGGCGCAGGGCCTGGGCCGCCGTCGACTTGCCCATCAGGCCATCGGAGCTGAAGCTCTGCACCCGCAGACGGCGGTTCTCGCGCTTGAGGTTGGCCGCCTCCAGCGCCCGCTCCACCACCAGCAACAGGCGGTCGGACTTGAACGGCTTTTCCAGGAACTCATAGGCGCCGCGCTTGATGGCGCTTACGGCGGTCTCGATGTTGCCGTGGCCCGAGATCATGATCACCGGCAGGTCGGGATCCAGGCCCTTGACCATGTCGAGTAGTTCCAGCCCGTCCATGCCCCCGCCCTGCATCCAGATGTCGAGCACCAGCAGAGCGGGTTTGCGAGCCCGTAGCGCGGCCAGGGCCTGGTCGCTGTCAGCGGCCACGCGGACGGCGTAGCCCTCGTCCTCGAGAATGCCGGCCACCAGTTCGCGGATATCGACCTCGTCGTCGACCACAAGCACGTCAGCGCTCATATCATCTCCTCTACGCCACTCAGTGCGTTGGCGGCGGCGAGCCGCGCGGTCGTGGGGAACCTCAGTATGACCCGGGCGCCGGTTCCATGCAGCGCGTCGGTCAGGACCAGCTCACCCTCGTGGTCCTCCATGATCCGCTTGACGATCGCCAGGCCAAGGCCTGTGCCCTTCTCGCGGGTCGTGACATAGGGTTCGGTCAGCCGATCGCGGTCGCGGGCCGGCAGGCCCACGCCGTTATCCTCGACCACCAGACAGAGATGCTCGTCATCGGAGATCAGGCTGGCGACGATCCGCCCGCCCGGCTCTGGCGTCACCAGACGACGCGCCCCAACCGCCTCGCCGGCGTTCTTGAGAATGTTGGTCAGGGCCTGACCCACCATCCGCGCGTCGCAGCTGATCCAGACGTCCTCGCCCGGCTCCTCGATCATCACGTCGGTCTCGTTATCGACGATGCGCTGGGCGAACACCGCCTGGCGCAGCATCTCGGCCAGATTGGCCGGCGCGAAGCGCGGGGCCGGCATGCGGGCGAAGGCCGAAAACTCGTCGACCATCCTGCCGATGTCACCGACCTGACGGATGATGGTCTCGGTGCAGCGGTCGAAGGTCTCGAGATCGCTGGTGATGTCCTTGCGATACTTGCGGCGAATGCGCTCGGCTGACAGCTGGATCGGGGTCAGCGGGTTCTTGATCTCGTGGGCGATGCGCCGGGCCACGTCCTTCCACGCGGCGTTGCGTTGGGCGGCCACCAGGCGGGTGATGTCGTCGAAGGTCAGCACCAGGCTCTCGGCCGCGTGGCCGGCCCCCCGGAAGCGCAGGCGTCGGGTCTCACCGCCGCGGATCACGTCGATCTCGACCTCGGCATTGGGGCGCCCCCCGCTGATCTCCTGCACGACCGGCTCCAGCTCCGCCGCAACCTCGGCCAGGGATTGGCCCACGGCGCTGTCGTCGAGCGCCAGAAGGTCGCCGGCCCGGCGGTTCAAGGCGGTGATCCGCCCCTCGGCGTCCAAGCCCACCACGCCGGCGCTGACGCCTGAAAGCACGGTCTCGATGAACTGCCGGCGCGACTCGGCGTCCAGGCTGGCGACGCGCAGCGCCGCCTGCTGCGCCTGCAGGTCAGTGGTCATCATGTTGAAGGCCACGGACAGGGCGCGGATTTCCTCGGGCCCGATCTCGACATCGACGCGGGCGTCCAGATCCCCCGCCGACACCCGTCCAGCGGCCTGTACCAGGCCGGAAACCGGGGCCGCGATCGAGTTGGCGGCCGCGATGCCGACCCAGACGGCGGCGACCAGGACCAAAAGCGCGGTCTCGATATAGCTGAGCCCGAAGATCACCTGAATGCGATCCTGGTTCTTGGCCGCCTCGCGATAGGAAATCAGCGACTCCTCGGACTCGATCAGGTGGGCCAGGATGCCCTTGTCGATCGGCCGGGCCACGTAGAGATAGGCGTCGGGAAAGCCCTTGAGGCGGTAAAGCGCCCGGAACAGATCCTCCGTGACAAAGCGCTGTGAGGTGATCTCGCCGGTGTCCGTCCATTTGAAGCTCGACGGTGGCGGGGCCAGGAACGGCGGCGCGTCATCGCTCTCGGCGCGCGCCAGGATGCGACCGTCGCGGTCCAGCACATAGGCGGCCGAGAAGCCGTTGTCGTCCGCCAGGCTGCGCAGGAAGTGGCCGAAGGCGACAGGCGAGTCGGCCAGGGTCGGCGCCGCCTCGTTCAGCGTGCCGGCCATCGGCCCGACATGCTGGCTGATATAGGTGATCTGCTCGGCGACATAGGAGCGCGCCACGGTGGCGGAGTTTTCGACCACTGTGCGCACGCGTTGGCTGAACCAGGCGTCGACACCGCGGTTGACCAGCACGCCGAAGAACAGGGCCACGATGACGGCCGGGGCGACGGCCGCGACGGAGAACAGGCCGACGAAGCGCAGATGCAATCGCGCGCCAGCGTCGCTGGCTCGCGCATCAACCAGGTCCAGGAGCCGCCAGCCGACAATGCCGGCCACGCAGAGGATCAAGGCGAGGTTGAAGCCCAGCACCGCCAGGATGACCGTGGTGGCCGGTCCGATCGGCCCGGTGGTCGGCGGCGACGAGGCCAGCCCCACCGCCGTGGCGGTCAGGGCGACGGCCAGCCCGTAGGCCCCGCCGAGCGTAAAGCGCGATCGCAGTAGCTCGCGCCACCAGGCCCGGCTGAACCGGGTCGGCGGTCCTTCGAACTCCAGCACGGATGGAACGGACGCCATTCAACAAGTTTAAGGGGAGGTGTGCCCCAAACTCAACAGGTATGTGCCAATTAAGCGTCAGCGGTGTGTGCTTGGTTCGATGCAACCGATTGCGTGACCTACATCGGCGCGAGGTGTTTGCGCTGCGATACGGCCATTGACGCAACTTCGATGCGGTGCGCAACCAATGCAATACGCTTTCCAGCCAAGAGTGGATTCGTTCGCCACTGGAGTGCAGATTTATTGGATCCGCAAAGATCGGCGAGCCAATATTGGCCTAGAGCGCAGGAGTTGGTGACAATGAGTACGCCAGTCAGGTGTGACAACTGCCTGCATTTATGGCCATCGCACGGCATGGTAATAAGGAATGCCCGAGCTTCCATGAGCGGGAACAAAGAAGGGCCATGCCCAAGGTGTGGAGGAGTTGGCTCAGTACAAGACGGAGAATATATTTACGGGTCTGATGCTTCTGCTACCCTTTCACGCGGACCAGCATCGAGCTTCGCCGCTTTTAGAGAACTGTACGGAGCTTTCACAGCGCCTGATGTTCGGCGAACCGATCTTGAAGCAATCGAACTTTTGGCAAAATCCGCCAAAGCCGGCACCCTCGCGCCGGACGAAATTGCCGAAGCCGTCGCGGCAATCAATCCAAACATCGCCGAGACGATACGGAGCGATGCGGTTGCCTGGGCCAGCCTCGTTGTTGCGATTCTGGCGCTGCTCTTCGCGGTGTGGACTTGGTACGACGACAAGGCTGATAACGCGAGCCAGGTGGAACGAGATGAACGGTCGATTGCCGTTCTAAAAAGCATCCAACAAGCGCTCGAGGCTCAGGGCGTTGTAGCCAGCCAGGCTCCACAGGAACCAGTCGCTCCAAGTTCATCTCGTCAGCAGAGACGCCTGATCGCAAGAAAGGCAGAAAAGGCGGCTAGGAAGCAGCCTCGCCCAATTCCCAGCTAGTAGTGAGCGTTGGGCGTAGGGGCTTAGTTTGAACTACGCGCCAAAACAGCCCGTCTGAGCTGCGGCACCTCCCCTGCGCAGGTGCCCGGGAACAGGAATGCGGCCCGGCAACCACTAGCCGGTGGCACCACGCCCGCGCCTTATCGGCGCCCCCGCGTCATCTCGACGCCCAAATCCTGGATCTTCTTGCGCAGAGTGTTGCGGTTGAGGCCGAGGATTTCCGCGGCGCGCACCTGGTTGCCGCGCGTGGCCGACAGGGTCAGCTGGATCAGCGGTCGTTCGACCTCCTGCAGCACGCGGTCATATAGCCCGGCCGCCGGCAAGCCATCCGGCTGATCGGCGAAGTGCGACGACAGGTGGCGCTCCACCAGGCTGGCCAGGGTGACGGGGCCCTCGTCGGCATGGGCGGTGGGGGTGTGATCCTGCAGCTCGCGATCGACGATGCGGGCGGTGATCAGCTCCTCGGCATAGAGGGCGCACATCCGGCGGATCAGGTTTTCCAGCTCGCGCACATTGCCCGGCCAGGCGTGGGTCTTCATGCGGTCCAGGGCGCTGGAGTCGATGGTCTTGGAGGGCAGGCCTTCGCGGGCGGCGCGCAGCAGGAAGGTGCGGGCCAGGTCCGGAATGTCCTCGGTGCGGTCGCGCAGCGGCGGCAGGCGCACGGGGGCCACGTTGAGGCGGAAGAACAAGTCTTCCCGGAAAAGCCCTTGTTGGATCAGGCCGCGCAGGTCTCGGTTGGTGGCGGCGATGATCCGTACATTGGGCCGGCGGCCGGTCTTGGGGTTGAGCACCGGCTCAGTGCCGTCGATCACCCGCAGCAGGCGTGTCTGGGCGTCCAGCGGCATGTCGCCGATCTCGTCGAGGAACAGCGTGCCGCCATCGGCCTCGATCAGCCGGCCCTGGTCGCCCTCGCCGCGTCCGAAAAGTTCGGTCTCGACCCGCTCGCGCGGCACGGCGGCCAGGTTGATGACCACGAACTTGCCGTCGCGGCGGCGACCCAGTTCGTGCAGGGCGCGGGCCACCAGTTCCTTGCCTGTGCCGCTTTCGCCGAGAATCAGCACCGTCAGATCGGCGCCGACCAGCCGGGCGATCGTGCGATAGACCTCCTGCATCGGGGCCGAGCGGCCGATCAGCGGCAGGCGCTCGTCGCGCATGGCCCGGGCCTGGGCCTTGGAGGCCTCCGCGTCGGCCGGACGCGACAGGGCGCGGCGGGCGGCGGACGTGACGTCGTCCAGATCGAAGGGCTTGGAGATGTATTCGAACGCGCCCGCGTCGGCGGCGTTGACCGCCGTCAGCAGGGTGTTCTGGGCGCTCATCACGATGATCGGCAACTTGGGCCGTTCCTTGCGGATGCGCGGCAGAACGTCGAACACGTTCTCGTCGGGCATCATCACGTCGGTGACGATCAGGTCGCCCTCGCCGTCCATCACCCATTTCAGCAACGTGGTGGCGTTGCCCGTCGCCCGGACCTGATAGCCCAGCCGGGTGAAGGCCTGGCTGAGCACCAGACGCACCGAGCTGTCGTCGTCGGCGATCAGGATTTTCTTGCTGGCGGCGTTCATGCGTGGGCGTCTCCAGTGGAGGAAGCAAGCTTTCCGGTGGCCATGGGCAGCAGCACGCGGAACACCGTGCGGCCGGGCTCGGATTCGAAATCGATCAGTCCGCCGTGGCTGGTCACCAGCTTGGTGACCAGGGCCAGGCCCAGGCCCGTGCCGTTGGCCTTGGTTGTGACGAACGGCTGGAACAGGTGGTCGCGCAGGCTGTCGGGCACACCGGGACCGTTGTCCTGGACGCGAATCTCGATCGGCGCGCCCGCCGAGGCCTTGCCGTCGGCGCCGCGCACCCGGACGCCGGGACGCCAGGCGGTCTGGATCGACAGGATGCCCAGGCCGTCGCCGCGCATGTGGGCGGCTTCGGCGGCGTTCTTGACCAGGTTCAGGAACACCTGGATCAGGTGGTCCTCGTCGCCCCAGACATCCGGCAGCGACGGATCATAATATTCCTCCAGCGCCAAGCCGTCGGCGACGCCGTTGACGACCAGGGCGCGGACGCGGTCCAGAACCTGGTGGATGTTCACGGCCTCACGCGGGCTCGGGACCTCGTCGGAGAAGGCCTCCATGCGCTCCACCAAGCGGCGGATGCGGTCCGTTTCGTCCACGATAAGCTGGGCCAGCGGCTGGTCTGCGGCGCTGGCGCCGGTCTTCAGCAATTGGGCCGCGCCGCGAATGCCGGCCAGCGGGTTCTTGATCTCGTGGGCCAGCATGCGCCCCAGCCCGACCACCGAGCGCAGGCCGGCGGCGTCCGAGGCCCGCTCGACGCCCAGCACGCCCTTGACGTGCAGCGTCAACAGCACCGAGCCGTCGCCCAGCGGCGCAGCGGCGCCGTCCGCCTCGAACGGCGGCTGGCCGAACAGGTTGACCTCGACGCCGTGCTCGCGGACCAGCGCCCC
Organism: Caulobacter sp. DWR3-1-2; assembly: GCF_049896225.1. Classification (NCBI taxonomy): domain Bacteria; kingdom Pseudomonadati; phylum Pseudomonadota; class Alphaproteobacteria; order Caulobacterales; family Caulobacteraceae; genus Caulobacter; species Caulobacter sp. DWR3-1-2. Next base: position 323,955 of record NZ_JAFCTW010000001.1, on the reverse strand, counting down.
TTCGAACAGGGCGCGGTCCATCATCGAGACCAGCACCGAGCCCGGCGGCAGGGCGGCGCGGAACCGGCCCCGGGCCAGCAGCGACAGGCCTTGGCCAAACAGCGCCTCGGCGGCCTCGTTGACCGCCACCAGGGCGCCTTCCCGGTCGACGACCAAGGCGGGTTCGGGGCTGAGGTCGAAGGCCGCGATCTTCAGGCTGTCGGCGATCTTGGTGGGGACGACGCGGGCATGATCGGTCATGCGGCGAGCCTCCGGTCGCCCAGCCACAGGTTGGCCAGGCCATCCTCGATCGCGGCGGGATCTTCCAGCCGGCACAGGGCCGAGCGGGCGATCCGGCGCGCTTCCTCGCTGTCGGGCCACGGCGCGGCCTCGATGTAGGAGGCAAGGTGCTTGCGGAACATCTTCAGGCCGACGCTCTGGCCGTAGAAGTCCAGGCTGCGGCGGAAATGGGTGACGGCGATGGCCAGGCGCTCGTCAGCATCCGGTTCGCGGAAGCCTTCGCCGCGCAAGGCCGCCTCGATGGCCTGGGCGATCCACGGACGGCCATAAACGCCGCGCCCGATCATCACGCCGTCGGCGCCGGACTGTTCGAGCGCCCGGCGGGCGGTGTCGCCGTCGACGATGTCGCCATTGACCAGCACCGGCACGCCGACCGCGGCCTTGACCGCCGCGACAGCCTCCCAGTCGGCCTCGCCCTTGTAGAACTGGCAGCGGGTGCGGCCGTGGACGGTGATGGCCTGGGCGCCGGCGTCCACCGCCCGGCGGGCGATGTCGGCGGCGTTGCGGCTGTGGTCATCCCAGCCCAGGCGCATCTTGACGGTGACCGGCACGTCCACGGCCTTGACGGCGGCGGCCACCAGGGCCTCGGCCAGGTCGGGCTCGCGCATCAGGGCCGAGCCCGAGGCGACGCCGCCGGTGACCTGTTTGGAGGGACAGCCGAAATTGAGGTCGATGATCTGGGCGCCGGCGTCGGCGGCCAACCGCGCGCCCTGGCCCATGAAGACGGGGTCACGGCCAACCAGTTGGACGACCATCAGCGGCAGGCCCTTACCTACCGCCGCGCGGCGCACGGCGTCGGGCCGACCTCTCGCGAATTCCGCGCAGGCGACCATTTCCGTCGCCACATAGGCCGCGCCGAGGCGGGTGGCGGTTTCCCTGAAAGGCAGATCCGAGACACCCGTCATCGGCGCGATCCATACGCGTCCGGGTACCTCGACCTTGCCGACTGCGAGAGTGTTGCTCATTTTATACGCATCCCCACCGCACTGTTTTTAGGCATATTGTGCGGCGCAGTAAAGCCCACATCGCTGGACAAGTTTCCGCATGCGGCTAAACAGCCACAATGACCTTCTCCGCCGTCATCGTCGCCGCTGGCTCCGGGACCCGCAGCGGCCCCGGCCAAGCCAAACAGTGGCGTATTGTGGCGGGCAAGCCCGTGTTGCGTTGGTCAGCCCAAGCGTTGCTGAACGCGGGGGCTCAAAGCCTTGTGATCGTGGCCGATCCGGGCGCGCGCGAAGCTCTGGACAACGCGTTACACGGCCTTTCAGGCTGGACGACGACGGCCGGCGGCGCGACGCGCGCCCTTTCCGTCCAGGCCGGGCTGGCCCTGTTGGCCGACCGCCCGGCCGATGAGCCCGTCCTGATCCACGACGCCGCCCGTCCCTTCCTCGGCGCCGCAACAATCGCCGCGCTCCTCACCGCCGTCGCGACCGCCGACGGCGCGATTCCAGCCTTGCCGGTGGCCGATACGCTGAAAAGCGCGGCGCTCGACGCTGGTCTTGTCACGAAACCGCGTGACAACCTCTGGCGCGCCCAGACTCCCCAGGCCTTCCGCCGGGAACGTCTGGTGAAAGCCTATACGGCATGGTCCGGACCGAGCGAACCGACCGACGATGCTCAGGTGGTCGAGGCCGACGGCGGGCGCGTGGTCGCGATCCCCGGCGACCCGATGCTGATGAAACTGACCTATCCGGAGGACTTTGCCATGGCCGAGCTGTTGGCGGGCGCCGCGCGCATCACCCGCATGGGCCAGGGCTTCGACGCCCATCGCTGGGGGCCGGGCCAATCCGTGTGGCTGTGCGGCGTCGAGATCGCTCACGACGAGACCCTGATCGGTCATTCCGACGCCGACGCCGGCCTGCACGCCCTGACCGACGCCATCCTCGGCGCGATCGGCGAAGGCGACATCGGCGACCACTTCCCGCCCACAGATCCGCAATGGAAGGGCGCGTCGTCGGACAAGTTCCTGATCCATGCCGTGGATCTCGTGCGAGCGCGGGGTGGGGCTTTGATCAATGTCGACGTGACCCTGATCTGCGAGCGGCCGAAGATCAAACCGCACCGCGCGGCCATGCGCGCGCGACTGGCCGAGATCCTCGACCTGCCGCTCGACCGGGTCAGCGTCAAGGCGACCACCACCGAAGGCATGGGCTTCACCGGCCGCGGCGAGGGTTTGGCGGCTCAGGCCATCGCCGTGGTCGAGACGCCGGCCTAGGGGCTGCGAACGGAGATCGAGGCACACACTCCCCCCATCGACATTGCCATGCGATCACCGGCCGTGGTGTGAGTGTGTCCCCGCATCAGCCGCAGGAGTCCCTCATGTTTCCGCTCGAAATCCAGACTCTGGCCCGCCTGCTGATCGATGAGGCCCGGCAAAGGTCCCTGCGGCTGGTCACGGCCGAAAGCTGCACCGGCGGCCTGGTGGCCGGCGCGATCTGCAACGTTTCCGGGGCCTCCGACGTCTTCGAGCGCGGCTTCGTCACCTACACCAACCGCGCCAAGTCCGAGATGCTGGGCGTGCCGGGCGACCTGATCGCCGACCATGGCGCGGTGTCGGAGGTGGTGGCGCGAATGATGGCCGAAGGCGCGCTGGAGGCCAGCAACGGCCATGTCGCCGTGTCGATCACCGGCGTGGCCGGCCCCGGCGGCGGCTCGCCGCTGAAGCCGGTGGGCACGGTGCATTTCGCCGTGGCCCGCGCCAACCGCTCGGTCGTCCATCGCCACGAGCTGTTCGAGGGCGAGACCCGCGAAGGCGTCCAATTGGCGGCCGTGCGCACGGCGCTGGAGATGCTGCGTGAGGCGGTGGCCTAGCATGGCCGACCACCCGCCCAGCGACTCGCCCGGCCATTGGCGGCGGTTTGTCGGCCTCGGACTGTCTCGCGCCGCCCTGGCCAAGGCGGCCGGTCGCAAAACCGAACTGCGCCACGCCGTCCGGGTGTCGGCGGCGGTGCTGGCGGCCTACGCCTTGGCGACCCTGTTGCGCCTGCCGCAGGGCTATTGGGCGGTGTTCACCGCCGTGATCGTCGTCCAGTCCAGCCTGGGCGCGACCATCACCGCCTCGATCGAGCGGCTGATGGGCACCGCCGTCGGGGCCGTGGTCGGCGCGGGGGCGGCGATGCTCCACGTCCGCTTCCCCGAGGCCGGCGGACCGATCCTGGCGATCACGGCGGCCCTGCTGGCCTTCCTGGCCGCCGTCCGACCCGCGTTCAAGGTGGCCCCGGTGACCGCCGTAATCATGCTGATCGGCACGACCACCCACATGGACCCGCTGGTCGCCGCCTTCCTGCGGGTGGCCGAGATCACGGTCGGCAGCGTGGTCGGCATCGCAGCCACCCTGCTGATCTTCCCCGCCCGCGCCCACGCGTCGGTGGTGGAGAGCGTCGACAAGGTCACAAGCTTGCTGGCCGATTTGCTAGAGCATTATGCCCGCAAGCTGCGCGGCGGCGAAACCGAGTTCGACGCCCGCGCCCACTATGACGACACGCTCGCGGCCCTGGCCAAGCTGCAGACCGCGATGGCCGAGGCCGAGCGCGAGAACGCCAGCAAGCTGAGCGACCATTCGGTGACCGACGCCCTGCCCCGCACGCTGTGGCGGCTGCGCAACGACTGCGCCCAGATCGGCCGGGCTCTGCGCGAGACCCTGCCCGCCCCGGGCCTTAGCCTGCAGTCGGCGGCCATGCTTGGCGCCTGCGCGGCGTTCCTGCGCGCCTGCGCGGCGCTGCTGGCCGGCGCGCCTCGCCCCGACCGCCTGGCCTTCGGGGGGGCGCACCAGGCCTTCCAGACTGCGGTCGAGACCCTGCGCGAAACCGGCGGGACCCGCGCGCTCGGCTTTGACGACGCCGCCAGGGTGTTTGGGTTGGTGTTCGCCGTCGAGAACCTGTTCGGCAACCTCGGCGACTTCGAGGAGCGGGTGGAGGAGACGGCGGGGAAGCGGGGTTAGCTCTTGGCCCCGTAAATCGCCACGGCCCGCGCTTCGAAACAGCCGATCAGGGTATTGGCCGCGCGATCCAGATTGGCCGCCAGCAGCGCATCGAGCACGCGCGACTTGAACGCGAAGTCGATGACGAATTCCACAGATGTTCCAGAGACATGCGGCGAAAACAGCCACTGGTTCGATAGCCGCTTGAACGGCCCATAGAGCAGGCTGACGTCCACGCTCAGCGCCTCGGCGTCGCGCCGCACGCGGGTGGCGAACTTCTCGCGCAGGAACGAGAAGCCGACCTGGGCCTCGGCGTCGACGGTCGAGACCGCGCCTTCCACCCGGCTGTTCCAGGTACGCATGCTGGTCAGCCACGGCACGAACTGCGGATAGGACTCCACGTCGCCGACCAGGGTGAACAACTGCTCGGGCGCATAGGGCAGCACCCGGGTGACGACATGGCGATGCAAGGCTAGGCGCTCTTGAGGTCCAGCGCCCGGCGGGCCGCCGCCAGCTTTGCGAAATCCTCGCCGGCGTGGTGCGACGAGCGGGTCAGCGGGCTGGACGACACCATCAGGAAGCCCTTGGCCCGGGCGATCGCCTCATAGGCCTGGAACTCTTCCGGCGTCACGAAGCGGTCGATCGGCGCGTGCTTGCGGGTGGGCTGCAGGTATTGGCCGATGGTGATGAAATCGACGCCGGCCGAGCGCATGTCGTCCATAACCTGCATGACCTCCTCCTTGGCCTCGCCCAGCCCCACCATCAGGCCGGACTTGGTGAACTGGCTCGGATCGCGCTCCTTGACCCGCTCCAGCAGGCGCAAGGAGTTGTAGTAGCGGGCGCCAGGGCGGATCTTCAGATAGAGTCGCGGCACGGTTTCCAGATTGTGGTTGAAGACGTCCGGACGGGCATCGATGACCACGTTCTCGGCCCGGTCCTTGCGCAGGAAGTCGGGGGTCAGGATTTCGATGGTCGTGCCGGGCGCGGAGGCGCGAATTGCCAGCACCACCTGGGCGAAATGCAACGCCCCGCCGTCGGCCAGGTCGTCGCGGTCGACCGAGGTGATGACCACGTGCTTGAGGCCCATCTTGGCCACGGCTTCGCCCACGCGGCGCGGCTCGTCGGCGTCCAGAGGGTTGGGCATGCCTGTCGCGACATTGCAGAAGGCGCAGGCGCGGGTGCAGATTTCGCCCATGATCATCATGGTGGCGTGCTTCTGGCTCCAGCATTCGCCAATGTTGGGGCAAGCGGCTTCTTCGCAGACCGTGGTCAGCTTGTGCTCGCGAACGATGGCGCGGGTCTCATTGTACTGACCAGACCCGGGCGCGCGCACGCGCAGCCAGTCGGGCTTGCGCAGCACCGGCGTGTCGGGGCGGTTCTGCTTTTCCGGGTGACGGGCGCGCTCGCCTGGAACGCGGGCCTTCAACGTGTCGATCAAGGTGACCATAGTGCCTAGATCGGACTTCTTGGCCTCCGGATCAAGCATGCGATCTTGCATGTGGCTTAAAGGCGCGAAATGAGTGCCTGGAATGCGTCGCCAAGTTCTCGCCCTGCTGCTGGCCCTGCCCCTCGTCTCCTGCGGCGACGAGGCCGTCCGCGCGCCCTTCGCCGAGAGCCGCACGCCGCCCTCCTTGGCGGTGCGGTTCCAGCCGCCGCCTGGCTGGGCCTGGGGCTATGTGAAGGTCGGCGACGACGGCGTGCAGCGCTACGGCGTCTCGACCACGCCCAACGCGCCGCGCGGCCAGATCCTGATCCTGCCGGGCTATGGCGAACCGGCCGAGGTCTGGTTCGAGACGGCGCGGGACCTCAATGCCCGCGGCTATACGGTGTGGGTGCTGGAACGCCAGGGCCAGGGCGGCTCGGAACGCGCCAGCCCCTGGCGCGATCTGGGCCATGTCTCCAGCTTCGCGCCCGACGTCACGGCGACCAAGGCCATGGTCAGGGCGGTGATCCGGCCGAACGGGCGTGACCCGTTCGCGGTGCTGGGACACGGCGACGGCGGGCTGGTGGCGCTGCGGGCGGCGGAAGAAGGTCTGCGGGCCGACTCGTTGATTCTGTCTTCGCCCAATTTCGACATCGCCGACCTGCCGCGCCCCAAGAGCGAACTGATCCGCATCGCGCGCTGGGCCCGGAGCCTGAAGCTCGGCTTCCTCCGCTATCCCGGTCAGGCCGGCTGGAAACGCGACGCAGGGGTCGATGGCGCGCTGAGCCACGACAAGGCCCGGGGCGGCGTGCAGCAGGCCTGGCAACTGGCTAATCCCGACCTGCGGATGGGCGCGCCAAGTCTGGCCTGGTACGCGGCCTTCTACGACGCGGTCGACGCCGTGGGCCGCGATCTCAAGCGCGTGCGGGTTCCAGTCGTCATGCTCGACGCGGGCCAGGACTCCAAGGTTCTGCCCGCCCCGCAACGCACTGTCTGCGCCGCCCTACCCGCCTGTGTCGAAACCCGCTATCCCACCGCCCGTCACGCCCTCCACCTTGCGGCGGACTCGGTGCGCGGTCCCTGGCTGGCCGCCATTGACGACACGGTCAGCGCCCCCATGGCCTATCCGCCACCCCGGCGTTAAAAGGCCAATCCTTGAACGCCAAGGCGTCGATCGCATTTCAGAGGGATCGGTGCGGTGACGTGCGCGTCGCCGGACTTTGCAAAGCCAGGCTCCATCGATAGGGTCCCGCTTCAATCAGACGAGCGCGCCACGTCGCGCTTCGGGGAGGTTTCGCCGGCATGCCGGTCGTATTTGACGCTCAGGCGGGCCAGAAGGCTCTCTTCGACGCCCTGTTGGACGCCCGTGACAAGTACGGGGCCCGAAAACCGATCCTGGAAGATCAGGACCGCAATCCGCTCAGCTATACCGATCTGATCCGCGCCGCGTTTGCCCTGGGCCGAAAGATCGCGGCCATGACCCAGCCGGGCGAGCATGTCGGCATCCTGCTGCCGTCAGGCTCCGGGGCGGTCGTGACCTTCTTCGCCCTGCACGCCTTCGGCCGCGTGCCGACCATGCTCAACTTCACGGCCGGCCTGCGCAACCTGCGCGCCGCCTGCGAGCTGGCCGGGGTCAAGCGGGTGCTCACGGCCCACAAATTCATCGAGCTGGGCAAGCTGCACGACATCGTCGACGCGCTGGGTGAAAAGGCGACGATCACCTATCTGGAAGACGTGCGCGGCACGATCGGCACCGGCGACAAGCTGTTCGCCGCCGTGGCCGGGGCCTTTCCCCGCACCCTGCGCGCCCATGCCAAGCCGTCGGATCCAGGCGTGGTGTTGTTCACCTCGGGCAGCTTCGGCGCCCCGCGCGGCGTGGTGTTGAGCCAGGCCAACCTGGTCTCGAACGCCGAGCAGATCGCCAGCCATATCGCGCTGGACCCGGCCTGGGTGTTCTTCAACCCGCTGCCGATCTTCCACTGTTTCGGCCTGACCGGCGGCGTGATCCTGCCGCTGTTGAAGGGCATGAAGGCCTTCCAGTATCCCTCGCCCCTGCACACCAAGCAGATCCCGGCCCTGGTCAAGGACACCGGCGCCTCGGTGCTGTTCGCTACCGACACCTTCCTCAACCACTATGCCCGCGCCTCGGACAGCGATGAGCTTTCTGGTCTGAGGTTCATCGTCTGCGGCGCTGAAAAGGTTCGCGAAGAGACCCACAACCTCATCAACGAGAAGTTTGGTGACGTGCCGGTTTTGGAGGGTTACGGGGCGACCGAGGCCTCGCCGGTGATCGCGGTCAACAAGCCCGAGGACAACCGCCGGGGCACGGTCGGCGGTCTGCTGCCCGGTCAGGAGTGGAAGATCGAACCGGTTGAGGGGATCGGCGGCGGCGGCCGCCTGCTGGTGCGCGGCCCCAACATCATGTCGGGCTATCTGCGCGAGGACGGCGGCGTCGACGCCCCCGAGGACGGCTGGCACGACACCGGCGACGTGGTGAACATGACCGACGACCTGTGGGTCACCATCAAGGGCCGGGTGAAGCGCTTCGCCAAGATCGGCGGCGAAATGGTCTCCCTGACCGCCGCTGAGGACCTGGCCAGCGCGGTCTGGCCCGACGGCCGCCACGCGGTGATCTCGATGCCCGACAAGAAGAAGGGCGAGAAGCTGGTTCTCGTCACCGACTGCCAGAACGCCGCTGTCACCTCGCTGGTCGCCCACGCCCAGAGCATCGGCGCGCCGGAACTGGCCGTGCCGCGCAAGATCCTCAAGGTGCAGGAAGTGCCGGTGCTGGGCAGCGGCAAGACCGACTATGTCGCCATCCAGCGGATGGCCGATCAGGACGCGAAGGCCGCCTAGAGCATTTTTCGAGCGAAGTGGTTCCGGTTCGCGTGAAGAAAAATGCGTCAAAACAAAAGATTAGAGCTCACGGCCTGACGCAGTCAGGTCGGGAAATGCTCTAATGCGATTGGGGACAGGCGCATGCGCCTGTCCCCAGCCTCGCCATCAATCGCTGGAGGGAAGATCATGGAACGCTTGAACGTGTGGGCGCCGCGGGTGCTTAGCCTGCTTCGAATCATCGCCGCCCTGCTCTTCATGGAGCATGGCCTGATGAAGGTGTTCCACTTCCCGGCCGCCCAGCCCGGGTCGCCCGATCCGCTGCCGACCTTGCTGCTGGTCGCCGCTTGGCTGGAGATCGTCGGCGGCGCGCTGCTGGCGCTCGGCCTGTTCACCCGGCCGGTCGCCTTCATCCTGTCGGGGCAGATGGCGGTGGCGTATTTTCTGGCCCATTTCAGCAAGGGCTTCTGGCCGGCCCTGAACGGCGGCGAGGCGGCGATCCTGTTCTGCTTCGTGTTCCTGTACCTGGCGTTCGCCGGGCCGGGTGAGTTGAGCATCGACGCCCAGGTGCGAAAGCGGCCGTAGTTTTCCCCTTCTCCCCTTGCGGGAGAAGGTGTCAGCGAAGCTGACGGATGAGGGTTGAAGAACGAAAACGCCGCGCCTGGCTTCAAAGCTGGGCGCGGCGTTTGGCTTTTGAGAGACCCCTGATCCGTCGGCCTTCGGCCGCCACCTTCTCCCGCAAGGGGAGAAGGATCAGATCAGATGTGCAGCGCTCTGCCATAGGCGTCGAGCGCCGCCTCGTGCATGGCCTCGCTCATCGTTGGGTGAGCATAAACGATGCCGTGCAGGTCCTCCTCGGTGGCTTCCAGGGTGATGGCGGTGACGAAGCCCTGGATCATCTCGGTGACCTCATGGCCGATCATGTGGGCGCCGATCAGGGCGCCGGTCTTGCCGTCGAAGATCGTCTTGACGAAGCCCTCGGTCTCGCCGGCCGCCACGGCCTTGCCATTGACCTTGAACGGGAAGCGGCCGGCCTTGACCTCGATCCCGGCCGCCTTGGCCGCGGCTTCCGTCAGGCCCACCGAGGCGACCTGCGGGTTGGCGTAGGTGCAGCCGGGGATGGGCGAGTGGACGGCGGGCGTCTTGTAGCCGGCGATGTGCTCGGCGGCGTGGATGCCCTCGTGGCTGGCCGTGTGGGCCAGCCACGGCGGGCCGGCGGCGTCGCCGATGGCGTAGAGGCCCGGGACATTGGTCTCGCCGTGCTTGCCGGTGACAACATGGCCGCGTTCGAGGGTCAGGCCCACCGACTCCAGCCCCTCGGTATTGGGGGCGATGCCCACCGCGACGATGCAGACGGCGGCGGTCAGAACTTCGGCCTTGCCGCCGGCCTCGATGGCCACCGAGACGCCGGTGGCGGTCTTCTCGACCTTGGTCACCTTGGCGCCGATGCGGAAGGCGATGCCGCGCTTCTCAAAGGCTTTCTGGGCGGCCTTTGAGACCTCGGCGTCCTCGACTGGCATGATGCGATCGACGGCCTCGACGACGGTCACCTCGGCGCCCAGGGCGCGGTAGAAGCTGGCGAACTCGATGCCGATGGCGCCCGAGCCGATGACCACCAGCGACTTGGGCATGGCCTTGGGGGCCAGGGCGTCGCGATAGGTCCAGATCTTGTCGCCGTCCGAGACCGCGCCGATGGCGGGGATGTCGCGAGCCCGGGCGCCGCTGGCCAGGATCACGCTGCCGGCCTGGATCGTGCGGCTGCCGCCGGCCTTCAGGGCCACGACCACCTTCGGAGACGGCGTGCCCTTTTCCAGCCGGGCCTCGCCCTCGACGACCTCGATCTTGTGCTTCTTCATCAGGAAGGCGATGCCGTTCGACATGGTCTTGGCCACGCCGCGTGAGCGGTCGATGATCTTGGCGAAGTCGAACGAGGCCTTCTCGACCGCCAGGCCATAGCCGCCGAGGTGGGAGAGCTGCTCGAAGATCTCGCCGGACTTCAGTAGCGCCTTGGTCGGGATACAGCCCCAGTTGAGGCAGACGCCGCCCAGGTTCTCGCGCTCGATGATCGCCGTCTTCAGGCCCAGTTGGCTGGCGCGGATCGCGGCCACATAGCCGCCGGGGCCGGCCCCGATGACGACGACGTCGAATTCCGTGGACATGGTGTTCTTACCCTAGGTTTGACGCCTTCGGGGGGAGCCGGCGGGCGTCGGTCGATCGGCCCCAAGGCCGGTCCAGGAGAGAGTGTCTAAAGCAGCGCCTCGACGGCGAGCGTCAGGTCTTCGGGCTTGGTGGTCGGCGCGAAACGTTCGACCACCTCGCCGTCACGGCCGATCAGGAACTTCGTGAAGTTCCACTTGACGCCCTCGGTGCCCAGCAGGCCCTTCTGCTCGTGCTTCAGATAGGCATAGAGCGGGTGGGCGTCAGGGCCGTTGACGTCGATCTTGGCCAGCACCGGGAAGGTCACGTCATAGGTCAGCGCGCAAAAGCTGGCGATCTCCTCGGCGGTCCCTGGCTCCTGCGCCCCGAACTGGTTGCAGGGGAAGGCCAGGATCGTGAAACCGCGGTCCTTGTAGTCCCGGTACAGCGTCTCCAACCCCTCATATTGCGGGGTGAAGCCGCACTTGCTGGCCGTGTTGACGATCAGCAGCACCTGGCCGCGATAGTCGGCCAGGCTCGTGTCGTGGCCGTCTAGCGTCTTGGCGGAGAAGTCGTAGACCGACATCGTCGTTCCCCGCCTAGACCAGCAGCGTCAGCGGCTCTTCGATCAGCGGCTTGAAGGCGGCCAGGAACCTGGCCCCGATCGCGCCGTCGACCACCCGGTGGTCGCAGGTCAGGGTGATGGTCATCACCGTGGCCACGGCCAGCTCGCCATTCTTCACGACCGGCCGTTGCTCGCCGGCGCCCACGCTCATGATCGCGCCCTGCGGCTCGTTGATGATCGAGGCGAACTGCTTGATGCCGAACATGCCCAGGTTGGAGACCGAGAAGGTGCCGCCCTGGAATTCCTCGGGCTTGAGCTTCTTGGACTTGGCGCGGGCCGCCAGGTCCTTCACCTCGGCTGAGATCTGGGCCAGGCCCTTGGTCTCGGCGGCGCGGACGATCGGGGTGATCAGTCCGCCGTCGATGGCCACAGCCACGGCGATGTCGGCGTGCTTGTGCATCGCGATGCCCTCGGGCGTGTAGGAGGCGTTGGCCTCCGGCACGCGCTTGAGCGCCACGGCGCAGGCCTTGATGACGATGTCATTGACCGACACCTTGACGCCCTGGCCTTCCAGCAGGCGGTTGATCTTGGCGCGGGCGGCCAGCAGGGCGTCGATCTCCAGATCGATGACCAGCGGGAAGTGCGGCACGTCGCGGAAGCTGTCGGTCAGGCGGCGCGCGATGGTCTTGCGCATGCCGTCCAGCGGGATCAGGTCGTAGGAGCCGGCGGGGATGCCCATCTGCTCCAGCGACAGAACCTTGCGCGGCTCGGCGGCGGCCGTCGGAGCCGAGGCGGCCGCAGCGGCCTTGGGAGCGGCAGCGGCAGTCGCGCCGCCCTTGCCGGCGGCCTCGACGTCGGCCTTGACCACGCGGCCGTGGGGCCCCGAGCCGGTGATGGCCTTCAGGTCCAGGCCGGCGGCCGAAGCCAGGCGGCGAGCCAGGGGCGAGGCGAACACGCGGTCGCCGGTCGGCGCGACGGCGGGCGCAGCCTTGGCTGGGGCAGCGGTTTCGCCAGCGGCCTGGACAGGCGCAGCGGGCGTCGGGGCGGCCTTTGGCGCCTCGGCGACGGGAGCGGCCGCGGCCGGCGTCGGAGCCGGGCTTTCGCCCTCGCCCGTCAGCTTGGCGATCTGGGCGTTGACCTTGACGTTCTCGGTCCCGGCCTCGACCAGTATGGCTTCGATCACGCCTTCATCGACGGCTTCCACCTCCATCGTCGCCTTGTCGGTCTCGATCTCGGCGATCACGTCGCCGGCCTTGACGGTGTCGCCAACCTTGACGTGCCACTTGGCGAGGGTCCCCTCCTCCATGGTAGGCGACAGGGCGGGCATCAGGATGTCGATCGACATTGAGAGTCTTCCTCAAGCGTTCGGGACGGCTTCGACCAAGGTGGTCGGCGTCCAGCGAGCCTTGCGACGGGCAAGGCGTTGTTCGTCCGTTTCGTCATGATAGTCCAGCCGTTCAGGCTCGCGCTCGGCGAAACCCGGCAGGTCGGTCCCCACGACATTGAGGGTGGCGTAGGCCTGGCCCTCGTCCTCGATCAGCGCCGCGACGTAGACGGCGCATTCGCGGCAGATCAGAAAGTCCACCTTGCGGCGTCCGAACCGGTAACGCGTCAGCGACCCCGGCGCGGCGGTGATGTGCAGCCGGCTGCCTGGATCACTGGTGGTCCGCGCGCCGTGCCGACGGCAGAAGCCGCATTGGCAGGCCCGCAACGCCAGCTCGGCCACCGGCTTGCCGGGGTCGAGCTGCACATGGACCGCGCCGCAGTGGCAGGAGCCGTTGAGGGTGTTAGTCATTAGCCCCTCCCACTACCCGCGCGACTGCGTACGGATTGCTTCCACAGGTGTAGCCGCCAAGTTGGTCTTCGGACTTCATCATTGGCTGAACGTCCAAATGGGAAGTCCGCTTTTTTTACCCCATCGGCCATTCAAGTAACCACTGACGATTTCGCCCTCAGTTAAGTGCTTAGCGACTAAGGCTTTCAAACAGCCCGAAAGCTGACGGTTGCTCATTTCGGAAACTGGAACGACAGCTTGAAAAACTTTCTCCAAGCTGTCGTACACAGTGATTTCCCAACGGAGACCGCTGGCCATTAGCGGTAGCAGACCGCCTTGGCCGCCTTGACGATCTTGGGGACCGACGGCAGCGACAGGGCTTCAAGATTGGCCGCATAGGGCAGCGGCACGTCTTCCTGGTGAACCCGCAGCGGCGGGGCGTCCAGATAGTCGAAGCCGAACTCGGTGATGCGGGCGACAATCTCGGCGCCGACGCCCATCGGGCCCCAGCCCTCCTCGACCGTCACCAGACGGTTGGTCCGCTTGACGCTTTCAAGGATCGTGGCGTGGTCCATCGGACGGATCGTGCGCAGGTCGACGACCTCGGCCTCGACGCCCTCCTTGGCCAGTTCCTCGGCGGCTTGCAGGGCAAAGCCGACCATCCGCGAATAGGTGGCGATGGTGACGCTGGGACCGGTGTGACCCTCGGCGACGAAACGACGGACCTTGGCCTTGCCGATCGGCACGACCCAGTCCTCGACATCCGGGATGTCGAACTCGTGGCCGTACATCATCTCGTGTTCGAGGAAGACGATCGGGTTCGGGTCGCGGATGGCGGCCTTCAACAGGCCCTTGGCGTCGGCCGCGTCATAGGGCGCGATGACCTTCAGGCCGGGGACGTTGCCGTACCAGGCCGCGTAGTCCTGGCTGTGCTGGGCGCCGACCCGCGAGGCCGCGCCATTGGGGCCGCGGAACACGATCGACGACTTGATCTGGCCGCCTGACATGTAGAGCGTCTTGGCGGCCGAGTTGATGATCTGGTCGATCGCCTGCATGGCGAAGTTCCAGGTCATGAACTCGACGATCGGCTTGAGGCCGGCCATGGCCGCCCCGACGCCGAGGCCGGCGAAGCCGTGCTCGGTGATCGGGGTGTCGATGACGCGCTTGTCGCCGAACTCCTGCAACAGATCGCGGCTGACCTTGTAGGCGCCCTGGTACTGGGCGACTTCCTCGCCCATCAGGAAGACCTTGTCGTCGCGGCGCATCTCCTCGGCCATGGCGTCGCGCAGGGCGTCGCGCACGGTGATCTTCTTCATCGGCGTGCCGGCCGGGATTTCCGGATCAGCGAAGGTCGAGGCGGCCGAGATCGGGCCAACGGCCGGAGCCGCGGCGGCGACCGGCGCGGGCACCGGAGCGGCTTCGGCGGCGGGCGCGGCGGCCGGAGCCGGGGAAGCGGCTTCCCCCTCGCCCTTCAGCGTGGCGATCGAGGTGTTGACCTTGACGTTCTCGGAGCCGGCCGGAACCAGGATGGCTTCGATCACGCCTTCATCGACGGCTTCGACTTCCATTGTCGCCTTGTCGGTCTCGATCTCGGCGATCACGTCGCCGGCCTTGACGGTGTCGCCGACCTTGACCACCCATTTGGCCAGGGTGCCCTCTTCCATCGTCGGGGAGAGAGCAGGCATTAGAATATCGATCGCCATTAAAGGGCCTCCACTGGCCAAATAGGACGATCGTCACGTCCTAGTACGTAGGGAATCGCACCGGAAGACAGTTTGAAAGCATCTCCAGGCCGGCGATCAGTTCTCATAAAATAGCTTCCCATGACCAGCATCGCTGCGGAGGCGCATTCCTCCTTGCCGCCCGAAGCGCCGGTTACTGGATTGCGACTGCTCTTGGGATACGCGAAACAGACCGACAAGGACCTGAGCGTCTTGCCGTCGACGACCTGCTCGTCGAGCTTTGTACGCCAGTGCCCGACGAGCACCTTCTTGTTGCCCGGATACCAGAGAAAGGCCTGGCCTTGGGCATCGGTATACTCGACCTGGGTTCCATGCTGGCCGTCACCGCCTATGACGGTCACGTCACGCAGGAAGCTCTGAACATAGGTCTCAAACTCCGCCGTCGTCATCGTCTGTGGCGCGGTTTCGTGCGCCTTAAACTCGAAAATGGCGCGCTCGGGATCATACTTCATATAGGCGCTAGAGCCTTCGAACGGCTTTGGCGGCGCGGCTTCCGCCGCCTGCCCCGCCGCGAACGCGTCGGCCCAGGCCACCGGCTTGATGGAGCCCGCGACGACCATGCAGAGCGCCACTCCCAGGAGTACTTTGCCCCGCACGTCAGGCCTCCAGATAGACGTCGGTATAGAGTTCGGAGGGATCCGGCTCGGGGCTGGTGCGGGCGAACTCGGCGGCTTCGGCGACGATGCGCTTCACCTCGGCGTCGACCACCTTCAGATCGTCCTCGGTGACGCCGACCTTGGCCAGGCGTTCCTTCAGGTGGTCGATCGGATCGCGGGTCTGCTTGACGTTATCGACCTCGTCCTTGGTGCGGTACTTGGCCGGGTCGGACATCGAGTGGCCGCGATAGCGATAGGTCTTCATCTCGAGGATGAAAGGACCCTGGCCGCTACGGGCGTGCTCGGCGGCGCGGGCGCCGGCCTCGGCGACGGCCGTGACGTCCATGCCGTCGACTTCCTCGCCGGGGATCCGGAAGGATGTGCCGCGCTTGTGGAAGGCGGTTTCCGACGCCGAACGCTCGACGCTGGTGCCCATGGCGTACTGGTTGTTCTCGATCACATACACGACCGGCAGCTTCCACAGCTGGGCCATGTTGAAGCTTTCGTAGACCTGGCCCTGGTTGGCCGCGCCGTCGCCGAAATAGGCGAAGGCCACGTTTCCGTTGCCCCGGTAATGGTTGTTCAGCGCCAGGCCGGTGCCGAGCGAGACTTGGGCGCCGACGATGCCGTGGCCGCCGTAGAAGCCGGTTTCGATGTTGAACATGTGCATCGAGCCGCCCTTGCCGCGCGACGAGCCGCCCGCGCGACCGGTCAGCTCGGCCATGACTTCCTTTGGATCCATGCCGGCGGCCAGCATGTGGCCGTGGTCACGGTAGCCGGTGATGATCTGGTCGCCCTTGACCTTGATCGACTGCATGCCGACCGCGATGGCTTCCTGACCGATGTAGAGGTGGCAGAAACCGCCGATCAGGCCCATGCCGTACAGCTGGCCGGCGCGCTCCTCGAAGCGGCGGATCAGCAGCATGTTCTGGTAGAATTTCAGAAGCTCGTCCTTGCCGACGAAGGTGTTGACACCGGTGGCGTCGGCCTTCCCCGCGGGGGCTTCACCCTTGCGCGTGCGCGCCATTCAACTCTCCCTGGCCAATCTTCATCGCGGCCCTGCTCCTGGAAGCTCACCGTGCGAACCAACCTTCGGTTCCGCGCCGATGAGCCCTTGGTCAAACCCGAAAACAGGTCAGGTTCGCCTGATCCCGTCGGCAGCTCCGCAGAAACCAATCCGTACGGCGCCTTAGCGCTGGGTACGGATCACGTAGTCCTTGGGGTCGGCATATCCGAGGAGAGAACGCGCGCGCTCCTCCAACAGGTCCTCCGACAAACTGCCGCTGCGTAATAGACGAGCGCGGGCCTCAAGGTCCATCCTTTCGGCGTGGATCTTCTTCAGCTCCAGCGTCTCGGCGGCAAGATCTGCGTTGCGCTGCGACGTCGATAACAGGCCCCGTTCGCCCGTCAGGGCGTGAAACACGAAGTAAGTGATCAACAGGAGAAGCGCCGCAGTCGGCAGGAAGGGTTGCAGTCGGGCGAACATCATCGATTCCCAGCAGGGGAAGTTTACCCTGCCCGATCATGCTTAACGCCTTACTAAACGGGCGGTTTGGGCAGGTGACCGCAAGAGATCGAAAGCAGCATCATAACGCTTTCATTTGAGATGGTTTCAAAGGCATCTAGATACCGCATTGCAGCATCTAAACAGCCGTTTCGGCGCGTTTTTCACGGCGCTGCGGCCGCCCGGTCAGTTTTGCTTTTAGAAAAATTGTTGGTGAACCTTGGCGCCGGGCGCCTGGCGTTTAGGCGGTTGCGTCAGAATCACCTGCCGCGCGAACGTGTTCAAACAAAAAGGGGCGGCGCCGAAGCGCCGCCCCCTGTCGTTCGTTGGCGGAGATTAGCGTCCCTTGAGGACCGCGCGACCGGCATAGACGGCCTGGTCGTCGAGGGCTTCCTCGATGCGCAGCAGTTGGTTGTACTTGGCCAGCCGGTCCGAGCGGGCCAGCGAGCCGGTCTTGATCTGACCGCAGTTCAGGGCCACGGCCAGGTCGGCGATGGTGCTGTCCTCGGTCTCGCCAGACCGGTGGCTCATGACGCTGGTATAGGCGGCACGGTGGGCCATATCGACGGCGTCGATAGTTTCCGACAGGGTGCCGATCTGGTTGACCTTGACCAGGATCGAATTGGCCAGGCCCTGATCGAGACCGATCTGCAGGCGCTTGGGATTGGTGACGAACAGGTCATCGCCCACCAGCTGGACCTTCTTGCCCAGCGTGTCGGTCAGCAGCTTCCAGCCCTCGAAATCGTCTTCCGACATGCCGTCCTCGATCGACAGGATCGGGAACTTGTCGGCGAGGCCGGCCAGGTAGTCGACCATCTGACCCGGATCCAGGCTCTTGCCCTCGCCTTCCAGCTCGTACTTGCCGTTCTTGAAGAACTCGGTGGCGGCGACGTCCAGGCCCAGCACGAAGTCCTCGCCCGACCTGTAGCCGGCCGCCTCGCCCGCCTTGACGATGAAGGCCAGGGCGTCTTCGGCCGAGCCGAGATTGGGGGCGAAGCCGCCTTCATCGCCGACATTGGTGTTGTGACCGGCGTCCTTCAGGGCCTTCTTCAAGCCGTGGAAGATTTCCGCGCCCATGCGCAAGGCCTCGGCGAAGGTCGGGGCGCCTGTCGGCAGGATCATGAATTCCTGGATATCGATCGGATTGTCGGCATGGGCGCCGCCATTGATGATGTTCATCATCGGCACCGGCAGCACGCGAGCGCTGACGCCGCCGACATATTTGTAGAGCGGCAGGCCGGCCGATTCGGCGGCGGCCTTGGCGGTGGCCAGCGACACGCCGAGAATGGCGTTGGCGCCCAGGCGGCTCTTGTTGGCCGTGCCGTCCAGGGCGATCATCAAGGTGTCGAGGCGGCGCTGGTCCTCGGCGTCCACGCCCGACAGCGCGTCGAACAGCTCGCCATTGACCGCATCGACCGCCGACTTCACGCCCTTGCCGCCGTAGCGACCCTTGTCGCCGTCGCGCTTCTCGACCGCTTCGTGGGCGCCTGTCGAGGCCCCCGAGGGCACGGCGGCGCGGCCAAACGCGCCGTCTTCGAGGACGACATCGACCTCGACCGTCGGATTGCCGCGGCTGTCGAGGATTTCGCGGGCGATGATGTCGACGATCTCGGTCATGGGAGCTCCCTTTCAAAAGGCGCTTCCCCTTACCGGCGCAGACCCCGAACCGCAACCGGCGCGGGACGTCATCGTCCGAACGACCGTATGCCCTCAGGCCTGCAGCGCCGGCGGCGACCAGCCCTTGCCGAGCCGGAACTTGACCCGGTCGGAACCGAAATCGAGCTCGACCCGCGCGAACATCTTCAACACGTCCACCCCCAGCAGCACCGCCGGCCGCTTGTTGAGCTCCCAGAGGTCGAAGATATGCAGGTCGGCCAGCACCAGCGGCAGGTTTGTCATCCGCAGCGACCCCAGCTCGATCGAGCGGACGACCCGGAACTCGCCGAGCGTCGCCTCCCCTGCCGCTCCGATCAGATGAACCGCCATGCTCGGCTCGGGCCGGCGGCGCAGCCGCAGCTTGATGGCCTCGGCCAGGGCCAGGTTGCCGATGCTGGCGCCGGACCCTGAATCGATGAACGCCATGCAGCGCACGCCGCTGACCCGCGCATTGGCGATCGTCAGACGTCCAAAACGCTGGTCGGCGATGACCGAGACCTCTCTCACCCCCGAAAAGGCCGGGCTGAGGGCGCTGCTACGACGCACCTCCAGTCGGTGGCGTCGGAAATCCATCACCACGTTGCGGTCCTCGAGCATGTCGATGCCCATCAGGCCATCGACTCCGAGTCGCTCAGGCGGCAGGACCGGAAGCTGGGCGTTCCTCATCCGCGAGTCGCCCGACACCATAAGCGCCACCTTGGCCGTCGGTGTCAGGGCCGAGCCGCTGACGCCGTGCAGCATCACGTCCTTCCCGCGCTCCAACCCCAGGCGCTCGGCCAAGGGGACGGAGATCGCGCTGCGGTCGGCGCCGGTATCGACCACGAAGTTGAAGGGGCCCTTCCCATCGATGAACACCTCGACGGTCATGCGGTCGGAGGCGTCCAGCGCGGTGTCGACGAAGATGGCTTGCTGGTCGGGCGCGACCAAAGGCCCTGCGGAGGACTGCGCCTGGGGCGCGATGGCCGGGGGCGCGGGCGTCGTGGATCTAGCCAGGGCCTGTTCGGCCAGTAGCGACAATCCCAGTCCCGCCGTTAGATTTCGGCGTGTGAGCATGGGCGGGTCTCCCTTGTCACCAAGATAACATGGTTTTTCGACGAGATTGCCGAAAACGACGTTCTTTGGAACACGGGTCAAGCCGTCGCGGCCTGGGGAAAAATGCGAAAAGGCGGCGATCCGAAGATCGCCGCCTTTCAGGCATCGTCGTGTCGCCCCGCCGGAGCGGAGAGACCGCGAAAACTAGTCTTCCTTCGGCGTCAGGATCTGCTTGCCGTTATAGAGACCCGTCTTCAGGTCGACGTGGTGCGGACGACGCAGTTCGCCCGAGTCCTTGTCTTCCACGAAGGAATTGGCGCCCAGGGCGTGGTGCGACCGGCGCATGTTCCGGCGAGAAGGCGAAGTTTTTCTTTTGGGAACGGCCATCGAAGAGGACTCTGCTCGCTGAGCTTGGAAACTGGAGACGGCGACTCGGGAAGGACCCAGGCCGCCGTGTGAGGGCGCGTCTATGCCTGAAACTCCCCGAGGATGCAACCGGGGTTGTTAGACGAGTCTGCCCTGCTCCTTCGCCGCCGCGATGAAGCTCGCAAATAGCGGATGCGGGGCGAACGGGCGGCTCTTGAGCTCGGGGTGATATTGCACGCCGATGAACCACGGATGGTCCTCGCGCTCGACGATCTCGGGCAGCACGCCGTTGGGCGAACGGCCGGTCAGTTTCAGGCCGGCGTCCTCCATCAGGTGGGCGTAGCCGATATTGACCTCGTAGCGGTGCCTGTGGCGCTCGCTGATGTCCGTCGTGCCGTAGATGCCCGCGACCTTCGAGCCGGGCGTCAGGACGGCGTCATAGGCCCCCAGGCGCATAGTGCCGCCCAGGTCATCGTTGCTGCGCCGCTGGACGGTCTCGTTGCCCTTGATCCACTCGGTCATGATGCCGACCACGGGACGATCGGTGGGGCCAAACTCGCTGGACGAGGCGTCCTTGACGCCCGCCACGTTTCGCAACACCTCGATCACCGCCATCTGCATGCCAAAACAGATGCCGAAATAGGGCACCTTGCGTTCGCGGGCGAATTGGGCGGCTCGAATCTTTCCTTCAGCTCCCCGCTCGCCGAAGCCGCCGGGCACCATGATGGCATGGGCGTTCTCCAGGCGGGCCGCGGCCGCACCGGGGTCGCCCTCGAAGGTCTCGCTCTCGACCCAGTCCAGATTGACCTTGACCTTGTTGGCCAGGCCGCCGTGGTGCAGGGCCTCGATCAGCGA
This sequence comes from Caulobacter sp. DWR3-1-2, assembly GCF_049896225.1. Lineage (NCBI taxonomy): Bacteria > Pseudomonadati > Pseudomonadota > Alphaproteobacteria > Caulobacterales > Caulobacteraceae > Caulobacter > Caulobacter sp. DWR3-1-2. The sequence continues at coordinate 303,273 of NZ_JAFCTW010000001.1, read as the reverse complement.
CTTATAGGCGTCCTTCAAGACCGTATATTTGCCGACCACGGCGATGGTCACCTCACCGTCGGGGTGGTTGACGGTCTGGTCGATGGCTTCCCAGCGGCTGAGGTCGGGCTTGGGCGCGTCGCCCATGCCGAACACTTCCAGCACCTCGGCGTCCAGGCCTTCCTTGTGATAGTCGATCGGCACTGCATAGATCGAGGCGCTGTCCATCGCCTGGATCACGGCGCTGGGTCGCACGTTGCAGAACTGGGCGATCTTGCGCTTTTCCTCGACCGGGATCTCCTGCTCGCAGCGGCAGAGCAAAATGTCCGGCTGTATGCCGATCGAGCGCAGTTCCTTGACCGAGTGCTGGGTGGGCTTGGTCTTCATCTCGCCGGCCGTCTTGATGAAAGGCAGCAGCGTCAGGTGCACGTAGCAGCTCTGGCCGCGCGGCAGGTCCTGGCGCAGTTGGCGGATGGCCTCGAAGAACGGCAGGCCCTCGATGTCGCCCACCGTGCCGCCGATCTCGACCAGCACGAAGTCGACCGGCTTCTCGCCGGTCTCGTCCATCGCCGGCGAAAGGACAAAGTTCTTGATCTCGTTGGTGACGTGCGGAATCACCTGGACGGTCGCGCCCAGATAGTCGCCGCGCCGTTCCTTCTCGATGATCGTCTTGTAGATCTGGCCGGTGGTGATGTTGTCGGCCTTGGTCGCCGACACGCCGGTGAAGCGCTCGTAGTGGCCCAAGTCCAGGTCGGTCTCGGCCCCGTCGTCGGTGACGAAGACCTCGCCGTGCTGATAAGGGCTCATCGTGCCCGGATCGACGTTGAGATAGGGGTCGAGCTTACGAAGGCGGACCTTGTAGCCTCGCGCCTGCAGGAGCGCTCCGAGCGCTGCGGAGGCGAGGCCTTTTCCCAAGGAGGAAACCACGCCGCCGGTGATGAAAATGTACCGGGTCATGGGCAATCAGATTAGCCGCGATTCGGGGGCAGCGGCGAAAAGACCGCTGTTCATCAACATTAAAATGTAGCCGACCCTTACTGGGCCGGCTTTTCCGTCGAGGCGGCCGGCGCCGTGATCGCCGGTGGCGGGGCTTCGACGACCGTCTTGGCGGCAGGCCTGGCGATCGAGGCGGCCGGCTTGGGCGTGGCGATCGTCGGGGTCGGGGCGCTGATCTGCGGGGCCGGAGCCTCGATGGCCGCCGGGGCGGCCGTCGAAGGCGTGGTGGCGGCCGACGGCAGGGTCGCGCCCGGCGCTGGCAGGGTCGCTGGCGCCAGGGTCTTGGTGTCCAGGCCGTCCAGCTTCAGGCGATCGACCACCGAATTGCCGCCCGACATCCGGCCGGTCAGAATGGTCAGCGTCAGGCTGATGATCAGGAACACCGAGAACAGGATCCAGGTCGTGCGGGTCAGCAGATCGCCGGCGCCGCGCGCGGTCATGAAACCGCCGCCACCGCCGCCCATGCCAAGGGCGCCGCCCTCGGAGCGCTGAAGCAGCACCACGATGATCAAGACGACGCAAACAATGATGTTGATGGCCAGCAGAACGCCGATGAGCATGTGTAATTCGATCTCGATCCGGGCGACGGACGATTCCACCGCGAAAAACGAAGCGGCCCCTCTATCACTTGCGACAGGCCCACGCCATAGCTGGGGATCAACCAGCCCCACTCAAGTCCGTCTTCAGGTTTGTTCGCGCGCATGATCCTCGAGACCGAACGCCTGACCTTGGCGCCGCTGACCGTCGAGGACGCCCCCTACGTCTATCCGTTCATGAGCGATCCTGAGGTGATGGCCCACTGGGACCGCGCCGCCATCGAGGATCCCGACGAGGTGAAGGCCGCCGTCGCGGGCCAGGTCGCCGAGATGGCTGACCGGACCGGTCTCTACTGGGCCATCCGCCACACCCATTCCGGGGCGTTCCTCGGCTATTGCGAGCTGGTCGATCTCGACTGGCGCCACTATCGCGGCGAACTGGGCTTCATCGTCGCCCGGGCGGGCTGGGGCCAAGGCTTCGCCACTGAAGCCGCCGCTGCTCTGCTGGCCCATTGCGCCTCGCCGCTCGGCCTAAAGCGGATGATCGCCCGCACCCATGTTGGCGACATCCGCTCGGAGAAGGTGCTGCGCAAGCTGGGCTTCGAGGAGGAAGGCTATCTGAAGGGTCATGTGGACCGCGATGGCGAGCGGCGGGATTGCCGACTGTTTGGGCTGTTGTTCTAAGTCCTCCCACGTTGAGAGGGTTTTAGAGGTACGCGCGGCGGACCTTTTCGCCGCACCGCAGCAATCTTTCCCCAGCCCTCTTGCTTTCCGCAACGTTTTGGCCTCCTTAGGCCGCCCAACAGGCCCCTTTTGTCCCGCCCTTCTCGGCATCCGGACGAAAACGGTCTATTCTCTAAAGATTATTGACCAAGAACACGGTCCGCTTGGGGGTCGTATTTGGTCGTGGTGCGAGCCGCGCGCTTTGTGTGTGCGCCGTTCGCTTGAAACGAACTGGACCTGTATGCCCTTCCCCGCCTCCCACCCCGCTCTTGAGCGGGCTCTTGCCGCTCAAGGTTACCTTGAGCCCACCCCCGTCCAGGCCGCTGTGCTGGAAGAGGGCGCCGTCGGCCGCGACCTGCTGGTCAGCGCCCAAACCGGCTCGGGCAAGACTGTCGCCTTCGGTCTCGCCGCCGCCACCACCCTGCTGGGCGACGCCGAAAAGTTCGGCAAGGCCGGCCTGCCGATGTGTCTGGTCATCGCCCCGACCCGCGAACTGGCCATCCAGGTTAATCGCGAACTGGCCTGGCTCTATGCCGACGCCGGCGCCGTGGTCGTCAACTGCGTGGGCGGCATGGACGCTCGCCGCGAGCAGCGCGCCCTGAACTTTGGCGCCCATATCGTGGTCGGCACCCCCGGCCGCCTGCGCGACCACATCGAGCGCGGCCACCTGGACCTGTCCGAGCTGAAGGTCGCCGTCCTCGACGAGGCCGACGAGATGCTCGACATGGGCTTCCGCGAGGACCTGGAATTCATTCTCGACGCCGCGCCGAGCGAGCGCCGCACCCTACTGTTCTCGGCCACCCTGGCGCGCGAAATCGTGCAGCTGGCCAAGAGCTATCAGAACGACGCCCTGCGCATCGACACGGTCGGACGCAACGAGCCGCACCGAGACATCGAATACCGCGCCGTCCGCGTGGCGCCCAACGAGATCGAGCACGCGGTCGTCAACCTGCTGCGCTATTTCGAAAGCCCCGGCGCCCTGGTGTTCTGCAACACCCGCGAAAGCGTCCGCGCGCTGCACTCCAAGCTGCGCGAGCGCGGCTTCGCCGTGGTCGGGCTGTCGGGTGAACTTTCGCAACGCGAACGCGCCGACGCCCTGCAGGCCCTGCGCGACGGCCATGCCCGCGTCTGCGTCGCCACCGACGTCGCCGCCCGCGGTTTGGACCTGCCCGACCTGGGCCTGGTGATCCATGCCGAAATCCCGGTCAACAAGGCCACCCTGCTGCACCGTTCGGGCCGCACCGGCCGGGCCGGCAAGAAGGGCGTCTCGGCGCTCGTCGTGCCCTATACCCGTCGCCGCAAGGCCGAGCAGTTGCTGATGGCCGCCGGCGTTGAAGGCCATTGGGGCGGCGCCCCGACCGCCGACGAGATCCGCCTGAAGGACACCGAGCGCCTGCTCGACGACCCGATCTTCGACGAACCGTCGATGGAAGAAGACGCCCCCCTGGCCGAGGCCATGCTGGCCAAGCGCACGCCGATCGAGATCGCCTCGGCCCTCATCCGCACCCGCCGGGCCAAGCTGCCGGCTCCGGAAGAGATCTATGACGACCCGCGCCACGGCGCCGATCCGGGCCCCCGTAGCCGAGAAACGGGCTCGCGCGACGCCGGCCCGCGCTCCAACGACGCCGCCGACCGCTTCGCCGACCGCGCCCCGCGCGACTTCGGTTCGCGGGATGGGGGTTCGCGCGACGACGGCGACCGTCCCGAGCGCGAGCCGCGCGCCGACATGGCCAATTCGGCCTGGTTCCGCCTCAATACCGGCCGTCGCAACAACGCCGATCCCAAGTGGCTGATCCCGCTGATCTGCCGCCTGGGCCACATCACCAAGAAGGACATCGGCTCGATCCGGATCTTTGACTACGATACCAAGTTCGAGATCTCGGCCGAGGCGGAAGTGAAGTTCGGCGCCGCCGTCCAGAACACCGTGCGCGACGACGTGACCATCACCCCGACCACGGCCCCGGCCGCCCGTGATGCTTCCGGTCCGCGCAAGGAATACGCGCCGCGTCCGCCGCGCGACGACAACGACGGCCCGCGTCGCGAATACAGCCCGCGTCCGCCACGGGACGACGCCCCCCGTGCGCCACGCGCCAACGCCCCTGGCTCGCGCGACAGCTCGCCGCGTCCGTCGTCCTACAGCGCCGACGGCGTTTCGAACGCCAGGCCCTATGCGCGCGGCGAAGAGCCCAAGCGCGACTACAAACCCCGTGACGACGGCCCCAAGCGTGATTTCAAGCCGCGTCCCGCCGCCCGCGACGAGGCCCCGCGCGACTTCAAGCCTCGCGCCCCGCGCGATGAAGCCCCCAAGGCCTATTCGCCGCTGAACGAAGGTCCAGCCCCGCGCCGCGCCCCGCGTGAAGCCCGCGAGAGCGTGCCCTATGATCCGGAAGCCAAGCCGGCCAAGGCCCCCTACGTCGCCCGTCCCCGCGACGGCGCGACGGGCGGCAAGCCCTATGCCGGCAAGAGCAATGACGGCCCCGCCAAGCCGTTCAAGGGTCCCAAGCCCTTCAAGGCCCCCAATGCCTTTAAGAGTGGGGCCGCGTTCGGTGACAAGCCGGCGTTTGGCGCCAAGCCCGCCTTCGGCAAGAAGCCGGCCGGCGCTAAGGCGCCGTTCAAGAAAAAGTAGTGATCCGAAGTCCTCCCCCTGTGGGGGGAGGCGATCGCGCAGCGATCGGTGGGGGAGTTTTAGGGTCGATCCGGGCCAAGGCTGGCGGCCGATCACTCCCCCCTCCGTCGCCCATTGGGCGACACCTGCCCCACAGGGGGAAGACTTTCTAAACCGCCTGCCCCGCGCACCAGCCCGACGCCCAGGCCCACTGGAAATTATACCCGCCTAGCCAGCCGGTGACGTCCACCACCTCACCGATGAAATAGAGCCCCGGCGCCGCCTTGGCCTCCATCGACCGCGAGTCCAGCCCGTCGGTATCGACCCCGCCCAGCGTGACTTCCGCCGTGCGATAGCCCTCCGACCCCACCGGCTTGAACGTCCAGGCGTTGACCGTGGCGGCCACGCCGCGCAGCAGCACATCCGAGCAGTCGGCCAGATTGCCATAGGCCCCAGCGTCCTCGGCGATCAGTTGGGCCAGGCGCTTGGGCAACAGCTCCGACAGCACCGTCGCCAGGGCCCGTTTGGGGGTAGCGGTGCGGGCGGTCTTCAGCATCGCGAACACGTCGGCGCCCGGCGCCATGTCGACGCTGATCTCGCCGCCTTCGCGCCAGTAGGACGAGATCTGCAGAATCGAAGGTCCCGACAGGCCGCGATGAGTGAACAGCATGGCCTCGGCGAACCTCGTCCTGCCGCTGGTCACGACGGCGTCCAGCGCCACGCCCGACAGCGGAGCCAGGCGCTCCAGGGTCTTGACCTCGAAGGTCAGGGGCACCAACGCCGGCCGGGTTTCGACGATCGCCAGGCCGAACTGCTGGGCCAGGTCGTAGCCCAGGCCCGTGGCGCCCATCTTCGGGATCGACTTGCCGCCGGTGGCGACCACCAGCGAGGCGCAACGCATCGGACCGCGCGAGGTGCTGACCACGTAGCCGCCCTCCTCCCGGGCCACGCCCTTGATCTCGGTCTCGATCCGCAGTGTGACCCCAGCCCTGTCCATCTCGGTCAGCAGCATGTCTATGACCTGCTTGGCCGAGCCGTCGCAAAACAGCTGGCCCAGCGCCTTCTCGTGGAAGGCGATGTCGTACTTCTGAACGAGCGCGATGAAGTCGGACGGCCGGTAGCGGCGCAGGGCCGAGACGCAGAACTTCGGATTGGCCGACAGGAAGTTGGCCGGCGCGGTGTTGACGTTGGTGAAGTTGCAGCGCCCGCCCCCGCTGATGCGGATCTTCTCGCCCGGGGCCTTGGCGTGGTCGAGCACCAAAACCCGGCGCCCGCGCTTGCCCGCCTCGATAGCGCACATCATGCCGGCCGCGCCGGCGCCCAGCACCACGACGTCGAAATCTTCCAAGGCCGGAGCCCTCCTGTTGAGGGCCGTTTCGACAGGAGGCGAGCGAGCGAGTCAATCGCGAGGATGCTGGGGGCTATCCAAGCCGCGATCAAAGCGATGTGTCTCAACGGTTTGCGGACCCAAACATGCGCCCACGCTTGACGTGCGCGCCTGGGGGTTTAGGAACCCTGCCTCCTCCCGCCCAGGCTCCCCTCCATGACGTCCGCCTCCCCGCCGGCGATCGGCCCGACGATCGGTATCGACTTCGGCACGACCAACACCGTGGTCTCGATGACCCAGGGCGATGGACCCGCCACGCTGGTGCGGTTCCCGACCACGGACGGCGACATCTTCGCCTTCCGCTCGGCCTTGAGTTTCCATGCGGTGATGGGAACCGACGGGCGCCCGAACGAACGGGTGGTCGAGGCCGGCCCCTGGGCCATCGAGGCCTATGTCGAGGACCCGCTGGAGACCCGATTCATCCAGTCGTTCAAGACCTTCGCCGCCAGCGCTGCCTTCACCGAGACCAAGATCCTCAGCAAGCGCTACCTGTTCGAGGACCTGCTGGCCGCCTTCCTGCTGAAGCTCAAGGAGCACGGCGGCGCGGCCATGAGCGCCTTGCCCGCCCGCGTCATCGTCGGCCGGCCCGTGACCTTCGCCGGTGGCAACCCCAACGAGGCCCTGGCCCTGCAGCGCTACGAGGCGGCCTTTGCGCGCCTGGGCTTTACCGACATCCGCTATGCCTATGAGCCGGTCGGGGCGGCGTTCTTCTTCGCCCGCCAGCTGACGCAGGACGCCACGGTGCTGGTTGCCGACTTTGGCGGCGGCACCAGCGACTTCTCGATCGTGCGGTTCGAGCGGTCCGGAGGAGCATTGCGCTCCACGGCCCTCGCCCGCTCGGGCGTCGGCGTGGCCGGCGACGCCTTCGATTACCGGATCATCGACCATCTGGTCTCGCCAGAACTGGGCAAGGGCAGCCTTTATCGCGCGTTCGACAACCGCTTGCCGATCCCGCAACGCTATTACACCGCCTTCGCCCGATGGGATCAGTTGGCCCTGCTGCGGGCCTCCAAGGACATGCGCGACATCCGCGCCCTGGAGCGCACGGCCATGGAGCCGGAAAAGATCGCCCGGCTGATCGAGGTGCTGGACGACAACCACGGCTACGCCCTCTACCGCGCTGTGTCGGCGCTGAAGGAGGCGCTGTCGAGCCATGACGAGGCGACGTTCCGCTTCGAGGCCGGCTCGGTGCTGATCGAGAAGGCGGTGAAGCGGTCGGACTTCGAAGGCTGGATCGCCCCGGAGCTCAAGGCCATCGAAGGCGCCGTTGATCAGGCGCTGGCGCGTTCGGGCCTGGGTCCCGACGGCGTGGACCGCGTCTTCCTGACCGGCGGCAGTTCGTTCGTGCCAGCGGTGCGCGACATCTTCCTGCGCCGGTTCGGCGAGGCGAAGATCGAGAGCGGCGGGGAGTTTGAGTCCATCGCTTCAGGGCTGGCGCTGATCGGGCGTGAGAGCGATTTGGACCTGTGGAGCGAGAGGGCGGGGGTAAAGCCCTAGTTCAACCGGTCACCAAACTTCGCCAGCGCCACACGCGCGCAGGCGTCGGCCGCCTCGTGGGTGGTGTCGGCCACGGCCAGGCCGCCGACCAGCTTGCCGTCGATGTGCAGCGGCAGCGAGCCGCCGTGCGGATTGAGGCGATCGGGCTCGGCGGCGATCAGGGCGGCGAAGGCGGGGTCGGCTTTCTGGCGCGGCTCCATCTCGGAGCCAGGAGCATCGAACTGCACGGCGGTCGCCGCCTTGCGCGGCGCGGCGATCGGCGGCTTTTGGCTGGCGGGCGACCGCAGCACGACGAGCGGGTTGCCCTTGTCATCGACCACGCTGGCGCTGACCGGCAGGCCCTTGGCGGCGCAGGCGTCGACGGCGGCGCGGGCGAGGTCGATGGAGAGCGGGAGGTCGAGGGCGCCTGGGGTCTGGGCGAAGGTTGGGGTGGCGACCAACAGCAGGCCTGCGATCATCATCCGCGTCATCACCGCTTCCTCGCCCAGGTTTTCACAGGGATGACGGAGTTCGGAGATGATCGCAACGAAGTAACCCACGCCCTTCATCTCCCGAACAGGGGGGGATGAAGGGTTGAGGTGAACTACCCCTTGTTCGCCAGCGCCGCTTGCGCCGCCGCCAACCGGGCGATCGGCACGCGGTAGGGCGAGCAGGAAACGTAGTCCAGGCCCACGCTTTCGCAGAAGGTGATCGAGGCCGGATCGCCGCCGTGTTCGCCGCAGATGCCCATCTTGATCCCCGGACGGGCCGCGCGACCGCGTTCGGCGGCGATGCGGATCAAGTCACCGACGCCTTCCTGGTCGAGCGAGACGAAGGGGTCCTTGTCGAAGATGCCCTTGTCGATATAGGCGCCCAGGAACTTGCCGGCGTCGTCGCGGCTGATGCCGAAAGTGGTCTGGGTCAGGTCGTTGGTGCCGAAGCTGAAGAATTCGGCGTTGGCGGCCAGGTCGCCGGCCCGCAGGGCGGCGCGCGGCAGCTCGATCATGGTGCCGACCGTGTAGACGATGGTCATCCCCTGCTCTTCCAGCACGGCCTTGGCGGTGCGGTCGGTCAGGTCGCGCAGGTACTTCATCTCCTCGCCCTTGGCGACCAGCGGGTGCATGATCTCGGGGATCGGCGCGGTCTTGCCCGACTTGGCCCCATCTCGGGCGATGTCGCAGGCGGCCTCGATGATCGCCCGGACCTGCATCTCGTAGATCTCGGGATAGGAGACGCCAAGACGGCAGCCGCGATGGCCCAGCATGGGGTTGGTTTCATGCAGCTCCTTGGCCCGCTGCATCAGCTTACCGGCGTCCAGGCCGGTGGCCTTGGCCACCGCGACGACGTCTTCTTCCGTATGCGGAAGGAACTCGTGCAGCGGCGGATCGAGCAGGCGGATGGTGACCGGAAGGCCTTCCATGATCGTGAACAGTTCGACGAAATCGGCCTTCTGGAAGGGCGCGATCTTGGCCAGGGCGGCGCGACGGCCGGCCTCGTCATCGGCCAGGATCATCTCGCGAACGGCGGCGATCCGGGTGTCGTCGAAGAACATGTGCTCGGTGCGGCACAGGCCGATGCCCTCGGCGCCGAACTGGCGGGCCGTCTTGGCGTCGAGCGGGGTCTCGGCGTTGGCGCGCACCTTCATGCGGCGGGCGGCGTCGGCCCACACCATCAGGGTGGCGAAGTCGCCGGTCAGCTCCGGCTCGATCATCTTGGGCGAACCGCTGAGGATTTCGCCGGTCGAACCGTCGATGGTGATGATCTCGCCGGCCTTGAACTCGCGGCCGCGCACCCGGAACAGAGCCTCCTTAGGGAAGATGCCGACCTCGCCAGCGCCGGAGACACAGGCCCGGCCCATGCCGCGCGCAACGACGGCGGCGTGGCTGGTCATGCCGCCCCGGGCGGTGATGATGCCCCGGGCAGCGTGCATGCCGTGGATGTCTTCGGGCGAGGTTTCCTCGCGCACCAGGATGACGCTCTCACCGGCGGCGGCGGCCTTTTCTGCGGCGGCGCTGTCGAAGACGATCTTGCCGGTGGCCGCGCCCGGCGAGGCCGGCAAGCCCTTGGCGATCACGTCGCGATGGGCGGTCGGGTCAATGGTCGGGTGCAGCAGTTGGTCCAGCGAAGCCGGCTCGACCCGGTTGATCGCCTCGTCGCGTGAGATCACGCCCTCGGCGGCCATGTCGACGGCGATCTTCAGCGCCGCCTTGGCCGTGCGCTTGCCGCTGCGGGTTTGCAGCATGTAGAGCGTGCCCTGCTCCACCGTGAACTCGATGTCCTGCATGTCGCGATAGTGGCGCTCCAGCGTCTCGACCACGGTCTTGAACTGCTGGAAGACGGTCGGCATGGCCTCTTCCATCGAGGGGGCGGTGTCGCCCATCTCCTCGCGGGCGGCCTTGGTCAGGGACTGCGGCGTGCGGATGCCGGCCACCACGTCCTCGCCCTGGGCGTTGATCAGGAACTCGCCATACAGGCGCGCGTCGCCGTTCGACGGGTTGCGGGTGAAGGCCACGCCGGTGGCCGAGGTCTCGCCCATGTTGCCAAACACCATCGACTGGATGTTGACGGCTGTGCCCCAGGCCTCGGGGATGTCGTGCATGCGGCGATAGAACTTGGCCCTGTCGTTCATCCAACTGGCGAACACCGCGCCGATCGCGCCCCATAGCTGCTCCTGGACATCCTGCGGGAAGGGCTTGCCAAGCGCGTCGTGCACGGCGGCCTTGTAGTCCTTGATCACTGCGGCCCAGTCATCGGCGGTCAGAGCGGTGTCGACCCTGATGTCCAGACGGTCCTTGTGGTCATCGAGGATCTCCTCGAACAGGTGGTGCTCCAGGTCGAGCACCACGTTCGAGTACATCTGGATGAAGCGGCGATAGCTGTCATAGGCGAAGCGGCGATCGCCCGACAGGATGGCCAGGCCCTCGACGGTCTCGTCGTTCAGGCCCAGGTTGAGGACGGTGTCCATCATGCCCGGCATCGAGGCGCGCGCGCCCGAGCGCACCGAGACCAGGAGCGGGTTCTTCACGTCGCCGAAGCTCTTGCCCGTGAGCTTTTCCACCGTCGCGAGACCGGCGTTGAGCTGATCTGTCAGCTCGCCTGGATACTGCTTGCCGTTGGCGTAGTAGTGGACGCAGGCCTCGGTCGTCACCGTGAAGCCTGGCGGCACAGGCAGACCCAGGGACGACATCTCGGCGAGATTGGCGCCCTTGCCCCCCAGCAAGTTCTTCATCTTGGCGTCGCCGTCCGCGCCGCCTCCTCCGAACGAATAGACCCACTGCGTCTTGGTCAGCGTATCAACCGGCATCTCTGGTTCACCCTGCGATAAGTGAAAATAACCGGCGGTCCTCTATCGGAACCGTCCTGGCCTGGGACAAAAAGCGTAAACGCCCATCCCGCACTGCAATATCCGGGCGTTCACTAGCATCTTGTCAAAGAACGCGTCCACCGGCGGTTTGCATAACGCAGTCTAAACGGAAATTTCGGCAAATTCTTCCAATGACAACGTTGTCCTGATTGAGTTTTGCGCGTCGGCCCGGCGTCTCGAAAACAGATGTGAGTCTGCGGAATGGAGTCACCGCTAGAACAGGGTGACCGTCATGCGCAGCGCCATCACCACCACGTTCGCGGCGCCGCGATCGCCGCCGGCCCGGCGAATGACCTGCAGGTCGGGCTGCAGGGTGATTCGCGGCGTGATCTTGTCGGAATAGGTGATCTCAAGGCTCGATTCTGCGTCGGCCGGGACGAGGCCTTGGTCGTGTGTGTTGTCGCGTTGCTTCGTCGACAGCCTCCCCTGCTCCATCCCCACCGAGAAGGCGCTGTCAGGGCGCGAGGCGAAGACCCGTTCCACCAGCACACCTGCCTGCCAACCCGAGTTGAACGGGGTGGTGTCGCCATCCGACAGGCCGATGCGGGCGAAGCCGCGAACCGACCGGCCAGTCTCTCCGCCGTCGACGAACGGATATTCCGCCAGCACGTAGCCGCCGTGGGCCTTGCTGAGGGCCGGGTCACCGTTGATGTCCAGGTTACGCAGGTCCGGTTGGCGGCGGGTATAGAACCAGGCGCCGGCCGCGACACGCCAACTGGCGCCGATCCCCGCTTCGGCAATCAGGATCGCGCCGTTGTCGAACTTCGTGGACGGCCCCTCGGGATCACCCACCGTGCCGGCCTCGGCGTTCAGCGCGGCGGCCTGGACATAGCGTCCTTGCTCGCCCTCAAGCCGCACCCGCACGGCCAGGGCTGTGGACGGAAAGATCGACGGACCATTGGGACCGGTGGACGCGAACTCCGAGCCGATCCCGAACGGCGGGGCCAGAAGCAGGCCCGAGGCCTCGGTCGAATAGAACTCGCTGTTGAGGTCGTAGAGACCCGTCAGGGCCGATCCCTTGCCATCGGCGAAGCCAGTCTTCAGCCAAAGCTCGTAGAGCCGAGTCCGGGGCCGACCGACCTCGATATTGTCGATGCCCTGCAGCGTGCCCGCCACGTCGTTGGGCGCGCCGCCGCTGTTGTTTAGCAGGTAGGCGTGAAGGGTTGCACCGCGCCAACCCAGGAGCTTTTCCAGGTCGCCATCGAGGATCACGTCAAGATTGTCCAGCGCCTTGCCCGCGCGCGCCGCGCCGCCCTTCACGGCGCCGGTGACGTCGGCGGTATAGGTCACCTCGTGGGACCATGCGCCTTGTCTGGCAACCGTTTGCGCCATCGCCGACGGCCCCGCCCCCGCCCCTGCCATGAACAGCGCAGCAGAGAACCATGCTACGCCACGTAGTATAGGTCTAAATAAACTCATGGCGGGACCCCGTTTCAATCATTCAAAATAAACCTGAGGCTTGAACCGCCTATTAAATTCCCGAGGCGCGGCTTTTTGCCTCACTTGCCGGCAGTTACCAACATTATAGGTGGGACTCGACGCCTTTGAAGATGTCGTTAATCTAACTGGCCGAAGGTACGCCGGATCTCACAAGGATGCGGAACCTCGAAATGCTTCGGACGATCAACCAAAAGGTGATAGCCGCGGGCGCGGCTGTCATGGTGCTGTGCACGGCCGGCGCGGGCGCGGGCCTATGGTCCACCACGCGGCTGGACGACGCGCTGCGAGAAGCCAACGCGTCGGCTGGAGTCCTGCGCAACCATATGGAGGCCGACATGATGCACGACGCCCTGCGCGCCGACGTCCTGTCGAGCCAATTGGCCGGTGACGCGGGATCGGGCATCCAGATCGCCGACGTCCGCAAGGATCTCACCGAGCACACCGCGATCTTCCGCAAGGCGATCGCCGACAATGACGCCCTGGCCACCGATCCGGCCAGTCGCGCGGCCTTGGCCGATCTGAAGGCTCCGCTCGACACCTACGTCAAGTCGGCGACCCAGATGGTCGCCTTGGCCGGCGCCGATCGCGTGCAAGCCATCGCGGCCATGCCGGGCTTTATGACGCAGTTCACCACGCTGGAAGGCGCGATGAACAGCGCTTCGGACAAGATCGAGGCGGCCTCGAACGCCTCGACCCAGCGCGCCCAGAAGGTCGGCGCCTTCTCAGAGATCCTGATGAGCGCCGCCGTGCTGGCGGGCATCATCTTCGCCGCAATCCTGATCGTCATGTCGCGCGCCGCCATCGTCCGCCCCGTGCTGGAACTGGCTGGCGACATGCGTCGCATGGCGGCGGGCCAGAACGACATCACCGTCTCGGGCGCGGACCGCGCCGACGAGATCGGCGAGATGGCCAAGAGCGTCCAGGTGTTCCGCCAGTCGGGCCTGGAGCGGGCCCGTCTCGAGGTCCAGGCCGCCGGCTTCCAGCAGGAACTGGACAAGAAGCTCAAGGACATGGAGGCCGCCTTCGAACTAGCCGGCCGCGAACAACAGGCCGTCGTCGAGATCATGGCCAAGGGCCTGTCCAGCCTGGCCAGCGGCGACCTGTCGACCCGCATCGCCGCTCAGGTGGCCAGCGACTACGCCGCCCTCAAGAGCGACTTCAACGCCGCCGCCGCTGGGCTGGAAGAGGCCATCCGCACCATTTCCGACGTGGCCGGCCAGATCGGTTCCGGCACCGATGAGATTGCCCACGCGTCCAACGACCTGTCGCGCCGCACCGAGCAGCAGGCCGCCAGCCTGGAGGAAACCGCAGCCGCCCTCGACGAGATCGCCGCCACCGTGCGCCAGACCGCCGACGGCGCCCAGCGCGCCACCGTCGAGGTGTCCTCGGCCCGCACCGAAGCCGAACGCTCCGGCGAGGTGGTCGGTCAGGCCGTCAAGGCCATGGGCGCGATCGAGGACAGCTCGCGCCAGATCACCCAGATCATTGGCGTGATCGACGAGATCGCCTTCCAGACCAACCTGCTGGCGCTGAACGCCGGCGTCGAAGCCGCCCGGGCTGGCGACGCCGGTCGCGGCTTCGCGGTCGTGGCCCAGGAAGTGCGGGCCCTGGCTCAACGCTCGGCCGAGGCGGCCAAGGAGATCAAGACCCTGATCTCGACCTCCTCGCAGCAGGTCGGGGCCGGCGTCGATCTGGTGGGCCAGACCGGCGAAGCGCTCAGCCGCATCGTTGGCCGCGTCGCCGCCATCGACGACCTTGTGCGCGGCATCTCGGCCTCCAGCCAGGAACAGGCCTCGGGCCTTAACGAGGTCAATATCGCGGTCAACCACATGGACCAGGTGGTGCAGCAGAACGCCGCCATGGTCGAACAGGCCACCGCCGCGACTCATTCGCTGAAGGGCGAGACGGCGCAGTTGGTGTCGCTGGTCAGCCAGTTCCGCACCAGCGACAGCGAGCGCGAAACCCCGGCGCGCCGCCGCGCCTAAACCCTCTCAAACCTTGTTCCGGGCGCAATGCCCGGGCTGACGGTTGCCAGGTGAGTTGATCTACCCGCCAACCAGCGAGAAGTCGGCCACCTTGCCCATGGCGTCCCGCACGGCGGCCAGCGTCTTCAGCCGGTTGTCGCGCTCGGCGGCCACCTCGGAATTGACGAACACGCCGTCGAGGAAGGCGTCGACCGGACCGCGCAGGCCGGCCAGTTCCTGCATGGCGGCGGTGAAGTCCTCGCGCGCCAGGGCCGTGGCCAGGGCAGGTTCGACCAGGCGCAGGGCGTCGTGAAGTTGCACTTCAGGGGCCGAGGCGTCGTCCAGCAGGTCGCGGCCGCCCTCGGCTTTCCAGCCCTTCTTCTCCTCGGCCTTGAGGATGTTGGAGGCGCGCTTGTAGCCGGCCAGCAGGTTCTTGCCGTCGTCGGTCTTGAGGAACCCGTCCAGCGCCTCGACCCGGGCGACGATGCGCACCAGGTCGTCATCGGCTTTCCCGTTTATGGGCGCGAACACCGCGTCGACGAGATCGTGGCGCTTGCCTTGGTCACGGAGCATCACTGCCAGGCGGCTAGCGAAGAACGCTAATAGATGTCCCGCAAGCGAGACTTCCGGTGTCTCAACTGCACGCTCATAGACGAGTTCATGCCCTTCGACACGACCTGCCATTAGCTTGGCATGGCCTTCCCAGAAAGAAGGGTCGACTCCACGATCGAAGAGGAGACGAGCATGCTTTGCGAGGAGAACACGCAAAGGTAGGCGCACATTGTTTTCGATAACGGGCCGTGCCACCCCAAGCGTCGCGCGACGCAGTGCATAAGGATCCTTCGAACCGGTAGGCACTTCGTTGATCGCCCAGAAGCTCACCAGCGTGTCCAGCTTGTCCGCCAATGCCACGGCCACGCTCAGCGGCGCTGTCGGGACGGCGTCCGAAGGCCCTTGCGGCTTGTAGTGGTCGCGGATGGCGTCGGCGATTTCGGGGTCCAGGCCGGCGGCGCGGGCGTAGTAGCCACCCATCAGGCCCTGCAGTTCGGGGA
This sequence comes from Caulobacter sp. DWR3-1-2, assembly GCF_049896225.1. Lineage (NCBI taxonomy): Bacteria > Pseudomonadati > Pseudomonadota > Alphaproteobacteria > Caulobacterales > Caulobacteraceae > Caulobacter > Caulobacter sp. DWR3-1-2. The sequence goes on along the minus strand of NZ_JAFCTW010000001.1, from coordinate 287,751 downwards.
ACTCGCCGACCATCTGCGACACAAGGTCGGCCTTGGCCAGTCGCGCGGCCTCGGCGGCCTTGTCCGGATCGGCGCCGACCAGGGGCGCGATCTCGCGGGCCAGGGCGACGATGCGCTCGACGCGTTCGGCCATGGTCCCCAGCTTGGCGTGGAAGGTCACGCCGTTCAGCTTCTCCAGCCACGGCGCGAAGCCGACCTTGACGTCCTCGTCCCAGAAGAACCGGGCGTCCGACAGCCGCGAGGACAGCACCTTGGCGTTGCCCTCGGCGATCACCTTGCCGCCGTCGGCCGACTGGACGTTGGCGATGGTGATGAAGTGCGGGGCCAGGCCGCCGGTCGCCGGGTCGCGGACCGCGAAATACTTCTGGTGAGTGCGCATCGAGGTGCGGATCACCTCGGCCGGCAGGTCGAGGAACGCCGGGTCCATGTCGCCCAGCACCGGGGTCGGCCATTCGGCCAGACCGGCGACTTCTTCCAGAAGTCCCTGGTCTTCGACCAGTTCGAGATTACGCGCGAAGCAGAGCGTCTTGCAGCCTTCCAGGATGCGCGCCTTGCGCTCCTCGACGTCGAGCACGACGAAGTGGTCCAGCAAGCCTTTGGCGTATTCGTCGAAGTCGCGAACCTTGAACGGCTGGCCGCCCCAGCCTTGGCCAACGCGCATGAAGCGGTGCCCCTCGGTGATGTCGCCGCTCTCGATACCCTCGATGGCGAACGGCACGATCTCGCGATCGAAGACGCACAGGATGCGCTTCAACGGTCGCACCCAGCGCAGCTTGCCGCTGCCCCAGGTCATCGACTTTGGCCAGGCGAAGCCGCGGACGATCGCTTCCACCATCTCGGCGACGATGTCGGGGGTCGGGCGGCCGGTCTTCTCGAGGAAGGCCATCCAGACGCCGTCGCGCTCCACCAATTGGTCCTGGGTCAGGCCCGCCTTGCGCAGGAAGCCTTCCAGGGCCTGGGGCGGAGCGCCGACGCGGGGGCCCTTCAGCTCTTCCTTGCGGTCGGCCTGGGCGATCGGCAGCCCCTCGACCACCAGGGTCAGGCGGCGGGGGCCGGCGAAGGTCTTCAGGGCCTCCGGTAAAAAGCCGGCGGCGGCCAGATGCTCGCGCGCCATCCGCTCCAGGTCACGGGCCGCCTGCGTCTGCATGCGGGCGGGGATCTCTTCGGAGAACAGTTCGAGAAGGAGTTGGGGCATCGGACTACGCGGCTTCCTGCTGCTCGACCCAGGCGCTGGCGCACATCTTACAGAGGTCGCGGATGCGGCCGATGTAGGAGGCGCGCTCGGCGACGGCGATCGCGCCGCGGGCGTTCATCAGGTTGAAAAGGTGGCTGGCCTTGAGGACCATGTCATAGGCGGGCAGCACCAGAGACTTGCCCTGATAGGAGCGGGCCAGCATCAGCGGCGCCTGCTGTTCCATCTGCTCGAACTGCGACTTGAGCACCGCCACGTCATAGCCGTGGAAATTGGCTTCCGACTGCTGGCGCTCGTTCTCCAGGAACACGTCGCCATAGGTCAGGTGACCCAGGGGCGCGTTGGGGTCGTTGAACGGCAGGTCATAGACGTTGTCGACGCCGAATACGTACATGGCCAGGCGCTCCAGGCCATAGGTCAGCTCACCGGCCACCGGCGAGACGTCCAGGCCGCCCACCTGCTGGAAGTAGGTGTACTGGCTGACCTCCATGCCGTCGCACCAGACTTCCCAGCCCAGGCCCCAGGCCCCGACGGTGGGATTTTCCCAGTCGTCCTCGACGAAGCGGATATCGTGGATGCGCAGGTCGAGGCCGATGGCTTCCAACGAGCCGAGATACAGGTCCTGCATGTTCGGCGGGTTCGGCTTGAGGATCACCTGGTACTGGTAATAGTGCTGCAGGCGGTTGGGGTTTTCGCCATAGCGGCCATCGCCCGGACGCCGTGAGGGCTGGACATAGGCCGCGTTCCACGGCTTGGGACCGAGGGCGCGCAGGACTGTGGCGGGGTGAAGGGTGCCGGCGCCCACCTCGACGTCGTGCGGTTGCAGGATCACGCAGCCCTGGGCGCTCCAATAGTCATGGAGCGTCAGGATCAGGCTTTGGAAAGACCTGGGCTTTTCTTGGGGTTTTTCAGCGGGCATGAGGTCCGAACGCGCCTGGAATCTGGGCCAGAAAAAAGTCGGCGGACCTTAGGGCCCGCCGACTTTCGCTTCAAGCTGAGTTCGAGACCCTCGAAAGGCCTAGTTGCCCTTGGCGGCCGAGCGCTTGCCGGCGTTCGACATCGGCTTGCCGTAGAGCTTGCGGTTCTCGGGCGTGTCGGCCACCGGCGGGTTGGAGGTGACGTTGGCGTCGCCGGCCTTCAGCGTCGCCTGTTGCTCGGCCGGCATGGACGAGACGCGGCCGGCGGTGTCGCTCGCCATGCCCGTCGCGGCGGGCGCGGTGGTGGCGGTCGGATCGGTCGGCGTCATGGTGGCGGCCGAGGGATCGGCGGCGGGCATGGTCTGGTCGGCCGGGGCGGCTGCGGTCGAATCGGGATTGACCGGTATGGCTTGGGGCGCGGTGGACTGGGCCACGGCAACACCGGACATCAGCGCCAGGGCGGCGGTGGCGGTAGCAAGACGTATAAACATCGGGCTCGTCCTTCTGGGAAATCCAGCCTGAACAGCGTTCCAGCCCCACCTTCCGTTGCGCCCGTCACGGGCTCGTGATCTGCGGGCTCGGTGGGCTCGACGCGATTTGGTTTGAAGCCGCTGATTGTATGGGTAACGCGACAGCTCCGATCGGAGGCCGGATCGCCGGCCGAAACGCCACCTTTGCAAGCGTCCCGCGCTCTCGGCGCCTAATTTTCGGGCGCCGCCTTCCTTTCGTTTCCAAAACCCTACCGCGCGACGGTGATGTCGGAAGCGCGACCGATAGCGTGCATCGGCCGGGGAAAACGATGGCGGCTCCTAGGAGCCTTCGTCGCGGTGCAAGTGAGCAACGCGCTCTAAAACCAATTCAAGGGGAACCCGCGAAGTCGGCGGGTCGGAGCAAGGCGGATGAAACTGATCATAGCGATCGTCAAACCCTTCAAGCTCGACGAGGTCCGGGAGGCGCTAGTCGCCGCCGGCGTCGAGGGCCTGACGGTGTCCGAGGTCAAGGGCTACGGACGTCAGAAGGGCCAAACCGAGATCTATCGCGGCGCCGAATATCAAGTGAACTTCGTGCCCAAGGTGAAGCTGGAAGCCGTCGTCGACGACGCTTCGGCGGCCAAGGCGGTCGAGGCCGTGAAGGCCGCGGCGGCCACGGGCAAGATCGGCGATGGCAAGATCTTCGTCCTCAATGTCGAGGAAGCTGTTCGCATCCGGACCGGTGAAACCGGCCCGGCCGCTCTGTAAATCATCGGGGAAAAGGGGATACCAACGATGAAAATCACAAAGATGCTTTTTGGCAAACCGCTGGCCGGACTGTTGCTCGCCGCGACCCTGGCGGGGGCTCCGCTAGGGGCCGTCGCCTTCGCTCAGGAGGCCGCGCCGGCCGCCGCCGCGCCCGCCGAGGCCACGCCGGCTCCGGTCGCCGCGCCAGTCGCCGCTCCGGCTCCCGCCGCCGCCGCGACCATCACCGACAAGATGGACAAGGGCGACAACGCCTGGATGCTCGTCTCGTCCCTGCTCGTCCTGCTGATGATCATTCCGGGCCTGGCCCTGTTCTACGGCGGCCTGGTCCGCTCGAAGAACATGCTGTCGACCATGATGCAGGTCTCGACCGTCGGCATCATCGGCATCCTGGCCTGGGTGTTCTGGGGCTACAGCTTCGCCTTCACCAGCGGCGGGTCGTGGGACCTGTTTGTCGGCGGTCTTGATCGCCTGTTCCTGAAGGGCGTGACCCCGTCGAGCATGGTCGCCACCTTCTCGACCGGCGTCGTGATCCCCGAGTTCACCTACATCGTCTTCCAGTCGACCTTCGCCGCGATCACCGCCGCCCTGGTCGTCGGGTCGCTGGTCGAGCGCTTCAAGTTCTCGGCCATGGTGGTGTTCGCCGTCCTGTGGCCGCTGCTCTCCTACTACCCGATCGCCCACATGGTCTGGTGGTGGCCGGGTCCTGACGCCATCGCCCTGCACCCGACCGACCCGATCAAGGCCGGTCTGAGCTGGGGCTTCGGCGCTCTGGACTTCGCCGGCGGCACCGTGGTGCACATCAATGCCGGCATGGCCGCTCTGGTCGGCGCCCTGATCCTGGGCAAGCGCCAGGGCTACGGCAAGGAACCGATGCCGCCGCACTCCCTGACCCTGACCCTCGTGGGCGCCGGTCTGCTGTGGGTGGGTTGGTTCGGCTTCAACGCCGGTTCGAACCTGGAAGCCAACGGCTTGGCCTCGCTGGCCATGATCAACACCTTCGTCGCCACCGCCGCCGCAGGTCTGTCCTGGATCGTCGTCGAGTGGGTCACCAAGAAGAAGCCGTCGGCCCTGGGCCTGGCTTCGGGTCTGGTGGCCGGCCTGGTCGCTGTCACGCCCGCCGCCGGTTTCGCCGGCCCGATGGGCGCCATCGTCCTGGGCCTGGTCGTCTCGCCGATCTGCATCTTCTTCTGCTCGGTCGTGAAGAACGCCTTCAAGTATGACGACAGCCTGGACGCCTTCGGCATCCACGGCATCGGCGGCATCGTCGGCGCCCTGGCTACCGGCCTGCTGGTCAACCCCGCCTGGGGCGGCGCCGGCGTGGTCGATTACACCACCTGCGCCAAGGACGGCGACATCTCGACCTGCGACAACGCGGTCTACAGCCTGGGAACCCAGATGATGTCGCAACTAAAGGCCGTCGGCGTCACCGTCGTCTGGTCGCTGGTCGCCTCGATCATCGTCTTCCTGATCATCAAGCTGATCATGGGCATCCGCGCTTCGCCGGACGCCGAGGAAGAAGGCCTGGACATCTCCGAGCACGGCGAACGCGCCTACCATAGCTAAGGCTGAGGTTCGGAAAGACAGAAGAAGGGCCCGGAAGCTTCGGCTTCCGGGCCTTTTCTATGGATGGGTACGCTTCGGGCGGCCCGGCTGGGGACACGCACTTGTGCGTGTCCCCAGCAAAGGCAAGGCGGCTTTTGGGGACACGCGCAAGCGCATGTCCCCAGCCTAGAACGGCCCGCCGAGGCGGCAGCGCTTGACCCACCAGTCGGGCCGCATCTGTTCGATGCGCTCGGCCAGGCCCTCGGCTTCGATGTCGCCAGCGCACAGCGCGAAACAGGTGGCGCCAGAACCGGACATCCTGGCCAGCAGGGTCTCGGGCTCGTCGGCCAACAGGTCCAGCACCTGGCCGATGCGCGGCTCCAGGGCGACGGCGGGCGCCTGCAGGTCGTTGCGGGTATAGCCGGCCAGCCAGGCGCTGACCTCCTCGACGCTCTCCAGCCCGTCGAGCAGCGGCGGCATGGCCTCGCCCTGCGCCGCCACGGCGGCGTCATAGGCGCGGTAGACCGCGCCGGTCGGCGACGGGATCAAGGGATTGACCAGCACGGCGTTGAGCGCCGGCAGGACGGGCGCGGGCGACAGGCGCTCTCCCCGTCCCTGGGCGATGACCGGCGCGCCCCACAGGCAGGCCGCGCCGTCCGCGCCGAGACTTCCGGCGACCGCTTCGAGGTCGGCGTCGGAGAGGCCCGGCGCCAGGGCGTCGCGCAGTAGCCGCAGCGCGGCGCCCGCGTCGCTGGAGCCGCCACCCAGACCGGCGGCGATCGGCAACGCCTTGTCGAGCAGCAGGCGGAACGGGGGTGTGGGCCCGCCGAGCTTGGCGCGCAGCGCGGTGGCGGCGCGGACCACCAGGTTGCCATCGTCCACGGGAATGTCGCCGCCAAACCGGCCGGTGGTCTCAAAGCTCAGAGCGTCGGCCGGCTGCAGGCTGACCGTGTCGCCGACATCGGCGAACACCATCAGGCTGGAGATCGGATGATAGCCCGCTGCGTCGGGGCCGCCGACATGCAGGAACAGGTTGACCTTGGCCGGGGCAAAGGCGTCGAGGCGCATGGCGGGACCTTGAAGAGACTTTATCGTCGGAACCCGATGTATCCGCGTGGCCGAAGCAGCGCTACCGCGTCGAGGCGATCTTGGCCGGTGGACCGTTCAAGCCGTTCTTCAGCTTGGCCTCGGCGTCCAGCTTCTGCTTCTCGTCCGGCTCCAGGCTGAGCACGCGCTGCCACTGGTAACGGGCCTCGACCGTGCGTCCGATGCGCCAATAGGCGTCGCCCAGGTGGCCGTTGACGTCCGGATCGCCCGGCTCTAGCTCAACAGCCTGTTCCAGCTTGGCCACGGCGGTCTTGAAGTCGCCCTGGCGGTAATAGCCCCAACCCAGGGAGTCGAGCATCGCGCCCGACTGCGGCCGGGCCTCGACGGCCTTCTGGACCATGGCGATGGCCTCGGGCAGGCGTTCGCCGCGGTCGATCCACGAATAGCCCAGATAGTTCAGCAGGTCGGGCTCGTTGGGGCTGAGCGCCAGGGCCGCGCGCAGATCGCGTTCGGAGTCGCTCCAGCGGTTGGCGCGCTCCAGGGCGATGCCGCGCATGTAGAGAAGCCGCCAATCGGGCTTGGCGGCCTCGGCGACGATCAGCGGGTCCAGCACCGCCACGGTTTCTGCCCAGCGTTCGTTGGCGCGCAGCACGTCGGCATAGCCGACCTGGGCGTCGCGATCGGTCGGGGCGGCGGCGGCGGCCTGCTGGGCCACGGCGATCGCCTTGGTCTTGTCACCTGCGGTCTGGTAGCTCCAGGCCAGCTTGGTCTGGGCGGCGACATAGCGGGTCGAGCCCGCCGGCACCTTGGCATAGGCCTCGCGCGCGCCGGTTTCGTCATCATCCTGGGCGAGCATCTCGCCGACCAGCAGCCAGGCGTCGTCGCGCTTGGGGTCCAGCCGCAAGGCCAGGCGCAGATAGGCCAGGCTGAACTGGCTCTGGTGCTCGCTGGCGAAGGTGGCCGCGCAGGCCACCAGCACGTGGGCGGCGCCCTGACGCACCGTGTCCATTGCCGGCGGGCCGCCGCGCGCCACGGCCCGCGCCCGGGCCCGGATCAGGCCCTGGTCGGTCGCGTCAATGGCGAGGCCCGAGTCGTACAGCATCACGGCGTCGGCGGCGCGTTTGCGCCGTTCCAGGAACTCGCCGTAGTCGAGCATGAACAAGGCCCGCACGGGCTCCACCGCCATCAGGGCCTTGTAGTCGGTCTCGGCCTCGTCATAGCGCTTGGCCCGCTCATAGAGCTTGGCCTGGCTCAGCTGGCCGAAGAACTGCACGAAGCGATCACCCTGCAGTTCCGGGCGAGTCACCGCGCCGTCGGTATCGCCCGTCGCGGCCGCCAGCCAGGGCGCCAGCAGGACCACGGCGGGACGATGCGGAAAGCCGATGGTCTGGGCCTGCAACAGCGCCTTGGCGTCGCGCCCCTTGCCCTGGGCCAGCAGATCGATCGCCTGGGTCAGGGCGCCCAGGCGCCGGGCGTTTTCGTTGGTGTCGGGTCCATGGGGCGCGATCGTCGCGGCCCGTTGAACGTCGCCGGCCAGGAGGGCCGCGGTAAAGGCGCGTTCGCCGATCACCCCAGGGTCATCGCCCAGTTGCAGGGCCTCGTCGAAATAGCTGGCGGCCTGACCGCTGGCCCCGCTTTGCAAGGCGGCTTGGCCGGCCAGGAACTGACCATAGGCCGAGCGCGACTCGCCCCAGCCGGCGCTGCTGGAGACCTTTCCACGCAGCGTGGGCGCGGGTGTTGTCGTGGCGCAGGCAGTCAGGGCGGAGACCGAGACCAAGGCGAGAAGCAGCTTCACACGTATCATGTCCGCACCCTCATCGCTTTCCCGCGTCGCCGCAAGAATGGCGCTAAGAAAAAGGCGCGGTCCGGGCGATCGGACCGCGCCTTGCGCTTACATGTTCGGATAGTTGGGCCCGCCGCCGCCTTCGGGCGTGGTCCAGACGATGTTCTGCGACGGATCCTTGATGTCGCAGGTTTTGCAGTGGACGCAGTTCTGGGCGTTGATCTGGAAGCGCGGATCGGTCCCCTGCTCGTTGTAGAGCACCTCATAGACGCCCGCCGGGCAGTAGAGCCGGGCGGGTTCGCCGTACTTGGGCAGGTTCACGGCGATCGGGATCGACGGGTCCTTCAGCTTCAGGTGGGCCGGCTGGTCTTCCTCGTGATTGGTGGCCGAGATGAACACCGAGCTCAGTTTGTCGAAGCTGATCACGCCGTCCGGCTTGGGATAGACCAGCGGCTTGTAGTCCTTGGCCAGGCCCGTCGACTCCGCGTCGGTCTTCTCGTGCTTCATCGTGCCGAAGAACGAGAAGCCGCCGGTCAGGTGGGTCACCCACATGTCGAACATGCTGACCGCGCCGCCGAGGGTCGTGCCCAGCTTGCCGATCAGCGGCTTGGCGTTGCGGACGACCTTCAGTTCCTTGGCGACCCACGAGTTCTCATAGGCGGTCTGGTATGCGACCAACTCGTCGCTGGCCCGGCCCGCGCCCAGCGCCGCGAACGCGGCCTCGGCGGCCAACATGCCGGTCTTGATGGCGTTGTGGCTGCCCTTGATGCGCGGCACATTGACGAAGCCGGCCGAGCAGCCGATCAGCGCTCCGCCGGGGAAGGTCAGCTTGGGCACCGACTGATAACCGCCCTCGGTGATGGCCCGCGCGCCATAGGCGATGCGCTTGCCGCCTTCCAGGTGCGGCTTGACCGAGGGATGGTGCTTGAAGCGCTGGAATTCGTCGAACGGCGACAGCCAGGGGTTCTTGTAGTTCAGGTGCACCACATAGCCGATGGACACGTAGTTATCGCCGAAATGGTACATGAAGCTGCCGCCGCCGGTCGTCTGGTCCAGAGGCCAGCCCGTGGTGTGCTCGGCCAGGCCCGGCTGGTGCTTCTCGGGCGGCACCTGCCACAGCTCCTTGATGCCCAGGCCAAACTTCTGCGGCGACTTGCCGGCCGCCAGGTCGAACTTGTTGATCAGCTGCTTGGCGAGCGAGCCGCGCACACCCTCGGCGATGAACACATATTTGCCGTGCAGCTCCATGCCCGGCTGATAGTCGCCCTTGTGGCGGCCGTCCTTGGCGATGCCCACCACGCCGACGATCACGCCCTTCAGCGAGCCGTCATCATTCCAGACCGTGTCGGAGGCCGCGAACCCCGGATAGATCTCGACGCCCAGTTCCTCGGCCTGGGTCGCCAGCCAGCGCGACAGGTTACCCAGGGAGGCGATGTAGCAGCCGTCATTGTGCATGAACGGCGGCAGGGCGAACATCGGCAGGGCGATGTCGCCTGACGGACCCAGCACACGGAAGACATCCTTGGTGACCGGCGTTTCCAGCGGCGCGCCCAAGGCCTTCCAGTCGGGGAACAGCTCGGCCAGGCCCCTGGGGTCGATGACCGCGCCCGACAGAATGTGGGCGCCGACCTCGGAGCCCTTCTCCAGCACCGCCACCGAGACCTCGGTTCCGGCCGCAGCCGCCATTTGCTTCAGCTTGATGGCCGCCGACAGGCCGGCCGGACCACCGCCGACGATGACCACGTCATATTCCATCGACTCGCGTTCGAGCTCTGGGCTCAGCTCTTCGCTCATGGGGTCTCCCGTGCGGGCGCACGCTGCCCGCGTTCTTGCTGTTTGAGTCGAAGCTTATCGGGACGTGACGCCGGGGTGGTCAAGAATAAACGCGCGTCTATTGCTGCGATGCAGCGCGGCGTGACCGTGGCGACGTTCGAAAGTTCGTACTAAGATGAAGGCATGGACCTCGCCGTCGATCCGCGCGCCGTGGAAAGCCTGCTCGCCTTCTGGGCCGATGCGGGTGTCGAGGCCTCGTACGCCGACGAACCGATCGACCGCCTGGCCGAGGGCGCGGCGATGCTGCGGGCCCGTCGCGAGCCCGCGCCCCCCGTCGCCGTCGCGCCCATCGCCGCGCCAGCCTTCGGACGCGGGCCGGACCTCGACACGGTCGTCACCCAGGCCAAGGCCCTGGCTGGCGCCTGCAACGACCTGCCCGCCCTGGCCGCTGCCATCGCCGCGTTTGACGGCTGCCCGCTGAAAACCCAAGGCGCGCGCCAGGCCGTGGTGTCGCGCGGTCCCGTTGACGCCCCCCTGATGGTCATTGGCGAAGCGCCTGGCGCCGACGAGGATGCGCAAGGCGCGCCGTTCGTCGGCAAGGCGGGCCAGCTATTGGACCGCATGCTGAAGGCTGCGGGCCTGTTGGACCGCGCCTTCGTCACCAACACCGTGTTCTGGCGGCCGCCGGGAAACCGCACGCCGACCCCCCAAGAACAGGCCGCCTGCGCGCCGTTCCTCGAAAGGGCCATCGAATTGGTGCAACCGAAGATGCTGCTGCTGGTCGGCGGAGCCTCGGCCAAGAGCATCCTCAGTCGCGACGAGGGCATTTTGTCGCTGCGCGGTCGGTGGTTCGAATGGACCTCCAGCGACGGCCGAACCGAGCTTCCGGCCCTGCCCACCTTGCATCCGGCGTTCCTGTTGCGGCAGCCGGCCGCCAAGAAAAAGGCCTGGATCGACATGCTTATGCTCAGTGAGAGGCTTGATCGCCCGCACCGTCCCAACTAGAGACTCAGGGGGCCAGTTGGACACGGCCAGCTTTTGGGGACGCGTGGGGGGCCTCTTCGGAGGTCAGGCGCGGAAACGCTTTGCAGCTTCTAGCTCGCCCTCTGGCCGTTTTGTCGGCCTTCGTGATTGGTGTCGTGGCGGCGTTCGGCGCGCACGCGTCGTCGCTTGAGCCGCTGTCCGAAAGCGACGCCCGCCACTACCGCGCCGCCTTCGCCGCCTCCGACCACGGCGACTTCGACGCCGCCGAGGCCGCCCTGGCCAACACCCGCGACAAGAGCCTGACCGGCCGCCTCGAATTTTCCAAGGTCATGCACCCGCGCGCCTATGCCGCCAGCTACGATGAGTTGACCGGTTGGATCGACGCCTATGGCGATCAGGCCGGGGCCGACCGGGTCTATGCCCTCGCGGTCAAGCGCAAGCCGGTCAAGGTCGCCGCGCCTCGGGCGCCCGCCCTGTTCGTGGCCAGCGCCAAGGGCCCCGCCCCGGCCGACAAGTCCCGTGCAGCGCGTGAGGCCTACTATTCCGGCGACGTGAAGAGTGCCCTCAGCCTGGCCCAGGGCGCGGGCGAACCCTGGATCGCCGGCCTGGCCGCCTTCCGCCTGCAGGCCTATGCCCAGGCCCGCACCTATTTCGAGCGGGTCGCCAATGACGACAAGCAGGACGAGTGGCTGCGCTCGGCCGCGTCGTTCTGGGCGGCGCGTTCCGCGGCGTCCAACGGCCAGACCGGCGACGTCGAGGACCTGCTGAGCGCCGCAGCCCGTGCGCCCCAGACCTTCTACGGCATGATCGCCGCCCGCCAGCTGTCGATGGCCGGCCAGCAGTTGGCCCAGGACGACCCGATCGCCGCGCTGCTGACGAAAGTGTCCTACGACGGCCCGGACGTCGCCTCTCTGGGCCGATTGCTGACCGCCGATCCCCGCGCCCGCCGCGCCGCCGCCTTGGCCCAGATCGGCCGCTGGAGCGAAGCCGGCCAGGAACTGCGCGCCGGCCTTTCCCTGGCCAGCGACAAGGCGCGGGGCGATTGGACCGCCCTGACCCTGGCGCTCAACGAGAAGGCCCCGCTCAATGCGGGTCGCCCCGCCGGCCGGGTCGGCGGCGAGGACTATCCCCTGCCCCTGCTGGAGCCCAAGGGCGGCTTCACCATCGACAAGGCCATGGTCTACGCCCTGGTGCGCCAGGAGAGCCGCTTTGACCCCTATGCCGTGTCGGGCTCCGGCGCCGTGGGCCTGATGCAGCTGATGCCGATCGCTGCGGCCCGCGCGGCCGGCGACGACAAGCTGCTGGCCGACAACAGCCCGCTGCTCGACCCGGGCTTCAACCTGCGGGTCGGCCAGGACTATTTCACCTGGCTGATGGACAGGGGCCTGCAGAGCCCCGACCTGTTCCGCGCCGTGGCGGCCTATAATGGCGGTCCGGGCGCCCTGCTCAAGGCCCAAGGCCAGCTGGGCGGCGCCGACTGTGACCCGCTGATGTTGATCGAGAGCCTGCCGGCCCTGGAAACCCGCAACTATGTCGAGAAGGTCATGGCCTCGTACTGGACCTATCGCAAGCTGATGGGGGCCGAGACGAGGACCCTGGACGCGGCGGCCAGCGGGGCTCGGGTGATCGATTTTCGGCTGGATCAGTAGGGCCGCCACGGAGCGGTGTGAGGGTGAGAGGTTTCACCGTTAGCCGGGAAATCCCGATTTCTACCGTTGAGTCTGCAATTGAGGGGTCGCTCCTTTATGGAGCGATCTGCGACACAGCGGGAGCCCTCCCAACGGTGCTCCGATCGGCGAGTGTGTAACCTCTCACCCTCCCACCGCCTCCGGCGGCGGGCCCCTCCCTCTCTCAAAGAGAGAGGGATTCGCGGCCGCCTCTACACCCGGAGTCGTAGGGCCTTAGGCTTCAGCCGCCTCAGTAAGGCCTTTAGGGGATTACCACCCGGCTTGAACCCGCCAGCCGCCTCGACGGCCTCCAGCTTGACCAGCACCGCCAGCGGCCGTCCCGGCAGGCCCAGAGGCCCCGGCGCGGCGACGAACGCGGGCTTGCCGCCGCCGCCGGCCAGATGCGCCTCGACGGGCACGCGCCAGGCTTCCGGTAGGGTCAGGTCCTCCCCGAGGGCCAGGATCCAGGCGCTCGTGGCCGCCGCGCAGCCGGCCGCCAGCCGTGTCCCGGCGTCGCCCTGCACCGTGACCACCCGCGCGCCGCTGTCCTCGGCGATGTCGAGGGTGGCGTCGGTGGAGCCGGCGTCGGCGAAGATCACGGTCTTGACCAAGCCATCGACCGCGGCGGGCACCAGCAGGGTCAGGACCTGGATCAGGCGCGCGGCGCTGTTGTGGGTGGGCAGGACGACGGAGATCATGGGGCTGGTTCAGGCGATTGCGGGGCTTAGGTCAAGGGGCGCCGTGCGTCCTTCGAGGCCCGCTGCGCGGGCGCCTCAGGATGAGGAACTCAAAAGCAACCTACTTACCTCATCCTGAGGTGCGAGCCGCAGGCGAGCCTCGAAGGACGCACAACCTCAAAACAGCGACAGCTGATCTCCTGCCTTGGTCGGCACGGCGAACTGGGTCAGGTCCATCGGTCCCAACCGCCCCGTCAAGCCGAAACGCTTCTTCGCCAGATCGAACCGCTGGCCCATCACCTCGGCGACCGGCCCCTCGCCCGTCATCCGCTTGCCCCATTCCGAACTATAGGCCGCCCCACCGCGCATCTGGCGGACCAGCGACATCACCCGCTTGGCGCGGTCGGGATGCTCGGCGGCCAGCCATTCCTCGAACAGATCCTTGATCTCCAGCGGCAGGCGCAGGGCCACGTAGCCAGCGGAGGTGGCGCCGGCGCCGGCGGCGGCCTCCAGCACCCCCTCCATCTCGTGATCGTTCAGCGACGGGATCGACGGCGCGAACATCACCGTGACCGGCACGCCCGCCGCCGTTAGCTGCCGCACGGCGTCGATCCGGCGCTTGGGCGTGGCGGCGCGCGGCTCCATGCTGCGTGACAGCCGGTGGTCCAGGCTGGTGATCGACACCGCCGCCCGCGCCAGACCCGCCTGGCCCAGCGGTCCCAGCAAATCCAGGTCGCGGGTGATCAGCGCCGACTTGGTGATGATCGAGAACGGGTGGCGAAACCGGCCCAGGGTCTCGATTACCGCCCGGGTCACGCGAAGCTGCTTCTCGTCGGGCTGGTAGGGATCGGTGTCGCCGCCGATATGGATGATCTTCGGCGCGTAGCCCTTCTTGGACAGCTCGCGCTCCAGCAGCTTGCCGGCCTCGGGCTTGAAATAGATCTTGGTCTCGAAATCCAGGCCTGGCGAGTGGCCGAGATAGGCGTGGGCCGGGCGTGCATAGCAGTAGATGCAGCCATGACTGCAGCCACGATAGGGATTGATCGAGGCCTCGAAACCGATGTCGGGACTGTCGTTGCGGGCGATGATGCTTCGCGACTTCATCGGCTGCAGCGTGGTGGCGATCTGGGCCGGCTCCTCCTCTGCGGCCCAACCGTCGTCGAAGGTTTCACTAACCTGGCTCTCGAAACGACCGGTGCGGTTGGACTTGGCCCCACGGCCGCGCGCGAGGACGGGAGGATGACCTGGGAGATTGGCGGGGGCGACCATGGCCAGATCATGGATCATCAGCGAGAACAATTCAAGAACACGCTGTGTCGCGGCCCTGATGGCCCTGCTTGGACATCGGGCGTCGCGCCGAAGTCGCCGCTCAAATCCGCCCCGATGGCCGACAGCGAACCTTGACCGTTGCAATCTCCACCATCAGGCCCGCCGGGTTACCGTCGCCCGGCCGCTCGTACCGGGACGCTCTCCATGACCACCACGCCAGAAGACAGTGCCGCCACCGAGGTCGAAGCTCCGCACTCCGCCAAGGTCGGCGTCGTCGACACCAGTCACAACGTCACTACCGCCTTCAACGAGCCGATCAACGGCCCGATCGCCGACCTCGCCGACGGCGACGCCTGAAGTCCACGACCGCCGGCGGCGCGCCTGCCCCTTGGCGACGTCTCGTGCGTTTGCTGCGGGCCATGAAGATCGCCACCTTCAACATCAACAATATCAACAGGCGGCTCGACAACATGGTCGCCTGGCTGGCCGAGGCCGAGCCCGACGTCGTCTGCCTGCAGGAGCTGAAGGCCGAGCAAGGCTCGTTTCCTGCCGACGTCCTGGCCCAGCTCGGCTATGGCGCGGTCTGGCGCGGCCAGCGCCTCTGGAACGGCGTCGCCATCCTGGCGCGCGGCGCGCAGCCGGTGCTGACCCGCACCGCCCTGCCCGGCGCGCCAGAGGACCTCCAGGCCCGCTATATCGAGGCGGCGGTGGATGGCGTGCTGATCGCCTCGCTGTACCTGCCCAACGGCAATCCCCGACCCGGACCGAAGTTCGACTACAAGCTAGCCTGGTTCGCCCGCCTGATCGCCCACGCCGCCGCGCTGAAAGCCACCGGCGCGCCGGTGGTCTTGGCCGGCGACTATAATGTCGTGCCAACCGAAGCCGACCTCTATCAGCCGCATTCGTGGAAAGACGACGCGCTGCTGCGGCCCGAGGTCCGCGCGGCCTACCAGGCGTTGCTCGCCCAGGGTTGGACCGACGCCCTGCGCGCCGCCCATCCCGAGGGCCCGCTCTGGACCTTCTGGAGCTATCTTCGCCACCGCTGGCCGGCCGACAAGGGCCTGCGGCTCGACCATCTTCTGCTGACCCCCGACCTGGCCGAGCGCTTGGTCGAGGCCGGGGTCGATCGCTGGACGCGTGGCGAGGAGGACGCCAGCGATCACGCGCCGGCCTGGGTCGTGCTGGATCGCTAAAAGGCGGAAAAGGTTGGAGGCCCGGCCCGGAATCGAACCGGGGTGCACGGATTTGCAATCCGCTGCGTAACCACTCCGCCACCGGGCCATCCGGCGTCAACGCAAGGTGCGTCGGCGAAGAGGTCGGTTCGATACAGGAGCCCGCCGGACTAGGCAATGGCCATGATGCGGTGGCTCAGGCGGGCTTTTCCAGCAGCAAGGCCTTGGTGAGGAAGGCTTGGTCCTGATCAATCAGACGCAGGCCCGCGCCGCTGAACAGGGCCGGCAGATCGGTCTCGGCATAGGTCGAATAATAGGGCTCGTGGAAATAGGCCGGGAACGCTTCCAGCAGGCGCGACAGGTTCGGCTCGTCGGCCGGCTGCACCGAATCGGCGAAGGCCAGCACGCCGCCGGGCTTCAGCACCCGGGCGATCTCGGCGGCCACCACGGGGCGAACGCGCGGCGGCAGTTCGTGGAACAGGTAGACGCAGGTCACCGCGTCCAGGCTGGCGTCGGCGAAGGGCAAATGTTCGGCATTGGCCTGCACCCCGCCGCGCTTGGAGCGACTGCGGGCGGCGGCCAGATAGGCTCTCGACAGGTCCAGCCCGCCAATCGCGGCGCGGGGGAAGGCGCCGTCCAAGTCACAGAGAAACGAGCCTGAGCCGCAGGCCAGGTCGATCAGTTTCAGG
The DNA here is from genome assembly GCF_049896225.1 of Caulobacter sp. DWR3-1-2. Classification (NCBI taxonomy): domain Bacteria; kingdom Pseudomonadati; phylum Pseudomonadota; class Alphaproteobacteria; order Caulobacterales; family Caulobacteraceae; genus Caulobacter; species Caulobacter sp. DWR3-1-2. The sequence goes on along the minus strand of NZ_JAFCTW010000001.1, from coordinate 271,801 downwards.
CCGCGCTGGTCCTGACCGCGCCAATGCTTGGCGAGCAGCGACAAGGCTCGCCGGCGCATGGCCCCAGCCGCACCGGAAAACAGCGCCTCGACCTGGGCCTCGTAGCGCTGGGCGCTGGCGTCGGTGAACCAGCCGCCGGACTGGTAATGGAAGTTCTGGCGATAATAGGTTGGATAGCCCTGGCTTTCCGGCTCGTCCCGCACCTCGACCCCGTCGCCCCGGCGACGGCGTTGGTCGACGGCCTTGGCGTCGGCGATGACGTCCAGCGCTCGGCGGAAAGCCTGGGCCGGATTGCGCGGCCCGTCTTCCATCGGCGGATAAAGACCGGCGGCGACATCGGCGGTATCCTTGTCGAAGGCGGCCAGATAGGCCCTGCGAAGTCGAGCAGCGGAAACCGGCGGCCCCTGGGGTTCGAACTTGGTCTTGGCCTCGCCGCGTGTCGGATTGGCCAGGGCGCGGGTCACGCTGCCCGCGGCGCCCCACCAGGCGGCCTTGACCGCCGCCTTGGCCCGTTGGCTGGCGCCGTCCAGGGCGAAGGCGCTTCTGCCGCTGCCGCGTTGCTCGTCCATCACCATCTCCCGGACGGCCCCGCCTCCAAGGCGTGGGCCGACCTAGCGCGAAAACACCCCGACTAGCTCAATATGGGGTGACCATAGGAACTGGTCCACCGGCAAGACCCGCTCCAGGCGGAAACCGGCCTGGATCAGCACCTTGGCGTCGCGGGCGAAGGTGGCGGGATTGCACGAGACGCCCACCACGCGGGCGACCTTGGAATTGGCGATCTCGACATGCTGCTCGAACGCCCCGGCGCGGGGTGGGTCGAGCACGGCCACGTCGACCTTCTTCAGCTCCATCGACAGCATCGGCCGGCGCGCCAGGTCGCGGGCCTCGGCGGTGATGGCCTTCAGGCCGGTGGCGGTGCCAACCGCGCCCTTCAGGGCAGCGATGGCCAGGGCCGAGCTGTCGGCGGCGTGGACCCCGCCCACCTGCGCCAGGCGGAAGGTGAAGGTGCCCACCCCGCTATAGAGATCGACGATCCGCGAGGCCCCCTGGGCGGCCTCGACCGCGAACTCGACCATGGCCTGCTCGGCCTGTGGCACGGCCTGCAGGAAGGCGCCGGCCGGCAGGGCGACGATGGCCGGACCCAGTTTCACGATCGGCTGGCGGGCCATGTAGATCATCTCGCCGGCCAGGGTGACGCGGGCGAAGTCCGACTCACCAGCGATCATCGCCGCCCGAACCCGAGCGTCGGACGACAGCCCGCCGCTCTTGGCCTCGACGCCGGTGATGTCGATGTCCAGGCCCGTGGCTGTGATGGTGACGTGCAGGGTTGGGGCCGACTTCGGGTGTTCCATGAACGGACCGGCCAGGCGTCGAAGGGCCGGCAGGGCGGCGACCAGCTTGGGGTTGGACACCGGACAGACCTCGATCTGCACCAGGTTCCACGAGCGACGCTCCTTGAAGCCCAGGCGCACCCCGCCCTTGCCGCCGCGAGCATGCAGCGCCACCCGGCGACGCGAGTTCGGGGGCGAGGCGAAGGTCGGCAGGATCTCGGTCTCCAGGCCCTCGAAGGCCAGCTGGATGCGGATTTGCTCGCGCTTCCAGTCGAGATAGGGCTGGGCGTCCCAGTGCTGCAGGGCGCAACCGCCGCAGACACCGAAATGTGGGCAAGGCGGCGCCACGCGGTCGGCGCTGACCTCCAGCACGTCGAGCAACTCACCGCGCGCGCCGCTCATCTCGGCCGTCACCAACTCGCCGGGCAGGGTCAGGGGGATGAACGCCCCCGCCGACAAGCCGTCGCCCTGGGCGCCGACCGCCTCGATCCTCAGTTCACGCATGGCAGATCGTCCGTCCGTCCGGCGAAACCTTGACCGGTTCCGCGCATTTCAAAAGGCGCGTGAGCGCCGCCACGTCTACGCCACGATCGACGCCGACAAGCTTTCGAGACGTCCCATAGCGCATTCGCGCCCTCCGAGGGTGAAATGAAGGCGCGTGAGGGGGCTGAAGATGAACGGGTCGCTCAACAGCCGTTCATCAAGAGCTTGGCAATTTGCGGTGAAGGTCGGGCCTTCTGGATCGGCGGACCCGTTCGAGGAGCTACTCAATGATGTTCAAGACCGTTCTCGGCCTCGTCAGCGCCGCCGCCCTGGCCAGCGCCATGGCCCCGACTCTGGCCTCGGCCCAAGCCTATGGCGCCTATGGTAATTCCGGGGCCTATGCCGGCAACCGCAGCAACTATGACAGCAACGGCTCTTACTACGATCCCTGCCGCCGCAGCACGACGCAGCGCGGCACGGGCGGAGGTCTGATCGGGGCTGGCATCGGCGCGGCGATTGGCAGTGGCGTGTCGGGCCACGGCGCCCGCACCGAGGGCACGGTGCTCGGCGGCCTGGTCGGCGCGATCGCTGGTTCGGCGATCGGTCGCAACTCTGCCGCCTGCAGCCCCGGCGCGGCTCCGCCGCCTCCGGCAGCTTACAACCAGGGGGCATATAGCCAGGGCGCCTACAGCAGCCAACCCTATGATGACCGCTATGACCGCGACCGTCAGGACGACCAGGCCCGTTATGAGGATAGCCGTTACGGCGACCGTCGCGGCGGCTACAGCTACCAGTCCGAGCGCTCCTACACGGTGACTGACAGCAGCAAGGCCGACGTCAACGGCTGCACCCTGGCCGAAAGCCCGATCTACCTGCCCGATGGCCGCGTTCAGAAGCGCTTCGTCCGCGTCTGCCCCGACGCCCAAGGGCGTTATCAGGTCGTCGATTAGGGTTTTCCCCTTTCCCAAAGGGAGAGGTTGGGGCCCGCGCGAAGCGTGGGAGGGTGAGGGGTCTGGACGTCAGCCGGCGTGCCCGCCGAGCGTTCGTGGGAAATCGGTGAGGGTGTAACCCCTGACCGTCCCATGCTTCTTCGAGCGCGGGTCCCTCCCTCTCCCGCTGGGAGAGGGTTTCGAATTCTAGCCCTTCACCGCCCACAGCAGGTGTTCTTCCTGCCCGTCGCCGCCGGTGATCGGGCTGACGGTTACGCCCTTAATCGTCCAGCCCTGGGCCTCGACGAAGGCCGAGACCGAGGCGATGCATTCGGCGATGATCGCCGGGTTCCTGACCATGCCGTTCTTGCCCACCCGTCCAAAGCCGGCCTCGAACTGCGGCTTGATCAGGCAGACGAGATCAGCGCCCTCGGCGGCCAGGTCCAGCGCCACCGGCAGCGCCTTCTCCACCGAGATGAAACTGACATCGCTGACCACCAGGCCGGGCGTCTCGTCCAGATAGCCCTCGTCGAGGATGCGGGCGTCGACGCCTGACAGATCGACCACCCGGCCGTGGTTGGCCAGGCGCGGATTGAGCTGGTCGCGGCCGACGTCGCAGGCAAAAACCTTCTCAGCGCCGCGTTCCAGCAGGACCTCGGTAAAGCCGCCGGTCGAGGCGCCGACGTCCAGCGCCACCTTGCCCATCACATCGATCGGCCACATGTCCAGGGCGTGGACCAGTTTGAGGGCGCCGCGCCCCACCCAGGGATGGGGTGGGCGGCCGTCCAGCTTGGCGCTGGTCTCAAGCAACTCGGCGGGCTTCTTGACCACATGGCCGTCGGCGGTGATCAGTCCGGCCTCGATGGCGGCGCGAGCCTTGGCGCGGGTCTCGAACAGGCCGGTCTCGACCAGCAGGATATCGGCGCGCTTATAGGTGGGGGGGGAGGTCATGGCCGCCGTTTAGCACAGTCCTCCCCCACGGGGGGAGGACCTTCAGGCCCGCGCCTACCCCTCGACGAACACCTTCTTCAGCTCGTTCTTCATGATCTTGCCGTTGGCGTTGCGCGGCAGGGTCTCGTGCCAGAAAACGATCTTCACCGGCACCTTGAAAGCGGCCAGGCGGTCGGCGACGAAGGCGCGAAGCTCGGCCTCGCTAGCCTCCGCGCCCGGCTTCAGGGTCACGACGGCTGCCGGCTCCTCGCCCAGGGTCTTGTGCTCGATGCCGACCAGGGCGGCGTCCATGACTGCGGGGTGCTCATAAAGGAGGTTCTCGACCTCGATGCAGTAGATGTTCTCGCCGCCCCGGATCAGCATGTCCTTGGCCCGATCGACGATGTAGCAGAAGCCTTCCTCGTCGAGCCGCGCCAGGTCGCCGGTCTTGACCCAGCCCTCCACGAAGGTCTGGGCGGTGGCTTCCGGCTTGTTCCAATAGCCCTTCACCACCTGGGGGCCCTTGCACCACAGCTCGCCGACCTCGCCGACCGGCAGTTCGCGATGCGGCGCCTCGACGGTCATGATCTTCAGGTCGGTGACCGGCACGGCCGGGCCGCAGCTGTCTGGACGGTTTTCGTAGTCCTCGCTCGAATTGCTGGTGGCTGTGGCCGAGGTCTCGGTCATGCCCCAGCCATTGCCGGGCGAGGATTTCGGCCAGATTTCCTTGATCTTCCGCACCAGTTCCGGGGCCGAGGGCGCGCCGCCATAGGCCACCGTCTCTAGCGAGGACAGGTCGTACTCGCCGCGACGCGGATGCTCGATGATCTGCCAGGCGATGGTCGGCACGCCGCCCATCTGGGTCAGTTTCTCGTCCTGGATCAGCTGCATGGCCTTGTCGGGATCCCACTTGCGGATCATAGCCAGCTTGGCGCCGGCGAACAGCGAGGGGTTCATCACCGCGAAACAGCCGGTCGCGTGGAAGAACGGCACCGAGATCAGCGACCCCTTCTGCGGCAGGCTGGGATCAGGCTGGGGCGGGGCCTCGCCGCGACGCAGGAAGCTGCGGGCTCCGGCGGCGGCGGCTGCGAAAATATTGCTGTTGACGTTGCGGTGGGTGCCCAGGGCGCCCTTCGGTTTTCCGGTCGTGCCCGAGGTGTAAAAGATCGTCGCGTCGTCTTCGGGACCGAGCGACACGGTCGACAGCCGCTTTTCGTCCAGCGTGATCCAGTCGTTGGGGGCGCCGATCACCTTCTCCATCCGCTTGACGTAGGGATGGGCGATTTCTTCCTTCGAGCGGCTGACATAGACCAGCGTCAAGGCGGGGCAATTGTGCAGGTGCTCGGTCAGGCGCTCGAAGCGCTCGACGTCCATCACCGCCACCGAGGCGCCGCTGTCGATCAGACCGTATTCCAGCTCCTGCCCGGTCCACCAGGCGTTCAGCGGCGTCATGATCGCGCCGAGGCTTAGGCCGGCATAGAAGGCCACCGGCCATTCGGGCAGGTTGCGCATGATCAGGGCGATCCTGTCGCCCTTCTTGACGCCCGAGGCTTCCAGCTCGGCGGCGAACACCGTCACGGCCCGATAGAAGGCCTCGAAACTGACCCGCTCGTCCTCGTGAACCAGGAAGATCTTCTCGCCGTGCGTGCGGCCCGCCAGCAGGGTGTCGCGCAGGGTAGGCGGGCAGTTCTTCCAGACCCGGGTCATCACACCCCGGATGTCGATCTCCTCCATCTCACCGGCCGTGCCCGGCGCGGTGATCATGGCATAGGCCTGCTTGACCGACATGGCGGGCCAGGGGATGGCGGCGGGGGTGGGCGCGGGCGCGGCCTGGGTCATGTTTACTCTCCCGGTGTGTGGTCGCGCCTCGTTGGACGAGCGCGTTTCTCTCGCGAGAAAGCACAGGCCGAGGCCCGATGCAAACGTCTGTTCGAACGTAAGGGAACGACGATAAGTTAGAGAGGCTCATCCCCTTGCGGGCGCGTGCCATGACGGCGCTGGGCCTCCGCCAGTCTACAGTGACGCGCCAGCCGCCCAGGCTCCGCCGTCCCCGGCCCGCGGCTCTTGGGCGTGGGACGCGACCGCCGGGCGGTAGAGTTGGTTTCCCTGCTGATCCCGCGATCCGCCCGCAGAGCGAACCACCCGCAGAGCGAACCGCGTTCGGTCGCTTCCTATTTTGACCCCATCAGCGTCCAGCCGAAGCCCCAAAGGAACGTCAGCCTAGCGGCACGTTTCGCTAGATGGGAAATCGCATGCGTTGATTTCTGACCCTCGGCGCCGCCACGATCGCGCTCGCCATCACCGCCCCCGCCCTGCAGACTGCGCCGGGCCAGAACACGGCCCCGGCGGCCTCCGCTCAAGATTCGGGCGCCACAGCAACTATGACGGCTCCCGCAACGCCAGCGGCTCCGGCGGCGGCCGCCGCGCCCGTCACCGCCGGCCAACCCGGCAAGGACAATACCGGCGCGGTCATCGGCTCGGTCGTCGAGGTCAAGCCCGACGCCTCCGGCAAGTCGATGGCCACCATCAAGATGGACCACAAGACTTTCGCGGTGGACGTCGCCATGCTGGCCGTTCGCGACGGCGCCACCCTGATCAACGCCAGCAAGGCCGAGATACAAGGCATGATGGGGGCCGCGAAGAAGTAGGCACAGCGGACTTGTAGGGGGGGCGCGCACCCCAAGGCGCGGACATTGGGCAGACCGGCAAGCCGCTTGCCTTGAGGGGGCGTCTCGCTCTTGCGGGCCATAGTAGTTGGGATCTGGCGGGGCTATGAAGCGCCCCCTCGCCGTGCAACCTATGGCAGGATCGCGCGGTTTAACGTGGAGCCCGCGTGACAGTGGGGACCGCAGGCTTGCGTGAGGTTTGACATGGCGTTGCTGGTTGGAACAAACTTCGACGACAACCTCGTCGGGACCGCAGATGACGACACGCTCCTGGGTCTCGATGGCGCGGATACCCTGGATGGCGGCGGCGGGAACGACTTCCAGGACGGCGGCGCGGGCAACGATACGCTCTATGGTCTTGTCGGCGCCGACATTCTGCAGGGCGGCTTGGGGGACGACCTTTACGTAATCAGCGACGCCGCCGTGCGCGTTCGGGAGTCGGCCGACGGCGGGAATGACACGCTGATGACCTATGTGGATTTCGAACTCGCGGGCGGCATCGAGAAGGTTCGGGTGCTCGACCCGGGCGCCATCAAGATTTTTGGCTCGAACGACGCCGAACAGATCATGGGCTATCTGGGCGACAACTATCTCAGCGGCGGCGGCGGGAATGACGCGCTCTACGGCCATGGCGGTAACGACAAGCTGGATGGCGGCGCGGGCGACGACTGGCTTGACGGCGGCGACGGCGGATCCGTGGACGGCGGCAGCGACGTCCTTTTCGGCGGCCTGGGTGCGGACGGCCTGGCAGGCCGGGACGGCGACGACTGGCTGGACGGCGGAGCCGGCGCCGACCTGATGATCGGCGGCGTCGGAAATGATAGCTATGTGGTCGATGACATCGGCGACCGGGTCATCGAGAGGCCGAACGAAGGTGTGGACCTGGTTCTTTCGTCGATCACCTTCGCGCTGGAGGGCGGGGTCGAGCAACTGCGATTGCTGGGCTCCGGCGCGATCAACGGCTTCGGCTCGAACGACGCCGAGCGGATCATCGGCAATCTGGGCGATAACTATCTGGGCGGCGGCGGTGGAAACGACGCGCTCTACGGCAGCGGCGGCGCCGATCATATCGACGGCGGCTCCGGCGACGATTGGCTGGACGGCGGCGACGGCGGGTCGGTCGATGGCGGCGACGACGTGTTTTTTGGCGGCCTTGGGTCAGACGGTCTCGCCGGGCGGGACGGCAATGACTGGCTGGATGGCGGCGCCGGCGCCGACCTGATGTTCGGCGGCCTCGGGGATGACATCTATGTGGTCGATGACGCCGGCGATCAAGTCGTCGAGGCCGCAGGTGAAGGGTTCGATCTGGTCCTGGCGTCGGTCAGCTACCAGTTGCAGGGGGGCGTCGAGCGGTTGGAGTTGCAGGGAAACGCCGCGATCAACGCTTTCGGCTCCGCCGACGCCGAGCAGATCAACGGCAATAACGCTTCCAACTATCTGTTCGGGGGCGGCGGCGATGACATTTTAAGGGGTCAAGCCGGCAACGACACTCTCGACGGCGGCGCGGGCGACGATTTGCTGATTGGTGACGACAGCTATCCCCGGTCGTTCCCAGAAAACGACATCCTGTTCGGCGGCGCCGGTTCCGACTTTCTCGATGGTGGATTAGGCGCCGACTGGCTGGATGGCGGTACCGGCGGCGATAACATGTATGGCGGGAAAGGCGACGACATCTATATCATCGACGACGCAGGCGACGGTACGACTGAGTACTTCAACGGCGGGTATGACATCGTCTATTCGTCAGTCAGTTACTCCTACGCCTTCCCCCATTACCCCTATCGCACGTTTATCGAGGAACTGCATCTGACCGGGACAGCCTCGATCGACGCCACTGGATCGGATTACGGCGAAAAAATCTTCGGCAATGCCGGCAACAACGTCCTGCGCGGCGGCAACTCCGGGACCAGTCTGGGAGTGGACGGTGTCGATTGGCTGGATGGCGGCGGCGGCGACGACACCCTGTACGGCTCGAGCCCCGACAACCGCACCTATTATGGCGGCTACTCAATCGACCAGTTCTCGTTCGGGCCGGGCGGCGGCCACGATCACATCATCGATTTCCATTGGGCCTACTGGAATACGCGCAGCAACGTTTCCGAAGACATCCTGGATCTGTCGTCCGAGAAGGCCGCCGGGACGACATGGACGATCCAGCAGGTTGGCTACGACACCCTGATCAGCCTTTCCGATGGCGACAGCATCGTCCTGGAGGGCGTGACCGCCAGCCAGCTTCAGCAGAATTCCAGCGGCTGGATCTTCTGATCGCTTGGAAAGTGTCGATCGCCGCTCGCTGATAAGGCCAAGATCGCCTTGGTGACCTGATCTAGACAACAGCGGTTTGCCCGCCCTCGGACTGCGCCGAGGGCGGGTCAGCAGTCGATAAACCGGCCGACGGGATCGACAGGCGTCAGGCCCCTTACCCCACCGCCACCAACCGCGCCAGGGCCGCTTCCAGCTTGGCCTTGGCGGCTTCCGCGTCAGCCAGGCGCTCGCGGTTCTCGGCCACCACCTCTTCCTTGGCTCGGGCCAGGAAGTCCGGGTTGCCCAGCTTCCTGGCCGTCTTCTCGATCTCGCCGACATGGCCGGCGATCTCCTTGGCCAGGCGAGCCTTCTCGGCGGTCAGGTCGATGAACTCGGCAATGGCCAGGGCCCCCGTCGCCTCACCCAGCACGAAGGGCACGGCGCCGGCGGGCGGCGCTTCGGCCTCGCGGGCGCTGTCCAGGCGGGCCAGGCTCAGCAGCAGGTCGCGGTGGCGGGCCAGGCGGGCCTTGGTCTCGGGATTGGCGCCGATCACCGTCAGCGGCGGCTTGGCGCCGGGCGGGACGTTCATCTCGGCGCGGACGGAGCGGATCTCGCCCACCGTCTCGACCAGCCAGCCGATCTCGGCCTCGGCCTCGGCGTCGATCCAGCTTTTCGGAAGTTCCGGCCACTTTTCGACGATCAGCATGCCCGTGCGGGGCGCGCCGAATTCGGCGGTCTTGTCCCACAGCTCCTCGGTGATGAACGGCATCACGGGGTGCAGGAGCTTGAGGATCACATCCAGCGCCCAGGCGGCAGTGGCGCGCGTCTCCGCCTTGGCCTCGGCGTCGTCGCCATTGAGGATCGGCTTGGCCAGCTCGACATACCAGTCGCAGAACACGTTCCAGATGAACTTGTAGAGCGCGTCGGCCGCGTCGCTGAAGGCCGGCGCCTCCAGGGCCCGCGTCACCTCGGTGACGGTCTTGACCGTCTCGCCGCGAATCCACTTGTTGATCGGTTGCTTCACCGTGGACGGGTCGAAACCCTCCACGCGGACGCACTCGTTCATCTGGGCGAAGCGTGAGGCGTTCCACAGCTTGGTGCCGAAGTTGCGATAGCCCTCGATGCGCTGCTTGGACAGCTTGATATCGCGCGCCTGGCCCGACATCGCCGTCATGGTGAAGCGCACCGCGTCGCAGCCCAGCTCGTCGATCAGGATCAGCGGATCCATCACATTGCCCTTGGACTTGCTCATCTTGGCGCCCTTTTCGTCGCGGACGAGGGCGTTGATGAACACCTGCTTGAACGGGACTTCGCCCATGAAGTGCAGACCCATCATCATCATCCGGGCCACCCAGAAGAAGATGATGTCGAAGCCGGTGACCAGGGTGTTGGTCGGATAGAACTTGGCGAGGTCGGCGGTCTTGTCCGGCCAGCCCAGGGTCGAGAACGGCCACAGCGCAGAGCTGAACCAGGTGTCAAGGACGTCTTCGTCTTGCTTCAAGACAACTATATTTCCGCCAGACTCAGAACTTCCCAAGCCAGATTCTGGGATGCTTACTCTCTCATCGCCATAGTAGTCTCGTGCCTCTGCGAGAGCCTCTTCGGCAGTCTCAGCCACGAACATATGAGGCGTGAGATGCTCCAACTTCATAGTGGTTTCAGTTCGTTCGACAACGCGCGGCCCATACCAAACTGGGATGCGGTGCCCCCACCATAGCTGCCTGCTGACGCACCAAGGTTCGATGTTTCGCAGCCACTCGAAGTAGGTCTTTTCCCAATTCTTCGGCTCGAAGACCGTTGCGCCCTCTTCCACCGCCTTGATCGCCGGCTGCGCAAGCGTGTGCGCATCGACGTACCATTGATCCGTCAGGCGAGGCTCGACCACCACTCCGGAACGGTCGCCATGTGGCACCGCATGGCGGATTTTTTCAATCTCCCGCAGCCAACCTTCATTTTCAGAGATCGCAACTATCGCTTTCCTAGCGCTGAAACGATCGAGGTTTCGCAGTTCAGCCGGCAACTCATGCAGGGGTGCGCTGGGCTCAAACTTTCCATTTTCAACTACCCACCGCTTCGGGCGGGCGAGCGTTGATCCACGCTCATCGAAAACGTCGATGAAAGCCAAGCCGTGGCGCTTGCCGACCTGGAAGTCGTTGAAGTCGTGGGCGGGCGTGATCTTGACCGCGCCCGAGCCCTTGGTCGGGTCGGCATAGTCGTCGGCGACGATCGGGATGCGGCGGCCGATGATCGGCAGGACCACGTCCTTTCCGACCAGGTCCTTGTAGCGTTCGTCCGAGGGATGGACGGCCACGGCGGTGTCGCCCAGCATCGTCTCGGGACGCGTTGTGGCCACGACGATGAAGTCGCGGGTCTCATATTCGGTAGCCTTGCCGTCCTCGTCGAAGGCGACCGCGTGCTGGTAGGTGACGCCGTCCGCCAACCGATAGGCAAAATGCCAATAGAAGCCGTCGACCTCCTTCTGTTCGACCTCAAGGTCGGAGATGGCGGTCTGGAACTGCGGGTCCCAGTTGACCAGGCGCTTGTCGCGATACAGCAGATTCTGCTTGTAGAGCTGGACGAACACCTTGCGGACGGCGGCCGACAGACCCTCGTCCAAGGTGAAGCGTTCGCGCGACCAGTCGCAGCTGGCGCCCAGGCGGCGCAGCTGGTTGACGATCTCGCTGCCGCTCTCGGCCTTCCATTCCCAGATCTTCTCGACGAAGGCCTCGCGGCCCATCTCGCGCCGGCCGACATTGCCGGCGGCGGCCAGTTGGCGCTCGACAACCATCTGGGTGGCGATGCCCGCATGGTCGGTGCCCGGCAGCCACAGGGCCGATTTGCCGCGCATCCGGTGGAAGCGCGTCAGCACGTCCTGCAGCGTGTTGTTCAGCGCGTGGCCGATGTGCAGCGAGCCCGTGACGTTGGGCGGCGGGATGACGATGGTGAACGACTCGGCGTTCGGGTCCTCGCTCGGCTTGAAGGCGCCAGAGGCCTCCCAGGCGGCGTACAGGCGGGGCTCGATGGATTTGGGATCGAAGGTCTTTTCAAGCATGGCGCTGCGGGTATGCCATCTGCGGCCGCTCGGCGAAACCGTGGGCCTTGGTTCAACAGGGATTTTGGGACGGAAAAAGGCGGTCGCCGGAGCGACCGCCTTCCAAATTCCGGGCCGTCACCGCCGCGCGAGCGACGGATGACGGCGGATTATACGCCGCGACCGCGAGCGATGCGGTGGACTTCTTCTTCCACCTTGGTCTCGACGATGCGTGGCAGGTTCTGGTCCAGCCATTCCTTCAGCAGCGGCTTCATCAACTCGCGGACCACGTCCTCGAGGGTGCGGCCGTCCTTGGGCATCAGCAGGGCCGAGGTCAGGCTGCCGAAGGCGCTGGCAGCCAGGTTCGAGGCGTGGTCGCCGACCAGGTTCTCGGCGACTTCGTCGCGCGAGAATCCCGACGGAAAGCTGGTTTCCGGAGCCGGCGGCGGCGGCGGCGCGGGTTCAGGCGCGGGTTCCGGCGAATAGACGTCGATATCGCCCACCGACTCCAGCGGCACGGACGGATCGATCGGATCGGTCAGGTCGAGCACGTCGTCTTCAGGCTCGATCTCGGCCAGCGGCGCGGGTTCAGGCGCGGGCGGGGCGGCGGCGGCCTCGGGCTCCGCCGGCGCGTCATCTTCCGAGATGATGCGCCGGATGGAGGCGAGGATCTCCTCCATCGTCGGTTCTTGAGAGGTCTGGTCAGACATGTGCGGGCCGTCTCGAAGGGGTACGAATCCTGTGAGCGCCCAGGCAGGCGCTCACAGCGATGGTGCAGACTTGCGCGGCTTAAGCAAGCTCAAGGATTGGGGCCGCGCCAATTCGTCCTACTTGGACGCGGTCTTGGGCTGGGCCTTGACGGCGGTCGAGGGCGCGCCGACGTGATCGATGGCCTGGATCACCGGCTCCCACGGCACCCAACCGAAGGCATGGTTGACCTTGTCGTAGGACTTGACCGGGTCGTAGCGCTCGACGGCCGGCGCCAGGTTGGCGAGATTCAGCACGCCCATGGCCTGCAGGACGCTGGCGCTCGCGACATATTCGTCGCGTCGGGCGACGACTAGGGAGACCTCGGCATTGGCCAGTTCCAGCTGGGCGTTCAGCACGTCCAGCGTGGTGCGCAGGCCGACCTGCTGCTCCTGGCGCACGCCCTCGAAAGCGATCCGCGTGGCGCGCACCTGCTCCTCGTTGGAGACCAGATTGGACCGCGAGGCCAGCAGGTTGTTCCAGGCGGTGGAGACCTGTTGCAGGGCCGAGCGCTTTGCGCCCTCCACGGCGATGCGGGCGGCGTTCTCGCGCTCGGTGGCGGCGCGCACCTGCGAGCCGTTCAGACCGCCGGTGAACAGCGGCACCGATGCAGTAATAGAGCCGGTCAGGGCGCGGCCATAGTCGCCGAACTGGCTCCCCGCGCCATTGAGGTTTTGGGCGTCCCAGCCCAGGCCGGCGCGGGCCGAGACGGTCGGGCGATAGGCGGACCTGGCGACGGCGACCCGGGCGGCGGCGGCTTGTTCGGCGTAGCGGGCCGCCTGGACTTGCGGGTTGAACTGGTCGATCGAGTCGAAGGCCTGCTCGACGGACGTCGGCAGGAGGGCGGCCAGCGACGGCTCGGGCGCCAGGTCGGTCGGGTTCTGGCCGACCACGGCGGCGTAGGCCGCGCGGCTGGCGGCCAGGATCGCCTGGGCCGACGACTGGCTGGCGCGAGCGGCGGCCAGGCGGGCTTGCGACTGGGCGACGTCGGTCCGGGTGATCTCGCCGACCTCGAAACGGGCGTCGGACTCCTCGAGCTGGCGGCTCAGGACCGCGACGTTCTCGTTGGCGATGCGCAGGCGTTCCTGATCACGACGAACATCGACATAGCTCTGGATGACATTGCCCAGCACCGATTGCTCGACACTGCGCAGATCTTCGCGGCCGGCCAGGACGTCGGCCTGGGCGGCGGTCAGGTTGGCGGTGGCTCGGCCGCCGCTATAAAGCGGTTGGGCCAGTGAAAGGCCAGCGCTGCTGGTATTGATCGTGCGGTTGTCACGATTGGGGACGTTGACCATCGCGCCATTGACGAAGGTGGCCGTCGTGCCCGGATTGGCCAGTTCGGTGCGTTGGCCGCTGACATCGGCCGAGGCGCTGAGCGCGGGACGGAAAGCGGTCTTGGCCTGGACCACGCCTTCGTCGGCGGCGCGCTGGTTGGCGCGCTGAGCCTGAAGCGTGGGGTTGGTCTGATAGGCCAGGGCCAGGGCGTCGGTCAGGGTCTCGGCCATGACTGTCGACGGGAAAGCGACCGAGACGAGGCCCGTCACCAGCCCTATGCTGCAAGCGGCGGCCAACAAAACGGCCCGACGGCTATTCGACATCAAGTTCATCCCCAGACACACGGCGCGACCGCACCCTATATGATCGGCTGTAAGACGCGACGCCAGCGGCCGCTAGTTAAGCTTTTTTCACGCAGACGTTGCGCGGATGTCTCGTGGGCGTGTTGCTAGAAGGTGAAACCGGGTTCCACCGCGAAGCCGGCCAGCATCGGCGGGGTGGAATCGAACACCGCCCGGCGACCGACGCCATCCTCGGCATGAACATAGATCATCGCCCGACCCACCGGCCCGTCGCGCTCGACCACGCCTAGACGGCCGCCGACCGCCAGGGCCTGGGTCCAGCTGGCTGGAGCGCGCGGCACGGCGCCTTCGCAGATGATCAGGTCATAGCCGGCGCCGGGCACGGCGGTCAGGTCGTCGCCGTCGAGCCGGGTGACGGTCAGGCCCATCTTTTCCAGCACGGCGGCCGCATAGGGCGCGGCGATGCACAGGGCCTTGTCGCCTTCACGGGGACGCAGGTTCTGCAACAGCTTGCCGAGGTCACGCGGGCGCAGCAGCCAGCGGCCGGGAGCGTACTCAACATCGGCGTCGGCATAGGCCAGATGGCCCTTGCCGGCCGGCACGCAGGCCTCGCGCGCCACGACGCGCAGGGCGTCCTGCAGCGGCAGATCGGTGACATCGGCCACGCGGATCTGGCTTTCGACCATGTTGAGGCGCGCGGCGGCGAAATCGGAGCTCATGGAATCCCTCAAAGGGCTGGATTTTCAAGCCCGCTTATAGGTCCCCCGCTCGGGTCTAGGCAATCGGGGCTTTTCCCGAAGGAAGCGCCGAGATCTACCAGCGCCGATAGCCCACCACGCGGGCCGCGAAGGCCTCGGCGTCCTCGTGATCGCTCCAGTCGGCGATGGCCGGGACCAGGGAGGCGATTTCCAGCATCTGATGCTGGGCGTCCTTGTAGCGGGCGACGCGGGCGTAGCGGGCGGTATCCAGGATCAGGGCGCGCAGCAGCAAGGTGGCGGCCAGGGGGTGGCGGCCCTCGATGGCGCGGGCGGCTGGCTCCAGCAATTCGGGCCGATCGCCGTCCAGCTCCGAGGCGCGGCGCAGCACCAGGCGCGCGGCGCGATCCCAGGCCGGCCAACGGATCAGGAAATCGAGCGCCGCGTGCAGGTCGTGAAAGTCTTCCGCATGGGCCAGGGCCTTGTCCTCGGCCTCGACGTCGTCGAAATCGGGCAGGCGCTTGAGATAGTCTCGCAGCCGCTCGACCGACAGGCCGCGCTCGAAGCCGGCCCAGCGCATGTCCTGGGCCAGGTCGCCCTGCCCGCGCGCCTCCAGCACGTCGATATAGGTCTCTTCCCATTCGAGCGCCCCGGGTCCAGGCAGGCTGGGTCGTCCCAACACCGTGCCGATCAGTTGGGCGAAAGAGCCCGGCGTCGCGCGGTCGAGCGCCGCGATCGCCTCGTCCAGCCGCCCCGCCGCCATCAGCCGGCGGGCGATCTGGGCCCCGATGGGCGGCAGCACGGCCTGGGAGTCGGTGAATTGGGCGATGTAGCCATCGACGTCGCCCAAGGCGTCGGACAGGACCTGAACTGCGGCCTTGAATGTGCCGCTGACCCGCTTCTGCGAGGCCATGGCCGTCTGGATCCGGGCCCGCAGAATGGCGATGGCGTCCTGGCCCATGGCCGGCAGGGCGTTCTTCAGCACGCGCGGCGCCAGGCCGGCGCGGCCCGAGACCAACAGATCATGGAGCTGGTCGGTCAGGAGGCGCGGATCTGGCATGGCCACGGCAGAGATGCTCGCCACATCCTCGACGGCCAGATCAAACACCGCATCGACCTCGCCCTTGGCGTCGGCGGTGCGTTGAAACACCCAGTCGGCCAGGTCCAGGAAGCGCAGCATCATCGACAAGGCCAGGGCGGCGTCGAGTTCGGTCAACCGACCGGCAATCATCGCCCGCACCATGTCCAGCTCGCGGACGAACTCCTTGTGCTTGCGCCAGTGGATGCGGGCGCGGCTATCGGCGACGGACTCGATGCGCTTGGCCAGCTCTGCCGCCAGGTCCCCTGCCCCCACCTCGCCCGCCAGCTCCAGACGAAGCCGGCGCTTGATCTGGGCATGACCGTCGGCGACATCGATCAGCAGATCGGCCAGCCGCTCGGCGCCCAAGGCGGCCAGATTGGCCGTCGTCAGGGTCTTCTTCGAGCCCGTACGCTTCACCGTCGCCAGCGGAGTTCTCCCGTCACGCGTCCATGGTCCGAGCCAGGCGACTCGCCAGGTTCGGAAGCACAGTCTCTAACACGACGGCATAGGCGGAGGCTGCATGGGGCGCGTCGAGGCCGTGCGCGCGCTTAAAGGCGTCCTCGACGACCATGGCCTGCTGCTCGAGGTTCAGGGCCGTGAAGACCGGTTCGCCGGTCAGGTCGTAGGCGTAGGCGGCCGGCCCGTCCCCGGCCCGCAGCTTGGCGATCAGCAGGTTGAGACCGTGCTGCGCCTGCCAGACATGCACCAGCTCATGGACGAAAAGCGCCTGGTCGCGGACGGAGACGTCGGAAGCGGTGAAATCCGGCCGCGCGCCTCGCGCCGGCCAAGCCATCAACCGGCCGCTGGCGGCGAAGGCGCGGCTCCACAGCGGCATCGCCCAGAGCCGCACGCGCGTGCTGTCCAGCGCGCGACCAAACACCTGGGCGCTTAGCGCCCGTTCGCCGTCCGTGAGCCGACGCAGGCGACCGGGCCTCATGCATGTGTGGCCGATGGGCATCACTCGCCAACGTCCGCTTTCTTGAGGGGATCCGCCGGGAACAGGTGAGCGGTGGCCGTGTTGAATTAACGCATTGGAAAATCCTAACATGGCCAAGGGCTGGGTAGTACTGGGTGGAACGGCGCTGGCGAGCGTGGCGCTGATGATCGCCGCCCCCGCCATGGCCCAGACCTGCCGTGGCCCCACGCCGTCTGTCGGCCAGACGGTCACTGGCCCGGTGATGCATGTTCTCGACGGCCGTACCCTGTGCGTCGCCCAGGGCCCGACGCCCGACCAGTGGATCCCGCTGCGGATTTCGTCGTCCATCGCGCTGATGACCGACGATCGCGAAAAGCTGATGTCTGCCGCCTTCGCTCAATCCCTGCGTTGCGATGTCACCGGCGGCCGCGGCGTAACACGCACGGCCAGTTGCACCCTGGCGGGTCGGCCGCTCGACACCTTGCTGGCCGACCCCGCGGTAGTCACCCAGGCCAGGGCCCGGCGGTAAACCTGGTCTTCTCCGCCCGCGCAACAAAAGGGTCAGGCCGACCGCCTGAACGGCTCGGCCGGGCAGTGCTGGCTCAGGAAGTCCTGGTGGCTGGGCAGCGTGGCGACGAACTCGGCCAACATGGGCGCTGACTTGTCCATCAGGTTCATGATCACGCCCAGCGGAATGCGATCGACCAACTGCTGGTAGCGTTGGGGCCGGATGCCCATGCCTTCCATCACCGACTGCCAGCTGGGGGCGCGGAACATGTCGTCAACCCCGTCGCGCAGCGCGGCGCTGGCCTTGAACAAGGCGATCCGCGTCTTCAGGCTTTCAGGCAGTTCGACCGCCTGGCAGGCGCGCCAGAACGGCGTGTCACCGCGGGCGGTCACCGAATAGTGCAGCACGACGAAGTCACGGATCTCCTCGTAGTCGGCGGTGATCCGGCGATTGTACTCGGCCGCCAGGATGGGGTCGGCGTCCATGTCCGGCATGAACCGCAGCAGATAGTCCATGCCCTTGTAGATCAAATGCAGGGCGGTGGATTCCAGCGGCTCGATGAAGC
This sequence comes from Caulobacter sp. DWR3-1-2, assembly GCF_049896225.1. Lineage (NCBI taxonomy): Bacteria > Pseudomonadati > Pseudomonadota > Alphaproteobacteria > Caulobacterales > Caulobacteraceae > Caulobacter > Caulobacter sp. DWR3-1-2. The sequence goes on along the minus strand of NZ_JAFCTW010000001.1, from coordinate 254,092 downwards.
CGGCGGCCAGGCCGATGGCGACGCAGTTCTTGACCCAGGGCCTCTGGCGCATGCCGGTCTTGAACGGGATGACATTGGGGCCGAGCACCACCTCGCCCTGGACCTGGCTCATCAACACGGCGGTGGCTTCGTCGTCGCTGAGATATTTGCTGCAGAACACGTAGCCGTTGCCTGAGCGATGCTGCAGCGGGATGCGCCAGCGCCAGCCGAAGTCCTGGGCCTGGGCCAGGGTGTAGGGATGGGGCGCGCCGACATTCTCGGTCTGCAACGCAATCGCGCGGTCGCACAGCAGCAGGTCGGACCAGTCGCGGAAAGGCTCGTCCAGGGTCTTGCCGACCAGCAAGGAGCGGAAGCCCGAGCAATCGATGAAGAAGTCGCCCGCCACCTCGCGGCCGTCCTTCAGGATCACTTTCTCGATGCCACCGTCGGCGCGGGTGGCCACATTGGTGACGATGCCTTCCGTCCGCTTGACGCCGCGCGTCTCGGCGAAGTCGCGCAGATACTGGGCCACCAACTTGGCGTCGATGTGCAGGGCGTAGTTGGCGTTGGCGATCATCGTGCGCTGGGCCTTGGCCGGCAGCATGAACTTTCCCGTGTCGGCCATCACCGTGGCGGGCGCGAAGTCCTGCAGCGCCGACGGATGGCCGTTCTGCTTGGCGCGAAGCCAGCACTGATAAAACTCATTGATCTCCAGCGGTCCGCCGATCTGGCCGAACGGATGGTAGTAGGTTTCGCCCTTCTGGCGCCAGTTCTCGAAGCGGATGGCCAGCTTGAAGGCGGCTTGGGTCTTCTGGATGAAGTCCTGCTCGTCGATGCCCAAGGTTCGGATCAGCTGCAGGAACGGCGGGATGGTCGATTCGCCCACCCCGATCGTGCCGATCTCCTCGGATTCGACCAGCTCGACTTCGGTGGGGCCGTTCTGGAAATAGTGGCTGAGCATGGCCGCGCAGATCCACCCAGCCGAACCGCCGCCGACGATCACGATCTTGTTCAGATGAGCCATGAGGTCGTTTCCTTACTCGGCCGCGACGGCCTGAGGCCGGGCATACTGTTCGATGAAATCGCCGTGAGTCGGTGAAGCGTCGACGGTCTCGCGCACCGATTTTCGCATCTCGGTCAGGGCGGCCGACAGCTGCCGCACGTCCAGCCCATCGACGCTGGCGTCGTAGGTTTCCGGCAGCATTTCGAACCCATCATAGATCGCCAGCCAGCTGGGTTGCGAGAACATCTCCCAGCGATAGCGGATGAAGTGTCCCTGGGCGCGCCACAGGTCGATCTTCTTCTGGAGCGTGTCGGGCACGCTCATCTCGCGGCAGTGTCGCCAGAATCCGGTCGGGTCGTCCGTCCTCTGGTTGGCCTTGTAGTGCAGGATGATGAAGTCGCGGACGCGCTCCATCTCCAGCCGCGACATCGCGTTGAACTCGTCGATCACCAGCGGGTTGAAGTCGCGGTTGGGGAACAACTGCTTGATCTTCTCGATGCCCGTCTCGATCAGGGCGATGCTGGTGCTCTCGAGAGGCTCGAGAAAGCCCGATGCCAGGCCCAGGGCGATGCAGTTCTTGTTCCAGGCCTTCAGCCTGCGGCCGGGATGGAAGCCGATCTTGCGGGGCTCGTGTAACAGACGCTCGTCGAGGGAGCCCACCAGCACGGCCTTGGCGTCCTCGTCGCTCGTATGGCGGCTGGAATAGACATAGCCATTGCCGTAGCGATGCTGCAGCGGAATGCGCCATTGCCAGCCGGCCGGGCGGGCAGTGACGTCGGTGTAGGGCGGCGGAGCGCCCTTCCCTTCGCTCTGCACGGCCAGGGCGGAGTCGCACATTAGCCACTCGCTCCAGTCCTCATAACCAGTGTGCAGCGCCTCCTCGATCAGCAGGCCGCGGAAGCCCGAGCAGTCGATGAACAGGTCGCCCGCGACGCGCCCGCCGCTGTCGAGCGTAACGGACTCGATGAAGCCGTCCTCGCCGCGCAGGTTGACGTCGGTGATCCTGGCGTCGAGGCGGCGCACACCGGCCCGCTCGGCGACCTGGCGCATCAGCTTGGCGAACAGGCTGGCGTCGAAATGCAGCGCCCAGTCGAAGACCGACAGCGACGAGGGCGGGTTGCGCGACGGGGTGACAAACTTGCCGCCCGCCGCCAGGCTTGCGCCCAGCGAATAGTCGGCCAGAGGAACATCCTCACCATTGGCCCGCAGCCGCATCCAGTAGTGGTGAAAGGCGACGCCCTTGAGGTCTTGGCCGTACAGGCCAAAGGGGTGGATGAAGCATGAGCCGGGCCGCAGCCAGTCGTTGAAGCGGATTCCCAGCTTGCAGGTGCCGCCGGTGGCGCGGAGCACGTCGATGTCGGACAGGCCCAGCGCCTGGTAGAAGCGGCGGATGGTCGGGATCGTGGCCTCGCCCACGCCGATCGTGCCGATCTGCGAGGACTCGATCAGGGTGATGTTGATCAGCGCGTTTCCGAAGTGATGCTTCAAACTGGCGGCCGCCATCCAGCCGGCCGTACCGCCGCCAACGATGACGATCTCGCGGATACGGTCATGCGCCATGCTCAGTCCCCAAACGCTCGAAGCACTTCGGCTTCCGTGTCGCGGGCGTCGAGCACGCCCGTCTTGTGGTCCATGCTATCGCCCCCGCGCGAAAAAAGAAGCCGCCGTGACAGGGGTCACGGCGGCCCGCAGGGAGGGGTGGAGGCGCTAGAACTTCGCGCGCACGCCGATGGTGTATCGGGCTTCGAACTCGTTCTGGCTGAAGTACTGAGTCTTACCTTCCGCAAACTTCACGTAGTAATTCTCAATCTCTCCGGTCACGTTTGAGCCGTTGGCGTAGACCACGACATTGTCGCGAACATTGTAACTGACATTGACGTCGACATAGCCCGTGGCCTTCTGGAAGATCGGCAGGTTGTCGCCGGAGCTTCCAGCCACCGTGGACAACCGGTCAGTACGATAGTTGTAGGCCACGCGGGCCTGGAACTTGTCGTCCTGGTACCAACCGATCAGGTTGTACTGCTGTTTTGAGTTATCGGTGAACGGCAGTTTCTTGCCATCGAGACCAAGCCGTGATTCCGAGCTGGGCGAGTAGGTGTAGTTAGCGTCGACGCCGAAGTTGGAGAAGAAGCCGCCGCCGGCCAGCAGGTCGCTCAACGCCAGCTTGGTGCCGACTTCGACGCCCTTCACCGAGCCGCCGTCGCCCTGGATGGGCTGGCTGACATTGACGGTGCGCGGGGTGCCGTCCTCGTCCTTGAAGGTGCCGGTGGTGGTGCCGCCGGTGACGAAGCTGTCGATCTTCAGCTTGAAGGCCGACAGGTTCACCATCGAGGCGCTGCCGAAATAGTACTCGACCGCGCCGTCGAAGTTGGTCGAGCGCCACGGATCCAGGTTCGGGTTGCCCGAGGAGCTGGCGCCGGTCACGCAACGGCCGGGCTTGGTGCCGCAGTCGGCGGTGGAGATGCTGAGACCGCCGCCGTAATTGCCCAGATCCAGCGGTTGCATGGTCTTGCTGTAGGCGAAGCGGAACTTCAGGTGGTCGTCGAAGTCATAGACAGCGTTCAGCGACGGCAGCCAGTCGGTATATTTGCGGGTGGAGACCGTGTCGCCGACGTCCAGATTGGTGTCGCCGTAGTTCTGGGTGGCGCCCGTCAGGTTCTGCTTCACCAGGAAGTGCGTCTGGATGACATGCAGGCCAAGGTTACCCGACAGCTTGCCGGCCGCGAAGTTCATCACGCCGTAGGCGCTCTGCTCCTTCAGGGTCACGTCATAAGTCGCGCCGGGGATCTGATAGCGGACCGCCGCGCCGAACACCTTCTTCTGGAACGAAGCCACATCGTCGAAGTCATGCGGATCGACGACCCAGAAACCCGGCATGCCCTGGGTGACGCCACCCAGGTCGGTGAGGAAGATGACGTTGTTGTGGGCGTCGATCTTGGTCGGCCGGTTGACCGTATAGCCCTGGAAGCAGGTTGGGGTGTTCTTGCGATCGTTGGCGCCAAGGCCCGGGGGCGCGGTGCAGTTTGAAGGCCCGGTCCCGAGCGGCAGGGTCGAATTGTAGGCGGGGTTGGAGACGACTTCCCCCGCCTGGCACTGGTCCTGGCTCATGACGACGTCGATAGCCTTCCACTGGGCGAAACAGCCGGCGGCCGGAACCGGTTGGCCGTTCAGTTGCACCGCGCCCGGCGAGCCGCCGTAGAACGGCGAGAACAGGTGGAACGACTCGACGTTGACGGACCGGTCGCTCTGGCGAACCCCGGCGTCGATCTTGGTGATGAAGCCCAGGAAGTTATTATCGAACTTGTAGTGACCCTCGGCGCGGAACACGTTCATGTCCGAGTCGACTTCGTTATTGCCTTCCGAGGAGAACGCCGCGATCGCGTAGCTGTCCTTGTTGGCCATGTAGTCCTTGAGCGTCTTGCCGGCGCCAAGACCGCCAACCAAAGGCTTGTCGAAGCCGCTCCAGATCGCCTTGTCGCCGCTGATATTGTAGTGCAGCTGCGGATTGGCGCCGTAACCTTGCGGGTTGGGGTTCAGATAACAGCCGCCGGCGCTGCCGACGACCGCGTTGCTGCGCTGCGAAGCCGGATACTGCGAACAGATCGACGACGGATAGAACGGACCTCGGGTGCGGTCGGCGGGGTCGCGGAACAGGTTGAAGCGGCCCGGCGCGTACTGCCAGTTGCTCAGGTCGCCCTGGGCTTGGCCGTTCATGCTGAGGCGGTTGCCGTTGGCGCGGATGGCCCGCACCTCGCTCGTGAACTTGCCGCCGTTGTCGTATTTCAGTTCGAGGTTGTAGTTCTTGGTCGTCGACTTGGTGGTGCGGTTGACCGAAAAGGTGTTCACCCACCAGGCGTCGATGTCGTACTCATCGACAGCCACCCACGGGCGGCCATTGCCGGTGCTCTTCTGGCCGGTGGCCTCCGAGACCGTGGGCTGGGTCCAAACGCCGAAGGCGCCGCCGTCCCAACGGTTGGAGATATTGATGCCCGCGGCGCGGTTGTATTCGTCGAGCTTGGCGTAGAATCCCTCGGCCACCAGCGTGAAGCCTTCGCCCAGGTCGGCCTCGAACGAGACATTGACGCCCAGGCGCTTGCGCTCGTTCACGCGGTTGAAGCTTTCGAAGCCGTGCGGCGAAACGAAGTTGTTGGCGGCGCCGCCACCCCAGTCGTTATTGCCGGACATGCCGACCACGCCAGAGGAGTTGTTGCCCAGGTTCGACTCGCTGCCGGCCACCGAGGCCAGGATACCGACGCGGTCGTTGCGCCAGCTGACCAGGGCATTGGCGACGTAGTCGTTTTCCTTGGTGCGTTCGCCGGTCTGGCCTTCGAGGCCGCCGGCGATCTGGAACCCTTCCTGCATCTGGAACGGACGACGGGTGCGCAGGTCGATGGTGCCGGTGATGCCCGACAGGGCGTTCTTCGGATCGGTCGACTTGTAGACCAGCACCTGGTTCATCAGTTGCGAGGGCACGTCGAGCAGGTTTGGCTGGGCCGAGCCCATGTTGCCGGCGCTGAGATACTGTTCGCCGTTCAGCAGGGTGATGACCTGGGCCAGACCGCGGATGTTGACCGTGGCGCCTTCGCCTGCGTCGCGTCTGATCTGGATGCCCGGGATCCGCTGCAGCGAGTCGGCGATGGTGACGTCTGGCAGCTTGCCGATGTCTTCCGATGAGATGGCGTCGACGATCGAGGCTTCGCGCCGCTTGACATCGACCGAGCGCATCTGCGAGCCGCGGATGCCGGTGACGACGATTTCCTCGACCTGGGCGGGCGCGTCCGGCGCCGCCTGGGCCCAGGCGCTGGTGGCCAGCGCCATGGTCGATGCGCCCGCCAGCAGCGTCAGGGTCATGCCCCGCGCCAAGACGGACTTGTGGGTTGGATTGGACAAGATCTTCGCTCCCCAAACGTTTTTATGGCCGTTCTTGACCCCCGCCGGTTTCGACGAGGGCTGCAATCAATTCGCCTGGTGCTCAGGACATCCGGCCTGCCCGGAAGGTCCTGCGTTCAGGCGAAATCTGTAGGCGCCCCCTGCGTCTCGAGACGCACACGCTGGCTCACGCCCTCCCCAGCCGCAGTGCAAGATCGGCAAATGTCCGCTCCGTGTCAACTGGAATGTCAACGTTGTCATTTTGTGAGGAAGAGCGTGGAAACGGGCGATGCAATGGAATTTACTGGCCGCCCGACGCAAACCTCATCCCCAGATACAGCCCACAAACCTCTGATGATACTTATCAATTCACCCTGATAGGGATGGACCGACCTTACACCGGGAAGGCTTGAGAGTCGGCGTTTGGCAGGCCACCAAGCCATGCCCAGCCCTGACTAGGTAGTTGCTTTCCCCCGCTGCGCGAGAAATCGCTGTTATGAAATGTCTCGAAGTGTCCATAAATGTCCAACTGGATGTCTATTACAGACAAATAATGTCCTCAGGCATGACATCGTTGTCGGGTTGGGCTATGGGTTCCTTGCTGGCAAGCGGTAGCGGTTCCAGTGATCAGGCGCGACGCCGAGAAATTTGAACCCTAGGTGCGACGACGTAATGGCGACGATCCATGATGTGGCGCTTCAGGCGGGAGTGTCGCCCAAGACGGTCTCGCGGGTCATGAACGACCACGAGAGCGTCACCACAAAGACTCGCGAACGCGTCCGCAACGCCATGCAAGCCTTGAATTATCAGCCGAACGCCGTGGCGCGCACGCTGCGCTCGCAGACCGCTCCGGCGGTCGGCATCCTGATGGGCGACCCCAGCGGCGGCTATCAGACCCGCGTCCATCACGCCCTGATGGTCGCCTGCCTCGAGAACGGCCGCCACCTGACGGCCGAGTTGGTCGAGGGCGACATGGCGCGCTGGGAAGACCGGATTCGCGCCTTCGTCACCGAAGGCGGCATTCGAGAGATGGTTCTGCTGCCGCCGGAATGCGATTTCGCGCCGCTCAAGACCCTGCTGCGCGAGCACGACGTGCGCTGCGTGCTGATCTCGCCAACCAGCCCCGATTCGCAGTCGCCCGGCATCGTCATGGACGATCGCGCTGCGGCCCGCGAGGTGGTCGAGCATCTGTTCAACCTGGGCCACACGCGGATTGGCCACATCGCCGGCCACCCGGACCACGCCGCCAGCACCCTGCGCCGCAACGGCTTCAACGAAGCCTACGCCGCCGCCGGCAAGCCGCGCCCCGACCCCGCGCTGATCGTGCCTGGCGATTTCACCTTCAAAGGCGGTCTGATCGGTGCCCAGGCCCTGTTAGACATGGCCGATCCACCTACCGCCATCTTCGCGGCCAATGACGACATGGCCGCAGCGACCTGCATGGAAGCCCAGCGTCGCGGTCTGAAACTGCCCGACGAACTGTCGGTGGTCGGCTTCGATGATGCGCCAATCGCCGCGGCCATCTGGCCGTCCCTGACGACTATTCGCCAACCCTTCGACCAGATGACTCGCCGGGCCATCACCGCCTTCTCGTCCTGGAACGCCAACGAGGCGCTGGGCAAGTCGGCGGCGACAATCCTGACCCAGCATAGTCTGGTCATCCGCGAATCCACCGGCCCCGCTCGGGCCGGCTAGAGCCAAACGCCAGAATGCGTCGGCGAGCGTTCGCCGACGCCAAGAATGATGTGGGAGGTACTATGAACCGACAATCCGTGCAGGGCCTGGCCCTGGCCTTGATGCTAGGCGTGTCCATCGCCGCCGTGTCGCAAGCCGCGCAGGCTCAGACCGCCGCCGCCTACCCGGCCACGCAGCCGTGGTTGGATGCGAGCCTCGACCCCGACGCCCGCGCCGACCTGGCGTTGAAGGCCATGACCCAAGACGAGAAGATGACCATCATCTTCGGATTCTTCGGCTCGGAAATGGCGCCCAAATACACCCGCGTGCCCCAAGCCCTGCCTGGCTCGGCCGGCTATGTGCCGGGGATCGCGCGTCTTGGCGTTCCGGCCCAGTTCCAGACCGACGCCGGCGTCGGCGTGGCCACCCAGGGCGGCGAGCCCAAGAAGCGCGAACGCACAGCCCTGCCATCCGGCATGGCCACCACCGCCACCTGGAACCCCGACCTGGCCTTCAAGGGCGGCGCGATGATCGGCTCGGAAGCGCGGGATTCCGGCTTCAACGTCATGCTGGCCGGCGGGGTCAACCTGGTTCGCGAGCCGCGCAACGGCCGCAATTTCGAATATGGCGGCGAGGACCCGTTATTGGCCGGCCGCATGGTCGGGGCCCAGATCAAGGGCATCCAGTCCAACGCCATCGTCTCGACGATCAAGCACTACGCCGTGAATGGCCAAGAAACCGGACGCTTCGTGTTGGACTCCAAGATCGGCGAGGCCGACGCCCGGACCTCCGACCTGCTGGCCTTCCAGTTCGCCATCGAGGACGCCGACCCACATTCGGTGATGTGCTCGTACAACCGCCTCAACGGCGACTACGCCTGCGAGAATGATTTCCTACTCAACAAGGTGCTCAAGCAAGACTGGGGCTTCAAGAACTACGTGATGTCCGACTGGGGCGCGGTGCATTCCAGCGCCAAGGCGATCAACGCCGGCCTCGACCAGGAATCCGCCGGCCAGGCCTTCGACAAGCAGAACTTCTTCCAGGGCCCGCTGAAAGGCGCCTTGACCAAGGGCGAGGTCTCACAGGCCCGCCTCGACGACATGGCCCGTCGTATCCTGCGCGGCCTGTTCGCCAGTGGCGTGGTCGAAAAGCCGGTCAAGATCGCCGCCATCGATTACGCGGCGCACGCCAAGGTCACCCAGGCCGACGCCGAGGAAGGCATCGTCCTGCTGAAGAACGACAAGGGCCTGCTGCCGCTCGCGGCTTCGGCCAAGAAGATCGCGGTGATCGGCGGCCACGCCGATGTGGGTGTCCTATCGGGCGGTGGCTCGTCGCAGGTCTATCCGATCGGCGGCCGCGCGGTGACGGGCGAAGGTCCAGCCAGTTGGCCCGGCCCGATGATCTATTTCCCCTCCTCGCCCCTCAAGGGCCTGAAGGCGCGCTTGCCCGGCGCCGAGATCCGCTATGCCGACGGCAAGGATCTGGCCGCCGCCGCGAAGCTGGCGGCCGACAGCGACGTCGTCCTGGTGTTCGCCACCCAATGGAACGGCGAGTCGTTCGACAGCCCGCTGACCCTGGAGAACAATCAGGACGCCCTGATCGACGCGGTGGCCTCGGCCAACACCAGGACCGTGGTGGTGCTGGAGACCGGCGGCCCGGTCCTGATGCCGTGGCTGCCCAAGGTGGGCGGCGTGGTCGAGGCTTGGTATCCCGGCTCGGCGGGCGGCGAGGCCATCGCCCGCGTCCTGACCGGCGAAGTGGACGCTTCGGGCCGGCTGCCCGTCACCTTCCCAGCGGCGCTGGCGCAATTGCCGCGCCCCGTGCTGGACGGTGATCCCAAGAAGCCCGACGACAGCTTCCCGGTCGACTACACGATCGAGGGCGCGGCGGTCGGCTACAAATGGTTCGACAAGCAGGGCCACCAGCCGCTGTTCGCCTTCGGCCACGGCCTGTCCTACACCAGCTTCGCCTATGACAACCTCAAGGCCACCAGCAAGGACGGCGTCGTGACCGTCAGCTTCGACGTCAAGAACACCGGCCCCCGGGCGGGCAAGGCCGTGCCGCAGGTTTATGTCTCGCCCAAGGCGGGAGGCTGGGAAGCGCCGCAGCGCCTGGCCGCCTTCAGCAAGGTCGATCTGGCTCCTGGCGCCACAACAAGCGTCACCCTTGCGGTCGATCCGCGCCTGCTGGCGACCTGGGACTCCAAGGCCCACGGCTGGTCCGTGGCGGCCGGTGACTACACCGTTACCCTGGGCGCCTCATCGCGCGACACGGCCGCCAAGGTCGATGTCGCGGTGGCGGTGGCGGCCATCCCGGTCGGCCTGATGAAGCCCCGGTAAAGCCTTTTGGTCGCAGGTCAAATTAAGGTCTGATTAACCATAAAGGCCCAATTTCGGCTGGTCTTCCTTGAAGACACCCCACCATCACTGACTTTCAACAGCTCGACGCAAGTCGGGCTGTTTTTTTGTCCGAATGCGCTTGCACCGAGTTAAACGGGCGGCTATCACCCGGCCTCTTCCTGAGGCGACCTGTTCCGCGGTAGCTCAGTGGTAGAGCAGCCGGCTGTTAACCGGCTGGTCGTAGGTTCGAATCCTACCCGCGGAGCCACCTCTCCCCCCGAGGCCCTCATGGGTAAGGGGTTCGATGGGGGTGGAGATGAGAGCGCCCTACATTGCGCCCCACATCGTAACTCGACTGTAGCGGCCGAAAAATCTGGGCCTGGCGAACGCCATTCGCCGTGGTCGGCGTGGTTTTGATCCGCCCTCGACTCGACAATACCGCAATTCTACATCGGCGATTCCAAACCCGTCGGTCTGATGGACATGATCCGGATTCTCGAGAAGGCGCTCGGTCGCGAGGCGGTCAAGATCATGCGTCCGATGCAGCCCGGCGACGTCACCGCCACCTATGCCGACGTCTCCAAACTTCGCGCCCTGACGGGCTATGACCCCAAGGTGGCGCTGGACGATGGCCCGCCGCGCTTCGTCGAATGGTGGAGAAGCTGGAACGGTCGAAACGCCGTCTCATAGGGGGCGGGGACCGTCCGAACAACCTGCGGTTGGCGCGCCACGCCCTCGTCCGCCCCCCGTCTGCGCCGGCGCGTGATCGTCGCGCCCGAGGCCACAGGCGCGCCGCAAGCCCGGCGGGCACGGCGATCGGCCGTCCGACGATGCGGGTCCGTCCGGCACGATGAGCGTCGGCCCGCCTCGCCCGCGAGGGGGTCTCCTCGAAACGCTCACCGGCCCGAGTTTTCTGCCAAGATCGCCGCTGACGCCCTGACCGCCGCGCAACCGGCGGCGCGCATGCGGCTATGGCCTCGCGGTTCGAGGCGCCCAGAACCTCCATGCCGCCGTGCAATTGTGGAACCGGAGCGTTGAACCCCGCGCCGGGCGCTTGGGAAAGGGCCATGGCTCGCCGCCTTTTCGAAGACGGCGAGCCTTTTCATCCAGCCCGTCGAGGCGATCCGCGCGAGGCGGAGCCGGGCGCGACATTGGGCCTACACCGCCCGCAAGCCGCCAGGCGGCCGTGTCCCGGGGACGGGGCCTGCGGTTACGCGCCGGAGCTGGTTTGGACAGCGCCCTCGGGGAACAGCGAGGGCGGACCGGCATTGGATGGGGACGCTGATTGATTTGCCCGCGCGATCCGACGCGAGACAACAGGCGCGGGGCTGGCTGAAGGCGGAGCGGATTTCACATTTTGTGCTGTTTCAGCAGGTCAAGGTGCACGACCCGAACGAGGGTCGCCGGTTCAAGACCTCGATCGCCGCCCACCTGGCCTGACCGGCCCCCCCGGACGGGCGGACTCGCAAGCCGGGCAGGCCGCACGGATCGGACCAAAGCCGATTTCGGGGGAGCGCCTGGCCGCTCGCCGACGCCCTTCCGATCGGCCTCGCCTCCCGACCGTCATCGCCCTCGCCCGTCCGGCTCCCCGTGGGAAGCGGCGGGACTTCGATTGGGGCGCTTGTCCAAGGGCGGCGCTCGGATGCCGCAAGGGAGCGGACTTGCGCCGCGCGGCGCTGAGGACGGCTGGCCGAGGGTGATCCGAAGGGCCGTGCGTGGAGATCAGACACGCCAACAGGATGGCGGGGGTCACGGGCTTGGCCAGAGCGCGGAGTCGGTCCTGCGGCGTCCTGCACAGCCCCGTCGCCGCGCCGTCGGATCAGAACGGGTCAGGCTCGACGGAATCGCCCCCAGACCGGCCGCCTCGCGTGCGCAAGGGGACGCAAGGTTCGCCAGACCGCCGCGCCGGTGACGCGCGTTCGGTTGTCAGGTCCCGCGCGATGACATCGATCCAGCGGCGCGACGCGGCCAGACGTCACCACCCGCCTATTGTTCCGACTGACGGGCCTTGGCCTGAGACCCCGCTCCGGCCACTATCTTCCGTCGAGCGAGGCCCGATCGCGTGTCCGACGGGTCAGTTGCGGCGCGGAGGTCCGCGAGCGACGAGAACCGCCCCGTCTTCGGTCAGCCCAGGCGAGAGAGGCCAAGGTGGCGTCCGGCGATGTCCGAACGAGACGACGCAATTGCTCGATCATCCCGGGGAGCAAGGCGATCCCGATCCCCAGCGCATCAGCTGAAAAGTCCGCCAAAAACATACTGCGGCCCGTCAGGCCCTGGGCCAGTTCGGTCAGGACCCCGAAGACCAGCATGACGACGGCCAGGTCGGTGCGTCGGCGCCGCGGAGCGACGGCGAACAGGATCTGGGTGACGGCGAAGGCGGCGATGGCGTGAGCGGGCTTGTCGGTCAGGCCGAACACATGCTCCAGACCCTGAAAGGGACCAAGCACGAGGGATCAGCCCGACGACGAAGGCGACGCGCAAGGCAGTGAGGACGCGTCGAGGCGTAAGCATGGGACGGTAAGTCCTATCAACCGTCCTGAAAGTGTCGCTGAGTGTCACAAAGTCCGGTGAAAGGGTATGCTCAACAAGTGATGAACCCTACAGTTCGCCGCCCCTCGGCGAGAGGTGCGCTCGTCGCCGGACGGGCTGGCTGGCTGGCTGGTGGCTGCGATGATGCCATGGTCTTTGCGAACAACGGGCCAAACAGCACCATTTGGTCGTCGGCGGTGACTGACGATCGCGCGACATGAAGACATGTCGGGCAGCAGGCATCATTCCCCTTGCAAGCCCGGCGCCTCGCACGGAGCCTCAGCTAGCGTCACCATACGCCGTAGTCAGGAAACAGCGCCATAGCCGGATCCTGCTGTCAGGCAGCCAAGTCGCCGACTTGCGCGCTGATCTTGATCGGGTCAACGCCGAGCTGATCAAGGCAGGATCCTTCATCGCTGACTGCATGCAGGAAAACCAGGGCTCGCGTCTAAAGCATGGCGGAGCCTGATGCCGAACCTGTTCGCGCACTGGGTCGGCGGGGCCGTCCGCCTCTCCTTCCGCAGTCCAGTTGCGAACGCCCACCTCAGGCTTCTGCCTCGGGCTTCTACAGCGTCAGTAGAGACTGCCCATCAAGGGCGGACCATCATTGCGCGCGGGAATGGAGAGTTGCTAAAGTTCAGGGGGCGAACGACCGTTCTGTCAGCCGGAGCGGAAATCCAATGCAGAGTCCGACCTTTCGACCGGATATCGCAGCGCTCCGCGCCATCGCAGTCGCGGCGGTCGTCCTGTTTCATTTCGGCGTTCCGGGCATAAACGGCGGCTATGTCGGCGTAGATGTCTTCTTCGTGATCTCGGGATTCCTGATGACAGGCATCGTGACGCGCGCCTTACAGCGAAAGACGTTTTCGCTTTGGGGCTTTTATCGGGCCCGCGCCGAACGGATCATGCCCGCACTCGCCGTGCTCTGTCTCGTATTGGCCGTGCTCGGCCTGACAGTACTGGATCCCATGACGGCGCGGGAGATCGGGATCAGCATTCTGGCCACCCTTACCTTCACCTCCAACATCCTGTTCTGGTCTCAGGACGGTTATTTCGCCCCCGGCGCCGACGCCCAATGGCTGCTGCACACATGGTCTCTCTCGGTCGAATGGCAGTTCTATTTCGCCTTCCCCATTTTTGTGATGCTGATCTGGCGGATTGATTTCCTGCGGCGTCGATTTGGCGCCGTTATGATCGCAGGCACCGTTCTGTCGTTCGTCGCCTGCGCGGCAGCGGGTATGCTCGGCGAGGGAGCTGTCAAGACCAGCTTTTTTTTGCTGCCCTTCCGGGCTTGGGAGCTTCTGCTGGGCGGCCTCGTGGCCTGCTATCCGCTGTTGTTCTCGCGCATGCCCTCCCCGCTCGTCATCACGACAGGACTGGGAATGATCGTCGTGTCGATCCTTGTCTTCGACCCGACGACGATCTGGCCCGCCTGGAACGCCCTGCTGCCGACGCTGGGGACGGCCCTCGTCATCTGGGCGGGAGGGCGGTGGGACGGCTGGTCGAACTTACCGGGCGTGCAGCGGATCGGTGCTTGGTCATATTCGATCTATCTGTGGCACTGGCCAGTCGTCGTTGGACTGGCTTATTTGGGCCTGCGCCACAACGTCCCCGCGATCGTTGGGGGAGTTGTGGGCTCAGTCCTTTTGGGCGCCCTGTCGCATGTGACTTTTGAGGTGCGGATGCGCAAACGCCTGTTCGGTCGAACGGGCAGGCTGGCCGTGACATCCGCATTGGCGGGTCTTGCGATCCCTTTGGGAATTGGAGCTGTCGCAGCATCGAGCAATGGACTGGAGGCCCCCCGCATCGCCCACTTGTCGCCCGAGATTCAGGCCGCCCTCAGGGATTACAGGGCCGCCACGTCTGATCGTCGCTATCCAGCCGACTGTGTCGGCGGAAAGATTTCCGAAGGCCTGCTCGCCATCTGTCAGATCGGCGATCCATCAGCTCGCGACACCCTGATCATCGGCGATTCACACGCGCAGCAACTAACTCCACGCGTGTCGCAGTTGTTCGAGAACCGCCCCGGCGGCGTAACACTCGTGACACGGGGCGGATGTCCGACCCTGCCTTTGGTCAACCTTACGACGCCAGGCAACAATTGCGCAGATCGCAATCGCGCCGCTTTCGACTATGCGCTCACCCAGCCATACCATCACATTGTGATCGCAGCGTTCTGGTCCGGGTATGTCGAACCCGCCCAGGAGACGGGCGTGTTGCAGCGGAAGCTTTGTTTCGTCACCTCAAGCGGGTGCCGAACGCCCTTGGATGAGGCCGGCTACCTCGCCCAAGTCGATCGGGCCGTGGACCGGCTGGGGATCGAACTTAAACGGCTCAAGCGCGCAGGACGGCAGATCACGCTGGTTCTGGCCGTGCCCTATGCCTTCAGCAACGATCCACGACGATTGTACGCCGAGACCTTTCTGACCCGCAGACTGGTCGCTCCCCTTGGCATTCCCCGCGATCAGATGACCGCGCCGCAGCGCCGCTTGCGCGACCGCCTCATCGCCATGGCTGGCGCAGCGGGCGTCGATGTGGTCGATCCACGCGACACCATGTGCGGCGCTCGAACTTGCCCTTCGACCGATGACGGCAGGGTCATCTACATGGACAACAACCACATCCGGTCTACGATGGTCGTGCGGCCGGAGTTTGCCTATCTCGATCGGGACATGATCCCCGAACATCAAGGCAGCCGCTGAACGCCAGCTTTTGCTTGATTCTCGACCGAACTGTGAGACTCGGGGGCCGGCGTCAACGCCAACGCGGAGGGTCAAGGTCTGTGCCCTAGTCGCCGCTGGCCTTCGGCGTCTGCTCGGATCGACGTTCCCGTGGATCGAGTTCAGCCCCCATGTCGGCCGAATGGACGCGACCTGAACGGGAAGGTCGAAAAGGCGTAGGAAAGACCGGGTGAGTCCGGTTCCCGTCAGCCCAGGACGAACACACCGCCTATGCTCGGATGCCCAGGTCGATCCATGGGCACCCTCAGGACCTCTTCAGCATCATAAAGCCGACGCTACCCGAGCTGCGTTCCTGGTAATTGATTAGGCGTTCTAACCTCTGCTCATTCAGACGGTGCATGCTGATCCAAGGGCCACCTGACCGGCGTGAACGGTTTAACCCCGCCGCCTCACCCGCGATTTGCTCCGGGTTTCCTCGGCGCTATGCAGCCGAGCCAGGCGCTCCGAAGGAGCCAAGCCCGTCCTATCGCAAAGCGGCACGCTCTCTTGAGTTTAGAACAGCAGTATTTTTTGCTTAGCATCCAGCCAGCCGCGCCAATCTTAACGACCATCAACCATCTTCGATCACAGCCCAAAAACTATAGCTGTAAAGCGCATTTTAGACTCGGCGCGTCAATGTCTCCGCATGGCTGGAGAACCCTACATGCCGCGCCGGATACTGAACGTCACCGCAACGCTATTCGTTCTCGCTGCGGGAGCCGCAGGCGGATCCGCGCGGGCGGCCGAGGCCGATCGGGCCATGCACGTCTCCATGCCTTTGGGCCTCTCCGTCCCGGCCCCGAGCGGATTCCTGGAGTTCTGCCGCCGAACCCCGGAACAATGTCAGTCCTCAACGACAGAGGGACGAAACCCCGCCGCAGCCGCGCGACACGCCTCTCAACTCTACTGGCGAAACGTGTTTGCGCGCGGCGCCGCCCCCGGTCCTGCGTCGAACGGCGTGAGGGTCCAGTCCGCTGCGCCCAGCAGCAACACGCCCCTCCCCCGCAGCGCGGGTCGTGACGCATATGACCGGCCCTATGGCCTTCCAACCGTCGGCTCGCCTGGCCGCCCGGATGTGGTCATCGCCCCCCGCCTGCAGCCGGCGATGACGGGCGGACCTCATCGTCCTTCGGCGACAGAAGCCGGCGATCAGCAGGCGGAGACCCCCGTGGCCGATGGCGCCTCTCACGCGTCCGACTTCGCCGCCTCCTCCAATCCCTCCGCGCAAAGCATTGCGCAGATCGGCGGCGTGCCGGGTGCGGGGTCGCCTGAGCTCACCTCAACCCAAGCCGTTCCGGGATTCGCAGAGGCCGATCAACCTTCGCCGCCGGCAGCCCTCTCCGCCAATGACCTGGAGAGTGCCCGACCGGCTGCCGACACCGTTCTGGCCCTCACGCCCGAAACCTGGACGCTGCTCAACACGGTCAACCGCCGGGTGAACTACAGCATCCGCAAGGCTTCCGACCAATCCACCTTCGGAAAGGCGGACTATTGGCAGTCGCCAACCCGAGACGGCGCCCCCGGCGATTGTGAAGACTATGTCCTGGCCAAACGCCAGGCCCTTATTGCGTCAGGCGTCCCTGCGGCAACGCTTTCCATCGCCATCGTCCAGACGCGTTGGGGCGAAAGCCACGCCGTCCTGCTCGTCATCGGCGACACGGGCGAGGTCGTCCTCGACAGCCTGTCGCCGGCGATCTTGCGCTGGGATTTGGCCCCCTACACCTGGCGCGAGCGCCAGGCTCCGGGACAGGTGTTCGAGTGGATGACCATACCCGCTCCGGGCCTGCCTTCAAGAGCGTCCCAAATCACCGCGGCTTCGTAATCCAGGTTCCAGGCTGCGAGACGCGGGGGCGCGCTCGCGTGACGCACGGAGATGACGCTCGCCCGCTGAATTCCTGCCTCTAGGCTGATCTGGGCCGGCGTGATACCAGAACGACTTCATGGCAATCCCGCAAAGCGGGTACAGGCCGAGACCTCAGCGGGAACCTTCCGGGTCAGGAAAGCTTTTGGTAAGAGCCTTAAGCCAAGGCATGGTGAATTTTTGATGCGCAGATCTGTCCTCACTCTTGTCGCCCTCCTCAGTGTCGGTGCCGGTTCTGCAGCCGCCCAGACCAACTGCGGCCGACCCGACGAGATTGTTCCAGCAGTCAAAACGGCCGCCGAGGACCTTCTGGGCGCCAATGTGGTTGGGCGCTCGGCCTATGCGTGTGCACGCCCCTGGTCGGCGAGCGCCATCTTCGAAAAGGCCCTGGTCGCCCGACCGTCCATCCTCTCACGGTTCAACCTTGCTTCGGCCTATGCCGCCAGCGAGCGACTCGACGCGGCGGCGGCCCTCTATCGATCAGTGGTTGAGGACGGGCAGTTTGTGACCTTGCGACTTGACCCCAAGCTAAACGAGAGGACCAGGACGTCCATCCGCGTCAACGCAACGGACGAGGCGCAAAGGCGACTCGATGGCCTGAGCGCCAGGCTGCAGAGTAACGTCGCGCCAGCGGCCATCGGGGGGGGCGCCGAGGATGGATCGAGCGACAGCATCGCACTTTCTCCGCTTCATTCGGCGACCCTGGCGATCATTTCGTCGGCCCATGTGGACGAGGATCGCGCGCTCTATTTCGACGGTCTGGCGGCGGCTCCAGCCGACCTTAAAGGGGTTACGCCTTAAAAAGGGTCGCGTTTTCCCAGGGAGGCGTCCCGCCTTGATGAGCCGTTCGGACGCGAAAGATCGGGCCCCCAGTCGCTATGCTGCTTGCGGCATGTTTCGGACATAGAGAGCCGTCCGCCGCGTCGACTCAGATCTCCATTTCCTCTGGCGTCGCGGACTGCCCACTGGCCTCAAACCGAGTGCTGTGAAACGGCCCCCCAAGCTCGTCCCGGGTCACTGCAGCGGGCGAACAAATACAGTCGTCCCACGCATTGCACCAGGGCAGGACAAGGGCCCGCGGAGAAAAGGCGTTGGGTGACGGGACACGCGACCGCGTGGCCCTGTGAACCACAACGCGCCCGTCAAGGCTTTCCTGACCAGGGCGGCAGGCCGTCCATCCGGCCCGCGGCGGCCACGGCCGACTAGAAACGATGGAATATTAAGCCGATCCTCGGCTCGCGGGGGCTCAAGCCTCGCTCTGGTCAGGGTTGAAGCCTGAGCGGCCTGCGTACAGCGCCCTTTGAGGGGAGCTCAGCACAGGTCAATGCGACCCTGTACGGTGACTAGGTTTCGAACACTGGGCCGTTGGTAAGTCTAGAAGGCCGACACGTCTGTTCTCTCTGGCCCAAACAACGAGCTAAGGCCAGGCGTCAAACGCCTGACAAACTGGGTGGCCCTATCCCACCACCCGTCTGGTCATTACTCGCCAAATCTTCTAGCAGACGCCTGAAGTTGGTTATCCGAGGTTTAACCTCGTTTCCAAACCACAAGTTACGGTTTTCAGGGCGAGTATTGAGCTCCTTTCGGGAACAGTAACAATGTATACTAACGCCAAAAAACTGATCATGGCCGAGTCGGGAGCAACCCAGAATTGGGTTACCGGATCGGCAAACGCCGAAACCCAGACCGGCACGGCGAAAAATGATGTCTTCTACGCCTCGCGCGGCGACACCCTGATCGGCGGCGCGGGCGACGACACCTACTACGTTTGGGACACGTCTGCGGTTGTCACCGAAAAGGACAAGGACGGCATCGACACGATCCTCGCCAGCGTCTGGGCCCCGATCACCCTCGCCGCCAACGTGGAGAACCTCATTCTGACGGGTCAGGGCGCTCGATCCGGAACCGGCAACGCCCTAGGCAATATCCTGGTCGCCAGCGATTTCGGTTCGACCCTCAACGGCCTGGCCGGGGACGACGTCCTGGTGGGCGGCTCTCACGCGGACCTGTTCAGGATCGTGGCCGGAAACGGCTCCGACGCCATCGTCAACTTCAAGCCCAGCGTCGATGGAATCCAGCTGCAGGGCTACGGCGTCTCGACCTTCAGTCAACTGATGGCCTCCGCGACCCAGAACGGGTCCGACGTAAGCTTCGCCATGGGCAACGGAGAGTCGCTCGTCTTGCGCGACGTCTCGCTTTCAAGCCTGCACGGTTACGACTTCGGGTTTCGCATCGCCAACGTCGCCGAAGCGGGCGAGAGCCTGATGGCGGGGGCCGGTCGGGCCACGCTCGTCAACGGCTGGTACGTCGTCAACAACATCTGGAATCCAGGCGCGCTCGTCGAGAACAAGGACTATACGATCGAGAGCACCCTGACGCGCTCAAACGTAAGCCATGGCACCACCTTCACCTGGTCCTTCCCCTTCACGACGGAGTACGGCGCGCCAGTCCGCGGTTATCCCGAGGTCGCCTTCGGCCCGGCCCCGATGGCCGGCGGCCAGAAGCCGACAGACATCGGCGGCGTCTTCCCGCTTCAGGTGAGCACGATCTCGTCGCTGGCTATCAACTACGACGTCAGCATCGCGGGAAACACGGCCGGCTTCAACGTCGCCTTCGACATCTGGCTGACCAGCGTAAAGGGCGGGGGCGAGTCCACGATCACCAATGAGATCATGATCTGGACGCACACCGGCGACTTCCCGCCGTTCGGCGACCTCATCGGAACCTATTCCGACGCCAACTTCTCCGCCAAAATCTATCATACCGGCCGCTACACGGCGTTGATCCTCGACACAGACAATTTCAGGGGCACCGTCGATTTCGCTGCAGTTCTCGCCAAGCTTGTGTCTCTCGGCATCGTGTCGCCGAATGAATATCTCGCCTCCGTGGAGCTGGGTTCGGAGATCTTCTCCGGCACGGGCTCATTGACGATCAACGACTTCGGGATCCAGGCGACTACCGTTCCCGTAAACGGCGTTCAGTCGACCTATGTCGCCGACGGCTCCGGCACCGTCCGGACGGAGTTCACCGTTCGCCCGGCCGACGGGGTCTTCGACGGCGTGAACAGCTCTCATGACTTGATCGGGGCCGGCGGCGCAGACATCGTCTCCTACGCCGCCGCGACAAGGGGTGTGCTCGTCGATCTCGCTTCGTCCGCCCTGAACACGGGCGACGCCGCAGGCGATACCTTCAAAACCCTCTCGAACGTCCGCGGTTCGGCCTTCGCCGACAGCCTCTTCGGCGACGGCGCAGCCAATATGTTGCAAGGTGGAGCAGGCGCCGACGTTCTCGTCGGGCGCGGCGGCGCCGACATCCTCGAAGGCGGGGACGGCGACGACAGGCTCCAGGGCGACGCCGGATCCGACATTCTGCGCGGGGGCGCCGGGATCGACACGGCCAGTTACGCGGGCGCGCAAGCCGGCGTGGTCGTCGACTTGCTCACGCCCGCCGCGAACGCGGGCGAAGCTGCGGGCGACACCTATGACAGCATCGAGAACATCCTTGGCTCGGCGTTCAATGACACGCTCGGCGGCGACGACGGCGCAAACACGATCAACGGGGGCGACGGGAACGACATCATCCGCGGCCGTGGTGGCAACGATGTTCTCATCGGCGCAGCGGGCACCGACAACCTGTACGGTGATGCTGGCGCCGACATCCTTCAGGGCGGCGAAGGCAATGACATGCTGGTCGGTGGCCTCGGCGCCGATCGCCTGGAAGGCGGAGCCGGCATCGACACGGCAGGCTACCAGAGCAGCGCCACGGGCGTTCAGGCCGATCTCCAGGACGCCAGGCTGAACACGGGCGAAGCCGCCGGCGACACCTATGTGGGCGTCGAGAACCTGCTCGGCTCCTGGCTGAATGACATCCTCGCCGGCGACGCCGCCGCCAACCAGCTAACGGGCGGCACGGGCGACGACCTCCTGCTCGGCCGCGACGGAAACGACGTCCTCGACGGCGGCGACGGCAACGACACGCTCGACGGGGGCGCCGGGAACGACACTCTGCGGGGCGGCGCGGGCTCCGACGTCCTCGTCGGCGGCCTGGGCGCGGACGTGCTGGACGGCGGCGACGGAACCGACACCGTGAGTTACAAGGCCTCCGCCGCCGGTCTTGCGGTCGACCTCTTGGCGCCGGGCACGAACACCGGAGAGGCGGGGGGCGATACCTATCGGGACATCGAAAACATTTCCGGCTCGGCGTTCAATGACACGTTGCGAGGCAACGCCGTGTCGAACATCCTCTCCGGCGACAACGGCTCAGACTCGATCTTCGGACGCGACGGCGACGACACCCTCTTGGGAGGGTTGGGTGCCGACTATCTTTACGGCGACGCCGGCGCGGACAGCCTCTATGGCGGAGACGGCGACGACCTCCTGTGGGGCGGTGCCGGCGCTGACCGTCTGGACGGCGGAGCCGGCGTCGACACGGCGCGATACAACAACGCCCTATCAGGCGTCACCGTGGATATGACAGCGCCATCCGGCAACACCGGTGAAGCGGCCGGCGACAGCCTCATCAGCATCGAGAACCTCACCGGATCGGCGTTCAACGACAGTCTTCGCGGCGATGACGGCGCCAACCTGCTCACGGGGGCTGCCGGCTCGGACGTCCTCGAAGGCCGGGGCGGAAATGATCTGCTGGAGGGTGGGCTCGGGGCCGATACGCTCAACGGCGGCGGCGGCTACGATGTGGCCCAGTACCTCGGGGCGCAGGCGGCAGTGACCGTCGATCTGTCCAATCCCGGTCTGAACAGCGGCGAGGCGGCGGGCGACCGGTATATCAGCATCGAAGGTGTGACCGGATCGATGTTTAACGACATCCTGCGCGGAGACGCCGCGAACAACTATCTGACGGGCGGCGTCGGAGACGACGTTCTGTCTGGCGGCGGGGGCTCCGACACCCTTCGCGGAGGCATCGGCTCCGACACCCTGACCGGCGGGGCCGGCGCTGACCGGTTCCTGTTCGCAGACAAGGATGGATCGGATAAAATCACCGATTTCGTTCATGGCGAGGACCGGATCACCCTTTCCCGCTCGGCCTTCGGCTTCCAGACCATCAAGGGCGACGAGCGCGCGCTGACTGCCAGCGACGCCGATTTCATCGCCTCCGGTTCGGCCTCAGTGTCCGGCCGCCCGACCTTCTTCTGGAACGCCCAGACCGGGGCCCTGACCTTCGATGCAGACGGTACGGGCGCTGGTAAGCCGACTCTGATCGCCAGTCTCAAACCGGGCCTGGCGCTGAGCCTCGGCGACATCCATACGGTCAGCGACGCCGACATGGACATCAGCCATCTCCTCGACGGAGTCGGGGCCCAGACCTCGCCCCCCAGCGCTCTCTTCTCGGCCTCTGACGCTTTGCCGGGCAAGTCGGTCGCATCCGCGAGCGTGTCTTCAACGGACCTGGCGCACAGCGTTTCGGGCGACTTCACGACCCCCCACTTCGTGGCGACGGACGCAGGCCATGCGCTTGCCATCGCCGATCCTGCCGGAATGGTCACCCTGCCCGATATGGTGGCATGGCTTTCGCAGCCGACGCCGGCGTACTGGGGTCATGCCTGACTCGACACGGCTGGCCGGCATACCCGGCCAGCCGTGTCGACGTCGGGCCGCAGGCTAACCGCCTTGGCTCCACAGCGAGGACATCAGGGGTTCAAACCAGAATTCCAGAAGGCTCTTCTTGCGCTTGCGGATCAGCACCTCGACCGGCATTCCGGGCCTGAGCCGAACGGGTGACGCCTCACCCCGGTTGAGCTTCAGAAGCTCGACTTCACTGACGACGGCGCGGGCCGTGTAGAAGGTCGCGCCGGTCTTCTCATCGACGAGAGTGTC
This sequence comes from Caulobacter sp. DWR3-1-2, assembly GCF_049896225.1. Taxonomy (NCBI): domain Bacteria; kingdom Pseudomonadati; phylum Pseudomonadota; class Alphaproteobacteria; order Caulobacterales; family Caulobacteraceae; genus Caulobacter; species Caulobacter sp. DWR3-1-2. The sequence goes on along the minus strand of NZ_JAFCTW010000001.1, from coordinate 231,287 downwards.
AGGCGACAGAACGGCCAGGGATCCCATCAACACCGGGGTCCGTCGGTTCGTGAGGCTGGGAAATTTGATTTCGACAGCCTGCCCCGCAGACAGCCCCTCCACATCCCGCGCCGGGACCCGGACATCCATGGTCAGCGACGGCCGAACGGGAACGATCTCCATCAGGTTCTGCCCTGCCGCCACCACGCCCCCGACGGTGTGGACCGTCACCCCCATCACTGTGCCGGAGACGGGTGCTTTTATCCGCGACGCCTCCAGCCGCTGTTTGGCGGCCTCCCATTGCGGGATAAGGCTTGAAAGCTCCGACTGCGCCTGGCGGGTCTCGGCGGCCAGCAGGCGGGCGCGCTCCGCAGACGTCTGGCTCATCTGCAGCCGGATTTCGCCGACGCCCGCGCCGAGGCGCGCTATTTCCCCGCGCTGAACACCGTTGGCGCCTTCGAGCTCGGCGGCCGCCCGTTCCAGCGCGCGAACCCGGGTCAGGGGCGCATAGCCCTGGTCCGCTAGGCGGCGCATCCCGCTGAGTTCCTGACCCATCAGGCCCTGCTGACGTTCATTGGCGGCGCTCTGGACGCGCCCCCCCGTGATCTGTTCGTGAAGCTGGTCGACACGGCGCGAGAGGACCGCCTGTTCCGTAGCGTAAGCCCGGTCGCGCGCCGCGAGCTCCCGCCGCGCCATGATTTCGGCCTCGGCTGCAAGCGCGCGATCTTCGGGGCTGGCGCTCGCCGGCAGGCGAAGCGCCTCGAACGGCCGTCCCAGGGTTTCGGCCTGGATCCGGGAAATCTGGGCTTGGTGCTGAATCACTTGGGCGGCCAAGGCCCGCTCCGCGGCCCGGGCCTCAGCGGCGTTCAGTTCCACCAGCGGCTGGCCGGCGGCGACGACATCGCCTTCCTTGACCAGCAGGGCGGAAATCTCGCCGCCCTCGAGGTTTTGGACCTGTTGCCTGCTGCCTGAGACCGCGACCTGGCCGGTCGCGTGCGCCGCCGAATCCAGGGGCGCCGAAGCGGCCCAGCCGACGAAGCCGACGAAGAACAGTGTGGCTGCGGCGCCGCCAAGCAGGATGTCGCGCCGGGCGTCGGCGATGTGGCACAGCCCCTTGGTCAGGGGAGAGGTCTCCATGAAAGCCGTCAGGGGGGTCATGAGACGGCTTTCGAATTGAGGGAACGGGCGTCATCGCCGGCCGGCTCGGCGGTCCGGTCGACCGGCGACGTTCGCGGGCCGGACCTCCGCTCACGCATCAGCGACGCGACGTCCTTCAACGGACCGGACAGGTCGATCTCGCCGTTCTTGAGAACAATGATCTCATCAGCCAGTCCAAGCAGGGCTCGGGAGTGCGCCATCACGATCACCGTCGCGCCCCGGGCGCGCGCGTTCGTCATCGCCTGGATGAGCTGCTGTTCGGCCAGCCCGTCCAGATGGGCGTTGGGTTCGTCGAGAACGAGCACTACGGGATCGCCGAAGAAGGCCCGCGCAAGGGCGATCCGTTGGGTCTGTCCGCCTGACAGGCCGCTGCCGTTAACCCCGAGCCGGGTGTCGTAACCGTGAGGCAGCGTGAGGATCATGTCGTGCGCGCCGACCGCCATGGCCGCCGCCACCGTGGATTCATCCAGAGAGTCTGCGTCGCCGGCGACATAGGTACCGAACCGGGAGATGTTTTCCTTCACAGTGCCTTCAAACAGGGTGGACTCCTGCGGCAGGTAGCCGATGTGCGGCCCCAGAGCGTCGGAATCCCAGTCCTGAAGGGCGGCGCCGTCCAGGCGCACAAGGCCGGAGCTGAGGTCGGCCCCGCCGACGAGGACCCGCGCCATCGTCGACTTGCCTGATCCGCTGGCGCCGGCGACGCCGGTGATCCGGCCTGGTTCGATCGTGCACGTCAGACCGCTGAGGATAGGTCGCGCGCCTGCGCCGGCCTGGACCGTGACGTCTTCCAGCGTCAGCCGCCCTCGCGGGGCGGGGAGCCGGGTCCGGTCAGGTTGCGCGCCGGTCGCGTCGAAAAGCGCCTTGAGCGAAAGGGCGGCGTTGCGAGCCTTGTCGAGCGTCGGCCATGCGCCCGTGATTTGCTCGATCGGCGAAAGTGCGCGAGCAAGGAGGAAGGAGGCCGCCATGAGGCTCCCCGCTGACAGATTGCCCTGGATGACGAGGTAGGCGCCGACGCCGACCGAGGCCGATTGCACGACGATGCGCAGGGTCTTGTTGAAACTGGTGTAGGCGGCTGCGCGAAAACTGGCCTGCGACTGCCACTCCAGCATCTGCGAGCGCTCCGACAGATGCTTGATGACCATGGCGCGCTTCATGCCGAGGGCCCCGACGACCGACAGGCCCCGCGACGCCGCCTCCTGGGTCGAATAGCCTCGCGCTGCGGCCTCCCCTGCGGCCTTGAGCGGCGCGCGTGTCCGCCGCTCGTTGGTCAGGGCGACGGCAATCATGGCGGCGCCCGCCAGCGTGGCCAGCACGCCAAGGGCCGGATGAAGGAGATAGGTCAGCCCCAGATAGAGCAGCCCCCACGGCGCATCGAGGATTGACAGAAGCACCGGGCCGGAAAGGGCCTGCTTGACAGTGTCGAAATTCTGGATTGCGCGTTGGCCGGATGTTCCCCTCGCGCTGCGCGACAACGCAGCCCAAAGCACATCGGCCGAGGCCTTGAGATCCATCTGGGCGGCCGCGCGCACCAGAATGCGCGAGCGCACCCAGTCGAGCAACGCCTGCACGCCCAGGGCCAGCAGGGTGACGCCGCTCAGCAGGACGAGGGTCATCAGCCCGCCCGTCGGGAGCACGCGATCGTAGACCTGCATCAGGTAAAGGGTCGGCACGACGAAAAGCAGATTTGACAGCGCGCTGAAGGCGGCGACGGCCACAAAATGGCTCCGGCACGCCCGGATCAGGTGATCGACGGGAGCGCCGTGGGGCGGCCGACTTACGTTCGACGACATTAGTTGAGTTCTCTCAATGCCTGAACACGGTTAACGGGCATCCGTTAATGAGTCCTGAAACCGGCATCACCCTTGGCCGAGTCTCGGCGGGCGGCGAACCGGCGTGGCGCACGGTCGCGGCGGGTCGAGAGTCAGGCGGCTCGAAGCGACAGTTCGACGCCGCCTCCGAATTTCGCCGTCTGAAGCAACCAGCGGCTCTCCCCCTCCAGGCGAAGGGCGGTGAGCACGCCGGTCGCATAGGCTCCGGTATCGACGCCGATACGGCGGTGATCGATGTGGACCTTCTCTGTCGGCGTATGGCCATGCACCACAACGCGGTCGAAGGGCCTGGGGTCGTCCAGGAAAAGCTGCCGCACCCACATCAGATCGTGCTTGGACTGGCTCTCCAAGGGCACCCCGGGCTTGGCTCCGGCATGAGTGAAGAAGTAGTCGCCGATGCCGAGCGACATTTCCTGATTGGCGAGGAAGGTTTTATGGGCCTCCTTCATGGCGCGGTTCAGGGCCTGGGACGTGATGGCCCAGCCTTCCAAGTCGTCCCGGCGGACCGGGGCATCGATGCCGTAGGACAGCAAGGCTTCGCGGCCGCCGTAGTCACACCAGCTGGGGCCCACGGACGGATCCGTGAGAAACGCCTCCATCCGGTCTTCGTGGTTGCCGCGCAAGAAGTGAAACTCGAAGGGGTGCGCACCCGGCAGGCAGGCCAGCAACTCGATCACGCCGCACGATTCCGGTCCGCGATCCACGTAGTCGCCGAGAAAGACGACGACCTTGCGTCGCGCCGGGCTGCGCGAAAGATCCGCCAGCAACTCGGCAACCAGGGGTTCGAGAAGGTCGCGGCGTCCGTGAACGTCGCCGATCGCCCACACCACTGTGTCATCCGGCAGCCTCACCGTGCGCCGGCGAAGCGGCGGACCCGGTCTTCTAAACAGATTTCCAAACATCACGAGACCCTTATGACGGCGCCGGCATGCCCGGTCCGGCGCGAACGCTCCTGCTCGCCGATCGCTGCGGCGGCCTGCCGCCCTGTCCGGCCGCACGGTTCAGAAGTAGCGCTCGCCGATGCGGATGGTGTCGCCGGGCGCAACCTGTGTTGCGGTCGTGAGCGGATAGGCCTGCTCGCCGCTGTCCCCTGCCCGCTTGATGTACACCAATTTGGTGTTCGCGCGGTAGGTGAAGCCCTGGGCGGTGGCCACCGCGTTCAGCGCCGTCAGGTTGTTCGTAAACGGATATTCCCCCGGCTTGTTCACCTCGCCCAGAATGTAGAACGGACGGTAGGTGAGAATTTCGGCGCTCACCCGTGGCTCGTTGATGTAGCCTTGGCGCAGCGCGACGGCGATCTCTTCCTGAAGCATGGAGACGGTCAGGCCGGCGGCCTGGACTTCGCCGATCAGGGGCATGGAAATCTTGCCATTACCGCCGACGAGGAACTCTCCCGTCAGCGCCTCTTCGTTGAAAACGTTAATCCGGACCTTATCGGCCGCGCCCAGGCGATACTCCGCCACTTCCCGGGTCGGAACGAGGCCGCCCGCCCCGCTGCTCGGCCCGGCCCCGACGGCGCCCGGCGCGCACGCCGCCACTGAGCAGGCGAGGAGGATCCCCAAGATAGCCGTGCCTAGCCAATGCCTCATCCGTTTGGTTCCTGCATAGTGTCTGAACGCCTCGGATCGGACCGCGCGGGATGTCCAAGGCAGAGCCTGTCAATTTGCAGTTCGCGGGCCCGAGTTCAAGCCTTCTTCGGCACCGCACAATACTCCGGAAGAAAAACATAAATGATTAAAAGCCTTGCCGTACGATGAAGGCGGATCGCCAGAGCGCAAGGGAGGACCGGGAGTGTCGCCATCAGAAAGCCTACGGCCAAGACGGCGCCATCGCGTGAAACAGGTGCGGCGACCGGCCTTCGGCGTCGCCTTGCTCGTCTCGACCTGCACCGTGGCGGCTGCGCTAGGTGTGATGATCCGTCTGTCGTCAACCGACGCCGCTCTCCAGGGCGCGAGCGCGGCGCGGCGGGAGATGAACGCCGACAGCGCCCTGCGCGAGTCGCCCACCGATTTGACAACCGCCGAGCGCGAGAACGAGGCAGCCCTGTCGGCCGCTCCCCTGACGGCCACCGCCTGGGCCCGGAAAGCCTACATCCGCCAGGCCAAAACCGGCGGCCTCGACCGCGACGCCCTGGCTGACCTTGAGAGCTCCTACCGCGCGGCGCCGCTTGGCCCGGACATCACGCGCTGGCGCGTCAAATACATGTTTGAGAATTGGGGGCGCCTGTCGCCGGCGCTGCGCGCGCGCGCGACGACAGAGCTTGAGGTCTATGCGCGCTTTCACCGCGGCAGCAACAACCTCGCCCGCACGATCCGAGATCCGGCCGGACGCCTGTCCGCAACCCTGACGACACAGCGGGCATACCGCGAGCGGGGCGCATCCAGGCCTGCAGCGCCGAAAGTTTGGACTGGCGCAAGTGTCGCATTTATGCCACAAACGCCCGGTTAAGAAATCTAAATCGACGCAAGCTATGGTAGAACTTAAAATGATCGGGCAAGGTAGGGAGATATGAGGATGATGGACGTGGCGATCCGCAGACGTATGACAGGTTGGGCCAAGGCGTTGATCGGCGCCGCAGTGGTCGTGGCAGCGCCGGTCGCCGCGGCGGTGATCGCGTCGCAACCGGCCCAGGATCAGGCGCCCGCGCCTTTGTCTGTGTCTGTGGAGGCCTTAACGAGCGCGCTGGCCTTGGCGGTAACGAATGGGCAGCGTGAATTGGCCGCCAGCGGCGCTCCCGCCACCGAACACCAGGCGTTCTTGGTGAAGGCCCTAGAAGAGACCATCACCACCAGCGGCGCCACGCCGGAGGTCGCGGTCGATGCGCTCGTGGCGGCGCGGGCGCAGCTCGGGGCGAGCGGGTCGCTGAGCGCAGAGGCCGCCGCAGCGTTCGACGAACTTCTCACGCGGATTCGCGGGTTTCTGAAAATTGATGAGTCCCCCGCATCATTGGGCAACGATACCAGTGCTCCGCCGTTCGGAGCGCCTCCAACTGCGGGAGATTCCGCCGGCGGGTCGGATTATCGCCCGAGGTCCTGAGACCTTGGGCGGACGGTAAAAGCGTCCGATCACGTCGCCGTCGTCGCATCCAGCGAAGACGGCCCTGAATCTTTTGAAAATGTAGGCCCGATCCATGTCCCAGCGGAATAACCAGACGCGGCTTGCACTCCAGATTGGGGTCATGTCGGCCCTCGTGGTCGCAGCGGCGTCGAGCGCGGCCGCGCAGGCCGTGGGGACCGCCCAGGGCCAGACTGCGGATCTGTTCGCCCGCGACCGGGCCGTGGGCGTGAGGGAACGCGCGCGACCCGACTATGAAGCCGTGGGCCTGCCGCGCGGCGCGTTTACGATCTTCCCCAAGGTCCAGACGGACGTCGAATACAACGACAATGTGTTTGCGACGGAGACTGACGCGCAGGACGCCGTCATCTTCAGGGTCCGGCCCGAGGTCACCGCCGAGTCTGGATGGTCGCGGCATTATCTTACCGCCTACGTCCGCGGCGCCCTGAACCGGAATGCGGAGTTCAAAAGCGAAAACCGAAACGAGTGGGCGCTGGGAACCCGTGGGCGTCTCGACATTGTTCGCGGCGCCAACCTCGCCGCTGGCGCCGACTTCGCTCACCAGATCGAGCCCCGGACATCCACCAACACCGCTCTCGCCGCAGCCGAACCGATCGAACTGGACGTGGCTCAGGCCTATCTCGCCGCGTCGCGCATTCGCGGACGGGTGAAGCTCGGCGCTCGGGCGGACGTCCGAAGCTACGACTACAAGAATGGTCGCAGCACCTCAGGCGCGGTCATCGAACAGAACGACCGCGACAGAGACGTCTTGAGCGCCGTGGTGCGCGTCGACTACGCCGTAAGCCCCGCGACAGCGGTCTTCGCCCAGATCACGGGCAACGACCGGTCCTACGGCAACGTCCCGGCGGGCTTCGCCGACCGGACCTCGAACGGCTACGAAGCCCTGGCGGGCGTGAATTTCGAATTGGGCGCGGTCAGCCGAGGCGAGGTGGCCGTCGGCTACATCTCGCAAAGCTTCGACAATTCCGCTTTCGTCGACCTTGGCGGCTTCGGCGCCCGCGCCCAGGTCGAATGGTTCCCGACGGAGTTGACGACCGTCACCGCCTCGGCAGCCCGAACGATCGAGGACGCCGGCGTCCCCGGAGCCGCCGGTTATCTGCGGTCGGAAGGCGGCGTCAGCGTGGACCACGAACTCCTGCGGAATTTCATTCTGAACGGCCGCGTCGGTTATTCGGACGACAGCTACAACGGCGTTGATCGCCAGGACACCCGTCTCCTCGGCTCCTTGGGAGGCACCTATCTAATCAACCGGAATTTCGGGCTCAGCGGGACCCTGATCTATATCGACCAGCAGTCCGAAGGCGTCAGCCGCGGCCCCCGGTACAACGTCACAAGGCTGCAGCTGTCGCTCGTCAGCCAGTTCTGACTTGACCGGACGGGCCTCAAGCCCTTGTTGTTAATATCCTTCCCGTACATTGGATCACAGCGCTCGTTTGGGTGAGGGCTCGAAACCGCAACCCGCCCGCAGGCGGCGATAGCGGGGTCGAGGGAGACGTCAGGTTTGAAACAGGTGCGAGCGTATCGCCGCGATATCGACGGTCTGAGAGCGATCGCCGTTCTTCCGGTGGTGGTCTTTCATATCGCCCAATCCTACCTTCGCGGCGGATATGTCGGGGTCGATATCTTCTTCGTCATTTCCGGCTATCTGATCAGCAGCCACATCATGGCCGATGCGGCGGCGGGTCGGTTCGACCTTCTTGATTTCTACCGGCGGCGCATTCGCCGCATCCTTCCCGCCTTTGTGGCCCTGTTGACGGTCGTGACGGCGCTCGTTGTCTGGCGCTTCTTTCCCATCGAAACCATCAAATACGCAGGATCGCTCCTGGCGGCCCTCGGCTCGGTGTCGAACCTTTATTTCTGGCGCGATGCCGGCTATTTTCAGCCCACCGTCAAAAGCCTGCCGCTGCTGCACACCTGGTCGCTGGCGGTTGAGGAGCAGTTCTACCTCGTCTTCCCCCTGATCATCATGGGCGTGACGCGTTGGGCCCCGCGCCGCCTGACCCTCATCGTCACCGGCCTGCTCGGACTGTCCCTGGCCCTCAGCGCGGCCTCCGTGACGGCTTTCCCTTCAGGGGGCTTCTACCTTCTGCCGACCCGGGCCTGGGAGCTTCTGATCGGCACGGTCTTGGCCCTCGGCGTCATTCCGGCAATTCGAAACCCGTTCGTCCGTAATCTCGTCGCCGCGACCGGGCTGGCGCTGATCGCCGGGTCGATGATGCTTTTCACCCAGACCACGCCCTTCCCCTGGATCGCCGCCCTCGCGCCCTGGCTGTGCGCAGCGCTCATCATTCATTCCGGTCAGGCCGGGACCTGGGTTTCACGTCTGCTCTCGCTGCGGCCGCTGGTCTTCATCGGCCTTATCTCCTGTTCGCTCTATCTGTGGCACTGGTCCATCATGGTGTTCCAGCGGTACGACGCGCTTTTGCTCGTCACCGCCGTAGCGGGCCTCGTCGTGCTCGCCCTCGTCCTGATCGGCACGCAAGGCCTTCCCGGCCGGTTTCCCGCCGGGGCGGTCAGGATGGCGATCGCCGGCGATGCGTCCAGCCTCGAGCGACAGTTGTCGGGCCAGCCTTTTGAAGCCGATCGCCTGTTCCAGATCGCGGCCCGCCAACACGGCTTCGGCTATGTTTCGCTAATCGATGCGCTGTGTTCGTCGCGTCGCTGCCAGGCGGTCGCCGGCGACGGAGCCCCGATGCTGTTTGACGGCGACCATGCGACGCCCGCTGGAGCCCGGGTCATCGCCGGTCGCATCTCCGACGGTCTTGTAGCCCAGTCGGGGGTCGCACCGCCCCCGACCGGTTCGCCAAAGCCCCGTTCGGAGCCCGCCCCCTTGAGCCGGATCAACGGTCCAGGCCCCGCCGGATGAGGACGACATCTTCTGACAATCGTGACGCCCCGATGCGGCGTCGGCGGGCGAGCCGCCGGCGTACGGCAAGTTCCACCGCCGCCCTCGGCCCAAAAATCCTCGCCGGGCTGACGCTCTTTCCTGCGGGGCTCTGCGTCTTCCATCTAACCGCCGGCGCCAACTCCGTTGCGGCCGCCCTGTGGCTCACCCTGGCGATGGCCCTGGCCCTGTCGGCGACCCTTCTCGCGCTCTGGCACGGCGCCGCGGGGGCGGACGCGCCCTCGCCCAGAACCCATCCGCTGATTACCGGAGCCTTTGCGACAACCCTGATGATCGCCGGAGCCGGCCTGATCCTTCCCGGCGGACGCTCCGGCGAAATTCTCGGCGACGCCGTGTCGCATTCGCTGTCCGTCGATCAAACCGCCACCCTGGTGGAGATCGTCAAACTCGCAGGCCTCGCCTGCGCGTTCCTGATCGGCTGCCTACAGGGCGGCGCCGTGAAACGGGCCTTGGCGACAAGCCAGGCGGTCGTCTTCAGCGGTGCGGTCTTCGCCCTGATCGGTGTTTTCAACTACCTCTCGGGCGAACAGGTCCGCACGGGCAACCGGCTTGCGGCGGGATTCATGAGCGCCAATAGTGCGGCGACACTGTTCGGGATGCTTCTCGTCATCGCCGTCGCCCTGCTGGTTCAACAAGGCGGCTCGTGGCGTTCGCTTGACCGACACCGCTTGCGCCCGAACTTTTTCCTGCTGACCGCAAGCATCGCCGTCCTCGGTGCAAGCCTGCTTCTCACGGCCTCGCGGATGGGTTTTGTCGCCACCGGCGTCGCCTTGGCCGTGATGGCCTGGCAGTGGGCACGGTCACGAAAAGCGCCGCTTCCAGCCCGATCCGCCCTCTGGATCGGGACGGCGGCCCTCACCTGTCTTGCGCTGCTCGCGGGTGCCGACGTCCTGTGGGAGCGGTTCGGACACATCGACGACGACGCCGTCAATCGCGGCGTGATCTTCGTCAGCCATTGGCGGGCGTTCCTCGCCTCGCCGGCGTTCGGCTACGGCCTGGGCTCGTTTCCCTTGATCAACAATGTGGTGATGACCCCGGAGACCTACTCCGCGCTCTGGTCAATTCGTGCAGCTCACAACGTCTACATCCAGTGGCTTGAGGAGGCCGGCGTCGTCGGCGCCGCGCCTATGTTCGTCTGTATCGGCGCCTGCCTTTGGACGGCCGTGAAATCGGCGCGCCAGCGTTCGCCCGAGCGTCTTTTCCTGGATGGGCTGATCGCCGCCGACATCGTCGTTCTTCTCCACGGACTCACCGACTATTCCCTTCAGGTCCCGTCGATCGCCGCGACCTGGGCGTTCCTTCTGGGGTTGCAGGTGGCGCTTGTCCGCCGGCCGGCATCGGACCGGGCCGCGGCTCGCGGGGGTGCGATCTCGCGCTTCGGCCGCAGGACCGTGACGCGACTGCGGAAGATTGGTTTGCAGCGCACTATGGAAGCGCTAGCAATTCGAGCTCAGGTCGATAAAGATTCGGCGGCGAGAGCGACCGTCTGTGGCGTTCAGAGGGACAGATTGACTGTGCAATCGATGAACGTGTGTCATTGCGCCCGAAATCCACAGGTCGAACCGCCCGTCAGAACCCGTAAGACGTCTTCGGCGCAGGTCCGCCGACGTCGCGAGGTGTCGACGAGCCAATCGGGCTCTCTCCCCGGCGCGCCCGGCCTCTTCCCACAGGCTCGCGACCCAGGTCCGGACGTATGAACGGTCGCCGGAGGCTCCTGGTCGGCGGCGTGCCGACCACCCGCATCACCCGCGCAGAGCTGGCGGGCATGATGGTTGAGGACTGCCTCCAGGCGCGCGCCGGGGTTCTCACCCAGCCTCTGATAATCATTTCCTCGAACGGCGCAGTCATCGCCGACTTCCACGCCAATCGGGCGTTTCGCGAAATGGTCCTGGAAGCCGACGTCATCGACGCCGACGGTATGCCCCTGGTGATGGCGACGCGTCTGTTGTGCCGTGAGCCGCTCAGCGAGCGGGTGGCGACGACGGATTTCATCCTCGACGCCTCCGCCGCAGCGGCGCGCGAAGGCTTGCGGTTCTTCTTCCTTGGCGCCAAGCCGGGCGTGGCCCAGACGGCCGCCGACCACCTCCTGGACCAGTATCCGGGTTTGCAGATCGTCGGCATCCGGCACGGCTATTTCGACCGCGAGGATGAAGCGGCGATCTGCGAAGAGATCCTCGCCGCCCGCGCCGACGTCGTCTGGATCGGCCTGGGCAGTCCCATCCAGGAATCCTTCGCCCTGCGAAACCGCGCGCGGCTGTCGGGCGTCGCCTGGCTTCGCACCTGCGGCGGCATGTTCGATCATTATTCGGGTAAGTTCCACCGCGCGCCCCTGTGGATGCAGCGCAACGGCCTGGAGTGGCTGTACCGGACCTTCAACGAGCCCCTCCGCCTGGGCCGTCGCTACCTCGGCACCAATCTTCCAGCCCTGTTCTACCTTGCGACCCAGACGTCAGACGCCCCGCGCCCGAAACGGGCCTCCCGGGCTGATGCGGATGTCCGGGGCCGCAGATAGCGGCTATGGTCCGGGAACGCGTCGCGGGTGAGGAAGGGTCAGGTTTGGGGCTGAACAGGATAGACACGGGCCTCGCCGCGACCGGACCGGCCGCGCAGCGCCCGGCGACCGCACGACCGCGCAAGATCTGGTTTCTGGTCACCCACTCCAACGCCGGGGGCGCCCAGGAAGTCGCCGCCAACCTGGCCGAGAGCTTCCAGGCGCGCGGCCATGAGGTTCGCCTGGTCGCCTTGTTTCCATCGGCAGGCGCGGTGCGCGCCGTTTCAGCGGAGACGCCCTGGTCCTACGTCGCACTGCGCAGACCCGGCTCCCCCTTCGGGCTGATCGGCCTTTTGCGGAGCCTCACGCGGCTCTTGTCGGACGGCGCGCCCGACGTGGTGTTCACCGCCCTGCCCGCCGCAAACGTGCTCACGCCGATCGCGGTCCGGCTCGCCGGCCTGTCGACCCAAGTGGTGACGACGCACCATTCGCCGGCCGAGACCCACAGTCCGCTGCTGAACCTTCTCGATGGTTTCACCGGTTCGCTGAAGGCGGTCACCGCCGTGGTCAGCGTGTCGCACACGGTCGGGCGATCGCACGACGGCAAACCGGCCGCCTATCTGGCCAAACGCCACACCATCACTAATGCGCTTCCGCCGCAAATCGAGCAGACGGCCGCGCGGCTCCGCGCAGGGCGGGGCAAGGACGGGGCCGGCCGGCGTCTGGTGGTCGCCACAGGCCGTCTGGCGGCGCAAAAAAACTATCCGACGCTGATCCGCGCCCTGTCGCATCTTCCCGCTACGCGCCTGCACATCATCGGCGACGGACCAGATGAGGGGGACCTCAAGGCGCTCGCCCGCACGCTCGGCGTTTCGGCGCGCGTCGACTTCCTGGGATTTCGACCGCGGCCCGAAGCGCTCGCCCTGCTGGCCCAAGGCGACGTCTTCGCCCAGCCCAGCCTGTACGAAGGTCACAGTCTCGGCCTCGTCGAAGCCGCCAGACTCGGCCTCCCCCTGGTGGTCTCGGACGCGCCGGTGCAAATCGAGGGGGTCACCGCGCCGGACGGGGAGGTTTGCGGTCTCGTCGTCGGGGTCCACGATGATGTCGCCCTCGCCGGCGCAATCGCCCGTCTCCTGGACGATCCTGACGTCTACCGGGACTACGTCGCCCGGGCGACGCGACTAGGCGAGACGACGGGCTGGGACACGATGCTTGCGGCCTATGAACGGCTGGCGCTCTGATGGGCTCAGCAGGAACGCCGAAGCTGACCGGCGGCCCGTTCCTTCGCGCCCGCGTGTCACCCGCGATGGCGGGACAATGATGCCGGCCTTGGCCTTGCCACGCCCGGTCCAGACGACCGGACAGCGGTCCGCCCGCTTGTGCGGCCTGGCGCTTGTCGTTCTGATGCTGCTCGTTTTCGTGGGGCTGAGTCCCCTCACGGCGCAGAAGGCCGTCAACTCGACCGGCGACGGAAATCTTCTCCGACAGGGCCTCTACATCCTGGTCTTCGGGTTCGTTCTGCTGGCCTCCCAGGCGCTGCAGTACCCGCAGCGCCTCCTGGCGCCGACGCTTTCGATCTGGCTGGTGCTGGCCTGGAGCTGCCTCAGCCTGAGCTGGTCGCTCGAACCGTCCATCGCGACACGGCGGCTACTGCTGACCTCGATCATCATCTGGACCGTGTTCGCGACCGTCGAGCGCGCCGGGTTCGAGCGCAGCATGAGAGCGTTCCAGATCACGCTGATCGGCGTCCTAGCGCTGAACTACGCCCTCGTCATCGCCTCCCCCGCGACCGCCATCCACCAGATCGCCGATGTGGTCGATCCCGGCCTTGTCGGCGACTGGCGCGGCGTGCTTCCCCAAAAGAATTTCGCCGGCGCCCTGTGCGCCCTCACCGTGATTTCGCTGGCGTTCTACGGCGGCTGGATCAACGTCGCCCTGCGCTGGGGCCTCATCCTGGCGGCCGCCTATTTCCTGTTTCGCTCGGGATCCAAGACCTCGCTGTCAGTTCTGGGCGTGGCTGTCGTCGTCGGCGGCGCCTACCTGGGCTACAATCCTAGATACCGGTCGCTGTTGATCCCTTTGGTGATCGGTCTGCTGAGCCTGCTGGTGCTGATCGGCCAGTTCTACTGGGGCGATCTGGTGCGATCGCTCACGACCGGCGAGGCCTTGACCGGACGCGCCGAAATCTGGTCCGTCGTCCTGCGCTACGCCGAGGATCACTGGCTGCGCGGCGCCGGGTTCGGCTCCTTCTGGAACATCGGCAGTGCGAGTCCCATTTTCACCTACACCCACGGCTGGGTCTCTGGACTGGGCAACGGCCACAACGGCTACCTTGATCTGCTCATCACCATCGGGGCGCCGGGACTGATCCTGGCCGTTATCGCGATGATTCTCGATCCTCTGGTCCGGCTTTTCGCCAGCCGCACTGTCATGATTCAACGCGGGTCGGTCATGATCGCCATGCTGGTGTTCTGCGCGGGCCACAATTTCAGCGAAAGCAGCCTTTTCGACCGGGACATGATCATGCAGCTAGTGTTCGTTTTCACAGTCGCCATGACCGTTTTGGCCACGCGCAAGCCCCTCCCCCCCGGACGGACAGAGCCGTTTTACTGGGCCTGGACGGCGCCCGGGCCCGCCGGTTCGCAATCGCCCGCCCCCGACACCCGCCATCGTCCCGGAATGAACGCCCAATGACCCTCGCCGACTCCAGAGAGCCCAGACAGGCGAGGCGTTTCCTCATTCCTGCGGTCATCTGCATTTTTGTGCTGGTGACGCTCGTCCTGGTGGCGCCGATCATGACCGCAGACGGCCCGGCCGGGGGCGGGGGCAATACGGCACGCCAGCTGGCCTATGCCCTCCTCTTCCTGAGCACGATCTGGATCGTGGGGGGATTCAAGAATCCGAGAAAGCTGCTGGCTCCTCCGCTGAGCATGATCCTGGCGGTCCTGTGGTGCTGGCTCAGCGTCACCTGGGCCATCGAGCCGTCGATCTCGATGAGGCGGCTGATCCTCACCACCCTGGTTTTCTGGACCATCTATCTACTGGTCGAGGAATGCGGCTACGCTCGCACGATAAAAGCCATCATGATCTGCCTGGCGGCCCTGCTGATCGTGAATTTCCTCGCCGTGGCGGTTTCGCCGCACACCGCGATCCACCAGCCGGGCGACGGGATGGACGATGGCCTGATCGGCGACTGGAAGGGCGTGCTGCCGCAGAAAAACTTCACCGGCGCAGTCTGCGCCCTGACGATTTTGATATTCGGATTTGGCCGCCAGAAGTTAAACCTTTTCTTGAGGATCGGCGTCATCGTCGCGTCGGCCGTCTTCCTGTTCAAGACCGAGTCGAAGACATCGATGGGTATGTTGCTGCTGGCCGCCGCCGTCGGTGGCGTCTATCTCGTCTTCAATCCTCGCCTGCGCTTCATCATGATCCCCGTGGTCGCCGCCGCCGGGGTCGCGGGCATGATTTATTCGATCACAGCCTGGGACGAGATGCTCGGGCCGTTCGCGCGCCGAGACGGCCTGACCGGCCGCGTCCAGATCTGGCCCTACCTCATCTCCTACGCCCAGGACCATCCGTTCGGCTCCGGCTACGGCTCCTTCTGGAACATCGGAGAAACCAGTCCGATCTTCGCCTATTCCAAAAACTGGGTGGCCGGGCTCAGCGCCGGCCACAACGGTTATCTCGACGTCCTGGTCCAGGTGGGCTGGGTCGGGCTTGTTCTGGTGGTCCTGGCGACCATTCTGATCCCCTTGTGGAAACTGCTCTCCAACGCCCAGGTCAGCCGACCCACCGGAGCGCTGCTGATTGCGCTTCTCACGTTCTGCATGGGTCACAACATCACCGAGACCAGCCTGTTCGAGCGGGACGTCATCGTCGGGGTGTTCCTGATCCTCGCCGCGGCCCTGACCAATGTCGTCACACGCAAGCCGGCGGCGCCGCGCAGCGGGTCGTCGGGGGCCGGGCGGCGTTCCCGGACGGCGAAATCAGCCCTCCCGGACGGCGAACGCCTGCAGGCTCCCGGCACGGGCCATGGGTGAGGACGGCCTGGCGGCCGACCTTCGCTCCGACGACAGCCTGCCCCGAAAAATGCTTCGCTACGCCCTAGCCGGGGTCGGCCCTATAGGCGTGGCCGGCGCCCAGTTCCTGATGTCCGTGCAGCTTCTGCACAGCCTGCCCCCGCTTGCCTTCGGCGCATTCTCCTTCCTTCTCGTGGCGAGCCAGTTCAGCACGGGCATATGGACCGCCCTGTTTTTCGCCCCGATGCCGATCCTGCTGTCGACAGCGGACACGGACCTGCGCGCGGCGCGTCAGCGCAGCCTCATGGCGGCGAATCTGGCGGGGGCGCTCGCCGCCGGCCCGGTGTTCGCCGCGGTCGCCTTTGTCTTCGACGTGCCGTGGCCCGCGGCCCTGGCCTTCGGCGCCTTCGGCGCCGCCAACCTGATGCGCTGGTTCGGTCGGGCATACGCCTACGCCTACGCCGCTGGCGCGGCCTGGCGCACCATGGCGTCGGACGTCCTGTTCGCCTTGGCGCTGCTCGCGGGGGTAGCGATCGCCCTGCTTCAGCCGTCCGTTTCTCTGGTCACGCCCTACTCGGCCCTGCTCGCGGCCGCGGTCCTCGGTCTCGCGCCCTTCGGCGGCGCCTTTCTGAGACGCCAGTTTCTCGAGATCGCCCCAAGGGACCTGCGGGGCTATGGCACGATCTGGCTCGGCCACGCCCGCTGGTCCTTGAGCGGCGTGCTCACGACCGAGGCGACCGGCAACGCCCACGCCTATATCGTGACCCTGCTGCGGGGCGCCAACGCCTTCGCCCCCCTGGCCGCAAGCGCTCTTCTGATGCGCCCCGTGAGCGTGGCCTCCAACGCGCTCACGGATTTTGAGCGGCCGCAGCTGGCGCGGCTGCTGGCCGCCGGACGTTTTCAAGAGGCCGACCGCGCCATTCTGTTCTTCCGGCTGATGCTGCTCATGGCCTGGGTCGGCACGGTCGGGCTGGCCGCCCTGCTGATGCGGTTTGCGCCGCAGGCGCTCTTTCCTCCTCAGTATGACCGTCCTCAATTGGCGCTGGGCGCCTGGTTGTGGCTGGCCGTCGCCTTCGTGCGGCTTCTGCGCACGCCCGAAAGCGTGCTGCTGCAGGCGAGCGGCCAGTTCCGGGCCCTCGCCCACGCCAGCCTGATTTCCTGCGGCGTGTCCGTCGCCGCCGTGACGGTGTTGCTTGTGACCGCAGGACCGGTCTGGTCGATCGTCGGCGTGCTGGCGGGCGAGATCGTCTTCGCTGTCTGGACCCGCCGCCAGAAGACGCAATGGATGGCGACCCAGCTGGCTCTGGGCTCTGGCCACAGCCTTCCGCCGCCCGCCCCGCGCTAGCCTTGTCAGGCCCCCGGAGGCGTTCCGACTTGGGGCTTTGGACCGTGGAGCGGCGCCAGGGCGGCGGTCATCGGCGTTTCGATAAGGCGATGAACGGTGAGGCCGACGCCGACGCCAGAGGCTGCGGCTACCACGGCGGGCCAGAGCGCAGGCAGGTTCAACCCTTCCGGAACGAATTTCCTGACGAGAACGTAGGTCAGACCGACGGCGAACATGTGGAACAGGTAGATGGCGTAACTGGCGTCTCCGAGGTAGGCCAGAACGGGCGGCGCCGCGCGCGTCCAGGCCTCGGGCGCCCGGGACAGGCAAAGGACAATGAGCGCGCATGTCCCCACCAGCCAGAACTCCGTCATCAGCCGGGTCTCGACGGCGACGTACATCACCGCCATCGCGCCCAGCGAGACCGCCGAGACGCCCAGTCCCGCCATGGCGAGGGGGACCGGAAGGGAGGGCGCGTCGGGACGGGCCAACACGGCGATCCAGACGCCCGCGACAAAGGCGATCATCACGATACGCGTATAGAACTGCGCCGGCGCCCATGGAAAGTCGAACACCAGACCGAGGCCGACCAAGGCGCCGAAAACGACCGTCAGAGCGACGGCCCGGCTCCAGGCCCCAAATGCGGCGAGACAGGCGAAGACGACATAGAAAAATATCTCGTAGTTCAGTGTCCAGCCGAGCTTGAGGAAGGGCGTGATTTGGCCTGACGATCCGGGTTCGTACATCGGCACGAACAACAGCGACGACACGATGTGCCGAAGGTCGATCACCGTGTCCTTGAAAGCCCACGGGATAGCCAGGGCCGCCAGCGCTGCGACGGCCGTGGCGACGTAGTAGAGGGGCGCCACCCGAAGAAGGCGGCGGCGCATGAACCGGACCGGATCGAACCCGCCCTGGCCGGTAGTGACCACCATGATGTAGCCGCTTATGACGAAGAACAGGGTCACGCCGAACCGTCCCCCCAGATGGGCCGCGCCGTGCGCCGCCGGAGAGGGATGAACAATCGCGTGCGTGACCACCACCATGACGGCCGCGATGGCCCGGGCCCATTGAAGGCCGATCAACTTCTTCATTCACGACCGGGGCGCGTGGAGCCCAGATAGGCGCGCAGCCTGTCGGTGAACGCCGGTGAGGCATGGGCGGTGATTCCGCTCGGTCGGCTCAGGTTCCTGAACTGCGACAACCGGTCGGTCAACGCGCCGACATCGGCGGCGACATGGACGCCCGGCGTGTCGGCGAAGCGGCGCGCGGTCGCGGCCTGGTGGCCGTTGCGATGTTCGCCACGGCCGAAATCCCGCGGCATCACGATAATGGGTTTGCCGTATTCCATCGCCGTCAGGATCGACCCCATGCCCGCGTGGCTGATGTGAAGGTCGGCGCGCTTCTGTAAATCCAGAAATGCGCCCTGATCGAGGAAGGCGAAGGCCTTGAGCGTATGCGGTCGATAGGTCGACGGGCCGATCTGGGCGATCACCTCGATCCTGGGATGGACGAGGGCCCAGTCGTCCACCGCCCGGACCAGACGATCAAAGGGCAGTTGGGTGCCGACCGACAGCAGGATCAAAGGACGGCACCGAAATAGTCTATTCCCTTGGCCGCATCGGCGAGATGCGCCCACTGGGTCAGTCGCAGATCGGCTTTGCCCTCCACCAACCGGGCGGAAAGCGAGACCTTCTCGGAGTTGGCGACGCTGTCGATCCAGACCGTGCGCGCGCCCAGAAGAATCTTGCCCAGCCACAAGGCGACGACGCCCGGCGCCGCCCCCGTCGTGACGATGATGTCCGGACGGAATCTGATCAGGACGACCATCATCTGCGCCATCATGGGCGGCAGGCGCCACGGACTGCTTTGGGACGCGTCCCAGACGACGGCCACCGCGCGCCGGCCCATCGGGGCCCTGCCCCCGGCAACCGTGGTCACGAATTTGACGTCCATGCCCTCGAAGGCCGGGACCAGCCTGGCCAGCTGCACCCAGTGTCCGCCGGCGGACGCCACAAGCAAGACGCGATCCGCCATCCCGTCCTTTCCAGTCGCCGCAGGGCGACGCTCCGTGAGGCCGGACCCTGCCGGACTGTGAAGATCATGGTTCATATCTGCCTATGTGTTGCTCACCAAGGCTATAGCGTGCGTGTGTTGAGAATGGATTTCGATGCCAAACGCGATTATTTTCCCGCCAGTCCGAAACATTCGGACGTCCGCCGGAACAGATAGGGCGAAGGCGTGCAATCCGAGGGTTGCCCATAGCGCCAACCGGAGCCCTTGAATCCCAGGTAGACCCGCCCGAAGACGTCCTTGTCGGCGTCCATGGACACCACCTGATCCAGGGTCCCGACGGGAAATTGTCCGATCCGGGTCCAGCTCCTGGCGTCATCAACGGATCTCCAGACGCCGTAGACCCCTTGCAGGCGTCCCGCGATATAGAGGGCCGGATAGGCCGCTCCCGGCGCCGCCTTGCCGAACGCCACGTCCTGGACCCCCGAGACGCCCGTCAAGACGGTCCAGTTCCGCCCGCCGTCCACGCTGCGCCGCAGACCGGTATCGACGCCGACGCCGTCCAGGCCCGTGGTGAAAAACAAATGACCGGCCTGACCCGGAACCGCGCGCAGCTTGGCGCTCCCGCGACTGTGGGGGGCGATTTCGCCCGTCCAGGCCCGGGTCCAGGTCGCTGCGCCGTCGCGCGTGACCCACAGACCGGCCAGGGCCGCGTTGGCCCCATCCCCCGAGTGATAAAGGTAGAACACCCCCGGGAGAACCCGGTCGGCGGCCACGGTTCTCCGGTTATCGTAGTAGTGGGCGTAGGAGCCTGTGAACGGCAGAACCTCTCCCGTCAGCGCCACCCGCGTCCAGCTCGCCCCGCGGTCGCGGGTGAAAAAGGGCGAACGGTTGTTAGCCGGCACCCAGACGATGTTGTTGACGTCGTTGGCCGAGACGGCGATCGCGCCATAGGACATGCGCCAGGGATCAGAAGCCTCGGTGCCGGGCGGTTGGGGAAGCCGCGCGAATTTCGACCAGGTTCTCCCGGCGTCGGTGCTGAAGCCCGCCAGCACCGAATCGCCGTCCTGCGCGCAGCATTTCAGCGTGTCGGAGGCGTTGGTGACGAGAAAGGACGGGTCGATCGCGCTCCAGTCGACCTGCTGGACGGCGATGAGCACCCGGGGTCGGGGGCCGTATCCGGTCGAGTATCGCCGCAGATCCTCCCTGCGGTGGACGCCGAAGTCCCAGGCGGCGAACAGCGGGGCCTGGCCGGGCGGCGCGACGACGTCATTGGCGACCAGTTCTTCGATGCCGCGGACCTGACTCGTCCAGACGGCCGTCCCACCAGCGTCCCCGACATCGGCGAAATACACGCCGCTGCCGGCGGCGTTCCAGAGCCGGTTCGGCACGACAGGATCGAACACGACGGCGCCGGTGGGGAAGTAGGCCTTGTCCACGACCTTGAGCCAGCCAGGCTCGTTGTCTCCGACGACCGCGCGGCTGGTCACGCGGGACCAATGCGCTCCCGCATCTGCGCTGTGGTAGCCGCGCCCCCCCTCGTCGAAGACATAGACTTCGCCGCTTACGGGATTGATGGCGACCGTCCCGAATCGCCTCGGCCGTATGCCGGGGTTCTGCGTCAGGTCGCTCCACTGACCCCCGGAGAACCGCCAGACCTTCTGGCCCTCCTCGTCGACGCCATAGAAGGCGCCGTTGGCGGAGAACGCGCCCTGGCGCAAGCGCAAGGGGCCCGCGGCCCGACCCCCGCCCGGGTCAGAGAACGACCGGCCCGCATCCAAAGACACCAACATTCGCGATCCCGAGGCCATCGCCCAGACCTGGCCGCCGTCCGGGGTGAACCAGACGATGATCCCGGGCGCCGCGCGGGCCGGCGGCGCGCCGGCCTTGCCGTGGGGGTTCGGGACGGAGGCGACCCGGGACCACCGCGTCCCGCCGTCGTCCGAACGCCAGAGCCCGTCGCCGGGGGTGCCGTAAATCACCAGATCGGGATTGTCGGGGTGCACGGCGACGTGGGGGCCGGAATGACGGAAGGGACTGTTGGCGTCGACCTCGCTGTGCGGCATGGCCGTCTTCACGAAACGGGCGCCGCCATCCTCGGACCGGAACAGGTCTCCGGCCATGGCGAGATAGATCCGGCGCGGGTCGGACGGCGCGACGACGACCTCGTAGACGCCCGTGTTCAAACGCATGGGCTCCCGATCGGCGAGCGGCATGCTGGCGGTGGTGACCAGATCGACCCAGCGGTCTTGGCGGGCGTCCCAGAGGTAGGCGCCGTAGACATCCGAACGGGCGACGCGCGTCGCGCCGGACAAGTCCACGCTGTACCCGGTCACGAACCCCCCGCCCCCGATGGCCACGGGCCGCCATTCGTAGGCGCCGGCGTCCCAAGCGCCGACCGCCGCCGCCCGGTCGGGCACCTTGGCCTCGCCCGCAGGATCCAGACCAATGGCGATGGCGGCACCGACCCCGGCCGACAGGACCGCAGCGCCCAAGCCAAAGGCGACGGCGCCGGACCTGAGCCGTCGCGACGTTAAAGCGGTCGAGCCTGATTGCCCATTATGCTGCGGCGCGGTATGAGATCGGTTAGCCATGATGCTCTTGATACGATCGGCTATTTCAGAACAGGAACTGTTTTCTAATGGTTCTTGGTCAAGCATCCGGCATGACATATGCAACAACACTTCCGAGGTGGGCCGTGCCCGCTGAAAATGACACACGCTGATCCTGCGACCGCCTGTTTCCGACGTGACGCCTTCCCCGCCTTGAGTTTTGCAATCCCGGCCCCGGCCAACGCCCTGATGACGGTTCAATGACAAATACCATCGACACCCAGACCGCAATCGACACCCGGTCCGGCGGCGGCGGCGAGCCGCTCGACATCCAGCGCCTGTTCTCGGTCTTCCGCCGGCGAATGAAGCTTTTCGCCGCCGTTGCGATCGTGGTCGCCCTCTGCGTGATGGTCGTCATGCTGCGTCAAACGCCGGCCTACACAGCCAGCGCTAGCGTCCAGATCAATACGCGCACGGCGCGGGTGGTCGAGTCCCAAGCGGTTCTGTCAAACCTGAACGCCGATACGAGCGTGGTGGACACCGAAGTCGAGGCGCTCAAGTCACCCGAACTCGTCGCCACCGTGGTCGACGCCCTCCATCTTGAACAGGATCCCGAGTTCAACGCCCGCCTGGCTCCGCCTGGAACGGTCCAGACCTTGAAACGGCTGGTGGGTCTCGGTCACGCCGACCCCGTTCCCAGCACGCCAGCCGAACGCGAAGCGGAGCGGCAGGCGGTCATCGATGCGGTCGGTATGGGGCTGAAGGTGCGGCGCGTCGGCCTGACCTATTCCATGAATATCAGCTTCACCTCCCAGAAGCCGGTGAACGCCGCGCGGATCGCCAACGCCTTCGCCGACCATTATCTTTCCGGCCAGCTCCAGCAGAAATTCGACGCAACACGGCAGGCCAACACCTTCCTGAACACCCGCCTCGAAGAACTTCGGCGTCAGGTGCAGGACGCGGACGCGGCGGTGTCGAACTATCGGGTCGCCAACAATCTTCTGAGCTCGCAAGGCACGACCCTGACGGAACAGGAAATTTCCGCCTACAACCAGCAGCTTGCGACAGTCAAGGCGCAGGAGGCCGAGGAACGGGCCCGTCTTCGCACTGCGCGGTCGCAACTGGCGGCGGGGTCCAACGGCGACGACGTCGGCGAGGCGCTCGACTCGACGGTGATCCAGCAGCTTCGGGCCCAGCGGGCCGGCATCAGCGGTCGTGTCGCCGAAATGACCAGCCGGTACGGCCCCCGCCACCCCGATATCATCCGGGCGCAGAGGGAGCTTTCAGACATCGACGGCCAGATTCAGGCCGAGATTCGCCGCATTGTCTCCAATCTGGAAGCGCGCGTGCAGGTCGCCAACGAGCGCACCGCCTCGGTCGCCGCGAGCCTGGGCAGCGCCCGGGGCACCCTGGCGGTTAACAGCACGGCGTCGGTCCGGCTGAAGGAGCTGGAAGGCAACGCCGAGTCCGTTCGGACGATCTATCAAAGTTATCTGGACCGGTTCAAGGAAACCGGCGCCCAGGAAGGCGCCGAACAGGCCGACGCCCGGATCGTC
Organism: Caulobacter sp. DWR3-1-2; assembly: GCF_049896225.1. Lineage (NCBI taxonomy): Bacteria > Pseudomonadati > Pseudomonadota > Alphaproteobacteria > Caulobacterales > Caulobacteraceae > Caulobacter > Caulobacter sp. DWR3-1-2. The sequence goes on along the minus strand of NZ_JAFCTW010000001.1, from coordinate 208,386 downwards.
GCCCGCGCGTCCATTCCGACCGAGCCTAGCTCGCCCAATGTCATGCTCAACGTCGCCATCAGCCTCGTGTTGGGCATGGCCGCCGGCCTCGCCGCCGTCATCCTGGCGGAAATGATGGACGCCGGTCTGGCGACCTCGGAAGAGGTCGAACGCAAGCTGGGGCTGCCCGCGATCGGCTCGATCCCCCTGATGACCTCGGTAGCGGAAGGTTCCGACAAGAACGCCAACCCGATCGACTTCGTGCTGATGAAACCCCTGTCGGGCTTCGCCGAGGCGTTTCGATCGCTGCGGACGTCGATCACCTACTCGGTCAGCGGACAGGCCGGCAAAGTCGTGGTTCTGACCTCAGCCCTTCCGGCCGAAGGCAAAACCACGACGTCGATCGGCCTGGCCCGGGTTGCGGCCCAAGCTGGCAGTCGAGTCGTCCTGCTGGACTGCGACCTGCGTCGCCGGTCGGTCACGCGCGCGCTCGGCATCGCCGTCGACGACGGCCTGATCGAGCTTCTCCACGGTTCGACAACGCTTGAGCAGGCCTTGACCCTAGACCAGGCGTCCGGCTGCTATGTTCTGCCGCTAACCCATACGACCTCTTCGACGGAGGATATCTTCGGCTCCCCGGCCATGGACCAGCTGCTCAAACAGCTGCGGACCTCGTTTGACCTCGTTTTGCTCGACACCGCTCCCGTTCTGGCCCTGGCGGACACCCGGATCCTGGCGAACAAGGCCGACATGGTGGTGCTGCTCGCGCGGTGGCGCAAAACGCCGGCGCGGGCGATCAACAATGCCGTCAAGATGCTGCAGCAGTCCGGCGCCCACATCGCCGGGGTGGCGCTGACCCAGGTCGATATGAACGCCCAGTCCAAACACGGCTACGGCGACGCCGGCTACTACTACGAGGACTACAAGAAATATTACGCCACCTGATCCGGCTCCGATCCGTCCTCAGCGGCGGATCGGTCACCTGCGCGCGAGCGGGCCGCGTGTCCGCCGCAGTGGAACAGTGGTTGCCCGTCGCAGGTCCGGGCTGGTCCCTTCTCGCCTTGCTGCACTGCACACAAGTCGGTAATCATGGCGCGTCAGAGGGGTCTTGATATGGTTGGCGTAACACTGTTGCGGCCGAAGAGATTCGGCGACGCCCGGGGCTGGTTCACGGAAACCTATTCCGAAACAGCCGCCGCCGCCGCCGGGATCACGGATCGCTTCGTGCAGGATAACCAGTCCTTCTCGGCGTTCGAGGGCACGCTCCGCGGCATCCACTACCAGAAGCCTCCCCACGCCCAGGCCAAGCTGGTGCGCTGTGTTCGCGGGTCGATCATGGACTACGCCGTCGACCTGAGACGGGGGTCGCCGACCTACGGCCGACATGTCGCGGCCAAATTGACCGCCGAAAGCGGGGAGCAGCTTTACGTCCCAGTCGGCTTCGGCCACGCCTTCGTCACCCTTGGGCCCGATGTCGAGGTGGCCTATAAGGTGACCGATGTCTATGCTCCGGACTGTGACGGCGGGATCCTGTGGTCTTGCCCGACGATCGCCATTGACTGGCCCCTGCCTGCTTCCGGACCGGTCCTGTCGGACAAGGACAACCGTCTGCCCACCCTCGCCCAGTTCGACAGCCCGTTCGACTACGACGGCCGGCCGCTTGAGCCCTTCCCCGCGCTGTGAGGAAAACCAGCATGCGAATTCTTGTCACCGGCGGCGCCGGATTCATCGGCTCGGCCCTTGTTCGTCGCCTGATCGAACACACCGACCACGAAGTCCTGGTCTTCGACAAGCTGACCTACGCTGGCGTGCTGAGCTCGCTCGAACCGGTGGCCGCCAGCAATCGCTACAGCTTCGTCCAGGCCGACATCTGCGACGCCGATGCGGTTTCCAAAGCCTTGCATGCGTTCAAGCCCGACGTCGTCGCCCACCTCGCCGCCGAGAGCCATGTCGACCGTTCGATCGACGGGCCGGGCGAGTTCATCCAGACCAATATGGTGGGCACCTTCGTCATGCTGAACCAGACCCTCGGCTATTGGCGTGATCTGCCGGACGCCGACAAGGCCGCCTTCCGGTTCCACCATATCTCGACCGACGAGGTCTTCGGCTCCCTGGGCGAGGACGGCTTCTTCAGCGAGACAACCCCCTACGATCCGCGCTCGCCCTATTCGGCGTCCAAGGCCGGGTCGGACCATCTGGTTCGCGCCTGGGGCCACACCTACGGCCTGCCTGTTCTGGTGACCAACTGCTCCAACAACTACGGCCCCTATCATTTCCCCGAGAAACTGATCCCGCTGATTATCATCCGGGCGCTGAACGGCGAGCCCCTGCCGGTCTACGGCGACGGCTCCAATGTGCGTGACTGGCTGTTCGTCGACGACCACGCCCGCGCCCTGCAGGCGGTGTTCGAGACCGGCGCGCCCGGCGAGACCTACAACGTCGGCGGCAACGCCGAGAAACAGAACATCGAGGTGGTCACGACCATCTGCGCGATCCTGGATCGCCTGCGGCCCAAGGCCAACGGCCAGTACGCCGACCAGATCACCTATGTGACCGACCGTCCTGGCCACGATCAGCGCTACGCCATCGACGCATCGAAGATTCGCGCCGATCTGGACTGGACCCCGTCCGTGACCTTCGAACAGGGCATTGAACAGACTGTGGCCTGGTATCTGGGCAACCAGTCCTGGTGGCAGGACATCCTCGACGCTCGGTATTCGACCCAACGTCTGGGTGTCGCTGCGAATGGCTGACCCGGTCCACATTCTGATCACCGGCGGCGCCGGCCAAGTGGGGCGTGAGCTTCTGGCCGCCGCCTGGCCCGAAGGCGTGGTCCTCCACGCGCCGGCGCGAGCCGAGTTGGACCTGAGCGACCCCGCCTCGGTTAGGGCCGTCTTCGCCGCCCGGCCCTTCGCGGCCGTGATCAACTCCGGCGCGCACACCGCTGTCGACAAGGCCGAGACTGAGGTCGCCGCCGCCTTCGCCGCCAACGCCATGGGCCCCGCAGTCCTGGCCGACGCCACGCGCGAGGCGGGAATCCCCCTGATCCAGGTCTCGACCGACTATGTGTTCGACGGCTCCAAGGACGGGTTCTACCTCGAGACCGATCCGGTCGGGCCGCTGGGCGTCTACGGCGCCTCCAAGCTCGCCGGCGAACTGGCGGTGCGCAGCGGCAATCCCCGTTCGGTCGTGTTGCGCACGGCCTGGGTGTTGAGCATCCATCGCGCCAACTTCCTCAAGACCATGCTGCGGCTTGCGGTCGACCGACCTGCGCTGCGGGTCGTTGAGGATCAGGTCGGCTGTCCGACCTCGGCGCACGATATCGCCGACGTGCTCAAAACCCTTACCGTGGCGATGATCGCGAACGCCGACGCCCCTAGCGGCGTCTATCACTTCGTCAACGCCGGCGAGACGAGCTGGGCCGGGCTCGCGCGCGAGGTATTCGCGCTGAGCGCCGCAGTCGGCGGGCCATCGGCTTCGGTCGAGGGCATCGCCTCATGCGAATACCCGACCCCGGCGCGACGCCCGTCCAACTCGCGTTTGTCGACCGACAAACTGACGCGCGATTACAAGATTGCGCCCCGCCCCTGGCAGGCCGCGGTCGCCGAGATCGTCGCCGACCTACACGCCGAAAGGGCATCCGCATGAAGGGCATCATCCTGGCCGGAGGATCGGGCACGCGCCTGCATCCCATGACCCTGGTCACGTCCAAACAGCTGATGCCGGTCTACGACAAGCCGATGATCTACTATCCGCTGTCGACCCTGATGCTGGCCGGCATCCGCGAAGTGCTGATCATCTCGACGCCGCGCGACGTTCCCAGCTTCCAGGCCCTGCTGGGCGACGGTTCGCAGTGGGGGATGGAGATCCAGTACGCCGTCCAGCCCAGCCCCGACGGACTGGCCCAGGCCTACATCATTGGCGCGGAGTTCGTCGGCGGCAGCCCCTCGGCCCTGATCCTGGGCGACAACATCTACTACGGCCACGGCATCATCGACCTGTTCACCAGCGCCATGACGCGGACGCAAGGCGCCACCGTCTTCGCCTATCACGTGGCCGACCCCGAACGGTACGGCGTGGTCGAGTTCGACAAGTCAATGCGAGCACTGTCGATCGAGGAGAAGCCGGCCGATCCCAAGTCCAACTGGGCGGTGACGGGCCTTTATTTCTACGACAGCAGCGTGGTCGACATCGCCCGCGATCTGAAGCCCTCCCCGCGCGGCGAGCTCGAGATCACCGACGTCAACCGGATCTATCTGGAACAGGGCACTCTATCGGTTGAGATCATGGGCCGCGGCTACGCTTGGCTGGACACTGGAACACCTGACAGTCTGATCGAGGCCGCCGAGTTCGTGCGCGTACTCGAGAAGCGCCAGGGCTTCAAGATCGCCTGTCCCGAGGAGGTGGCTTTCAACAAGGGATTTATCGACGCCGACCAGCTCGAGGCGCTAGCCGCAAAGCTCGGCAAGTCGGACTATGGAAAATATCTACGCAACAGCGTCCTGGCCCAAGCAAGGACCGATTGATGTCTGCAGAGCGCTCGCTCTACATCCTTGGCACGCGCGGCGTGCCGGCGGCGCACGGCGGGTTCGAAACCTTCGCCCAGCGCTTCGCCCTGCACATGCGCGACAAGGGCTGGGCCGTCACCGTTTACTGTCAGGCCGACTCAGGTCCGGCGGGTGCGACGATCGACGACTGGCAGGGCATCCGGCGGGTCACGTTCGTGGCGGACGCTGGCGCCACCGGGACGATGAAATTCGACTGGGCCTGCACGATGCACGCCATGAAGGAACGAGGCGTGATGCTCGTTCTCGGCTACAACACCGCCCTGTTCAGCGCCCTGCTTCGCCTGACGGGCAATCCCCTTCTGATGAACATGGACGGCATCGAGTGGAAGCGCGCCAAATGGCCGTGGCACGGGCGCATCTGGCTCTATTTCAACGAGTGGATCGGAGCCCTGACCTCCAACACCTTGATAGCCGATCACCCGGAAATCGCTCGGCATCTGAAGCGTCGCCGGCGCGCCGCAGACATCGTGATGATACCCTACGGCGCCGATCTGATCACCGCGGCTCCGACCGAGCCGGTCGTGGCGCGTGGCCTCGAGCCCGGTCGGTACGTGATCTCGATTGGACGGATCGAGCCCGAAAACAACATCCTGCCGATGATCGAAGCCTTTGCCAGCAAGCCGCGCGATCTCAGCTTCATCTGCCTGGGCAAGCTGGAGCCCGGCAAGAATGCCTACCATGACGCGGTAATCGCCGCCGGCGCGGGTCGGGTAATCTTTCCCGGCGCCATCTACGACCCATCCGTGGTTCAGGCCCTGCGGTTCCACGCCGCCGCCTATTGCCACGGTCACAGCGTCGGCGGCACCAATCCCTCGCTCGTCGAGGCGATGGGCGCCGGTAACGCCATCATCGCCCACGACAATCCCTATAATCGATGGGTCGCGGGCGACGGGCAGTGGTACTTTGCCGACGAGACGATGTGTGGCGCCGCCTTCGACGAGGTGGATAAGGGCGGACAACCGCTGATGCTGGCTCGCCAGGCCATTTTGCGTAGATATGAAGAAAACTTCCTCTGGCCGGAAATTCTGGCGGAATACGAAACGGCCTGCGCATCGGCAGCGGACGCTATGCAATGACCCGCGCTCCACCTGTCGTGAACGTCCTCCACGTAACTAACGCCTATCCCTATCCGGAAGTGCCGGAATACGGAATCTTCGTCAAAGAACAGATCGAATCCGTCGCCGCCGCCGGCGTTGCCACCAATCTGGTCTTCATCAACGGCCGTCTTGAGGGCAAGAGCGCTTATCTGAAGGCGATCAAGGCGATCCGCGCCAAAGCGCGCCACGCCGATGTCATCCACTGCCACCACCTGTATTCAGGGCTGGCGACCTATCTGGCCTTTACGGGCAAGCCGATTGTTCTGTCGTTCCTGAATGACTGGCTACACGAGATGGACGGCGTCAACAGCACAGTCGCCAGGAAGGCTCTGTGCAATCTTGGCGTGATCCTCGCTCAGCGCGTTATCTTCAAAAGTCCCATCCCGCCGCAGTTCGTCGGCAACGACAAGTTCGTCAATCTGCCCAACGGTGCGGACGCTAAGCGTTTTTATATCACCGACCAAGCCCCGGCCCGCGTACGTTTGGGACTGGATGATGACGCCTTCTATCTGCTGTTCGTGAGCTCAAAGGACCAATACCGGACGCAGAAACGTTATGACCGTTTCAGGGCCTGTATCGACCGCCTGCAGGCGGCCCACCCGGAGCGCGACGTCCGCGAGCTGATCCTGGTCAACCAACCTCGCGAACGGGTGCTGGACTTCTTCAACGCCGCCGACGTCCACCTGATGACATCCGATTTCGAAGGCTCTCCGAACTCGGTCAAGGAGGCCCTCTGTTGCGGGATTCCCGTCGTGACCACCGATGTGGGCAATGTGCGCGACATGCTGGACGGCGTGCCGTACGCCTTTGTCTCGAACGCCACGGAGGAAGCGGAGCTGGTAGGGCTGGTCGAACGATTGTTCGAAACCCCTGTGGACCGCCCCGCCATCCGGGATGGCTTCCTAAGCAAGGGCATCAGTAAGGAAGTGGTCTTGGCGCGCTTGATCGATATCTACAAAGCGCTGTCCGCGAGAAAAGCATGATCTCGCCAAAGGGGCGCAAATTGTCATTTATAGATATCCTGAAAGCGGATCTGAGGGCGAACCTGAAGCCTCAAAGTCTTGTTGGGTTTCTCAACGGGTTTGTGTTTTCCCCCGGCTTTCGGGTAGTTTTCTTCTATCGTTGCAGTGTCAACCTTGAGAAAGCAGGTCGCATAAGTCACGTCTTGGGCAAGATGATTTGGCGCCTGAATGTTGCGCAAAGCGGTTGCTACCTTTCACCACTTTCCGTGATCAAAGAAGGTCTGTTTTTGCCTCATCCAACGGGAGTAGTCGTTGGCGAAGGCGTGGTGATCGGTTCAGATGTTACGATTTATCAGCACGTTACGCTGGGCCGTTCGCATCGAGACACCCCTTCCTACCCAAAAGTGGGGAATGGAGCGGTCATCTATGCAGGCGCGGTTATCGTAGGCGACATAAGGATCGGTGATGAAGCGGTGATTGGCGCAAATGCCGTCGTGCGGACAAACGTGCCGGAACATGCGCGCGCTGTCGGCAATCCCGCCAGAATTTTGAGCTGAAACGGTCGGTTTATTGACCGTGCGCCGTGAGTTTTCCCCGCCGACCGGCCAGAGACTTTATTTGTTCGTTCAGTCGGCCGGTCACCGGCTTTTCAAATAAAATGTAAACAATAGCTGCGGCGCCAACCGACGCTAATACGCCGGTAGCGCTGCTGACGGCAAACCAACCTGCCCCGGTCTGAGACGGCGGCAGCAGGCGATTCATGACCTCCGGCACGATTGGACCGATCATCGGATGGACGAGGTACAAAGAATAGGACGCGGCGCCAAGGAACAGCACCGGCGTAGGGACGAATTTCCCAAGCCGATCTTCGAGACCCGCCGACGACCAGATGATCAGCGCGCTCAGGATGCCCACTGCCAGGCTTGCCCTGCCCGTATCGACGCCGACTCCTTCCAAGAACCGGGTGACGCCGCCTTGCGGCGCAAAAAGAAGGATCAAGCTGAGAAGCAAGACGCAGATCATAACGGTCGGATCGGCTTTCCGACCAGAAATAACAATTTTAGCGACAACCATGCCAAACACGAAATCCAGCACGATGCCATCGGCAAGAAAGTATGCCAGCACCGGCCACTGATCAGTTTTGAATAGGGAAGCAATCGCAAAACTAAGCATGACTAGAGTTGATACAATAAATGGGTCGCGTCGTATCAAAAGTGCGATCGAGAACACAATATAGAACAACATCTCGTAGACGAGCGTCCAACCTACACCAAGAAGTGGCTTTATTTCTCCATCTAGATTTAAGCTCGGTATGAATAAGTAAGACTTTAATATATATGGAATATCAAGCTCGGCGTGAAGAACATAGTTCGCTGCAACGATAAGGGCGACAACCTTAACCGTGGTTATAACCCAATAGAGCGGCGCTATTCGCGCCATGCGCCTTAAAATGAAGGTCAGCCATTCGTTGTTTTTACTGGATCGTCTCTGGGTGGAGATGATCATTACAAAGCCGCTGATTACAAAAAACAACGCAACGCCCCTCGATCCCTCCGAGTATATGTTAAAATCGTTGTTCAAACGCTCCGATGTATAAAAAGTGCAATGGCAAGCAACGACAGTTATGGCCGCGATCATTCTTTGAAGCTGAATGATGTTGAATTTTGATGGAGAGGAAGCAGTGGCGCTGACGCTCAAAACAATCTCCTTAGCCGAGTTTACAAAAACTACTCGCTCAGGCGCTTTTGTTAGACTTTTAATATGGGTAGAATGTCCTCAAATTGTGTTCCCCCGGTATCAAATCCAGAACTGCTCAAGACGTTAATCCGTCCGTTCCTGCTGATTGTCCAGGTGGCGAATGCGGCGTTTTCTGGCGATGAAAGTGCGTGCGCTATAGCCAAATCCTAGGGCGGCCGCAAATAGAAGCAACTCGTTAGTGAATGGTGCTGACGCGGAAGATATAATCAGTATGGCGACAACTATAGAAAGGGAAAGTCTCCTATAATAGACTGTGGATGAGTTGTGAGAGAATTTGGGCGAGTTCAGCCTCCGGACTAGGACGGCCATGAACGTGACGTAGGCTGCAAAACCAATCCATCCGGCCTCGCCGATGATTTTGGGCCAGAACACGTCCTGAAGAAAATTACTGTATTCGGGACTTCCGCCGTACAATTTGTATATGTTGTACCTGTAATAGACGTCGCTGTAACCGTACTGGTAGGACGGAGCGCTTCCAAATGTGCCGCCGCCAGACCCAAGGGGGAAATTCTCATTGGCTATAGCTGGAGCGACCTCCGTCATTGCGCCGCGTACCGTAGGGATCGCACTTTCACCGACAAACATTCCAGCGTGCCCGAGAATCGCGTCGCCGATGTTGGTGCTGTAGAGAACGACCGCGGCCCCTCCCACGATGCACAGGGCGAGAACCGCTTTCCCCAGACGACCGCCATGGGCGCTGCCTGCGATGATCACCACGCCGATTAGGAAGGCGGCGATCTCCTTCACCGACAAGGTTATGAGCAGGGTGGCGCCAAAGGCGAGCGCCAGCCAAAGGAATAGTTGTTGCCGACGTTCCTGGAACAAGGTGAATGCGCCAAGGCCCGCGAGACAATAGAGCCATGCAGCTTCGGTGTGGTGGTGTAGCAACGCGCGCGGTTGCGGGAAGCCGCCCTTGATGGTCAGGTGCGCGCCGTAAATGTCGGAGCCCCGAGCCAAATCGAGAAATACGAAGGGCAGATTGATCACGGCGAAGACGGCTAGGGTGTAGACGGCGACCCGAATGATCTTTTCGGGTTCGGGGCTTCGGGCAATCAAAAAAGCCAGTGCAAAAGTGAAGATCGCAATCTTTGCGTCGAGCACGGCAGCGACAAGCGCGGCGCGCGGTTGAGGCACGCCGCCATACTGGCTCAGATAGCCCCCGAGGATCAACACGATCAAATAGACGAGGAAGAGAAGGCCAGGGATACGACCGGGCCGCGACACGGCGAACATCAAGGCCAAAGGCAGAATGGCGAGAGCAGTAAGCTCGTCCAGCAGCGTAGACTTGTATGACGTTTGAACCAAAAGAGCGATGTAATGCGCCGCGATATAACCAGCACACAGGATCTGTGCAACTGTCTGCCAGCGAATCGAGAGGCCGGACGGACGCGGGCCCTGTGTCCCGACGTGTCGATCAATCTGCGGGAGATGTTGGTTGTTCGTCGCTGTCATCATCGGTTCTCGGGTCTAAGGGGGCGCCGCAACACACTGGAAGCCAGCGACCGACTTATCGTTTGGAGCCCGCAACCATCCAACAGAAACAGAACCATAAGATAGGAGCCTCCACAAAGGGCCGTTTTTAGCGCTAGGCCCACCAAGGACGACTCTGTTGGCACAAGAGAGACAGCCATCATGACCAAACACCCTGCCACGATGGCAGCGAGATCGCGCAAGGGCCAGACTGGCCGGATGGCTCTGATCAACAGGACGCTCGAAACCACCAAGGCTGCGGCCGCGCTGGCCACATAGATGCCGACCACACCTACGAGGTTGATTTTAAATGCCGTAGTCGCGACCAGAGTCGTTACACCCAGCACTCCGATATTGATCAATGCGCCAGTGAGAACCAATTTGGATCGGCCATGAGCGTAGAAAAAGGGATCTACGACGTAAATTCGCACGCAAATCAGAAATGAAGCTAAGGTCAGCGGCATGACCCAAGCCAGATACTCGATCCGAAATGTCGATGGCACCAAGACGGCCGCCATTTGCTCCTGAACGGCGACAAAGCCTATGAAGGCTGGTGCCAACACCCCGAACGCTGCGGAGATGTGGATGCGTCCTTGGGCAACAAAACTCTCATGCGTCTCGAATTCTACAGCCCTGTTCAACTTCTGAACCAGAATAAGTGACGCCACCATGCCAATGGCCGAGAGCCCTTTTTGTGAGAGGTCGAGCGCCAGCAGAAAGCCACCGACCGACGCCTTTCCCACGCTGACCACGGCGGCGGACCGGACGATGTTCGGAGCCAAAATCGCCACGATGGACGCCGCCGCGCCGGTCAAACCGAAGGCGAGCAGGAACTTTAGTTGATCCGGGGCTATCCGGCCAAAGGGATTGCCCCAAGGCTGTCGTAAGCTGGTGACCACGGTCGCAGCGGCATAAGATCCGGCAAGGGCCAGAGTGGCCAAGATCCCGTCGCGTGTCACCAGGGCCACAGCCGCGAACATGGCCAGGCTGAGGATCGCGCGGCTGAGCAAGGAGACCGTGAATCGGCTATCGTCGCCAGCAGCGCGGGCGAAGGCCTGTCGCGCATCGAATACGCCCTGGGCCGCTGCATAGAGGGCGATGATCGCTCCCAGTTTGAACGGCGTCGAGGCTGCAGGCAGGCACAGGATCAGCGCGCCCCCCGTCGCCAGCACCATGACGGCGACGGCGTAGAAGACGACCAATGTCCGCCGCCGCCGATCGGCTAGATCATTGTCGCGGCCGTAGGCGTATCGGAGGCCGGCCTGACGGCTCCATTCGAATAGAAGGGTCGCCGCCAGCTGTCCGTAGCCGAACAGCAGGCTGAACTCGACATATTCCGAACTCGGCAGGAAGTGGGGAGCCAGCAGGCTGAGGATCAGGCCGGCGGCAGTGGCCAGCAACGCCGCCGCAGGCATGGCGATCTTGATCAGCCGCCCGCCGCGCCGCTGGCCGGCCGTCCCGACCTCGGTCATTTCCCGTGGGACTCGCGCCACGACGCCACGAACGGGTTTATGAAGTATTTTGTTTCTAAATCGCATCAAACATCGCGGCGTCCGCTTCCAAAGGGTTCGTGGAATCCGAAATCATGTTCGGATGAACACGCGGTGTCAGATCTCAGTCTCGATTTATAGGAGAACTATATCGCATAGCTGAATAAGGCCGGGTTTTGCGTAAGCATTTCACCCGCATCGATCACGACTCCAGGCTCGCGTCCTCATGATCAATCTGGATCGTATTGGAAACTGCCCACGCCAACGCGATAAGCGGCGTGTCCGTGATCGTCCGTGTGGCCGTGCTGCCCCCGCGTCGAACCCGGTCACGCTGCGAATCTCCGACGCCCACCCGAGCTCCACTCTCGAAGAGTTACCGTCCGCGCACCACAGCGCCTGACCCTCGCGTCCCTGGGCGGTTCTGATCGGCACGCGGAATACAGGCCCAGCCCGGTCCAAGGCGCCGATCGCCCCGCCCGCCAGCAGCCCGGACAGGTAGGTGAGCGCCGCACCGGGAGGCAAAACCTTGTTATTGCTGTTGAAGTCTAGGAGTCTTATGGCGCTGAACTTCTTGTCCGCCGCGTAGAAATATTGCCGCTGCAGAGCCTGGGCTTGGCACTGGTCCATGACGCGAAACGGCTCGAAAACATTGCTGCCCGATCGCCAGTCCACGAACCCCCCTGCTCTCGGAGCCCCCGGAACTCCCCCCCAGCCAAATTCCGTCGACCACATCGGGAGGTGTCCGAACCCTTCCGCGACAATGATCTCGCGCAAGCCCCGGACGAGTTCATAGATGGCCTCAGGCTGCCGGGGCATGACGTAGGTGTGCACGGAGACCACGTCGATCGATCGAGGATTCGCCTTGAACAGCACGCGAAGATAGGCCCGGAGATAGCTCCCCCGATCACCAAAGGATTGAGGACAGGCGCTCAGAACCTTGACCCCCGGCCGAACAGAGCGCGCTGCGGCTGATTGGGCTAATGTGAGATCAACGAGATCTTGAATACTGCCCGTGTAGAAATGTCTGTTCTCGGGCTCGTTCCAGCATTCGACCGCGGTGATTTGCGGGTATCGCTCAAGCAGCGCGGTCACGAAGTTCGCGGCGTCCGCGATAATACGGGGCGGGGCCGGTCGGGTCCATCCCGAGGTCTCCATCTCCCCCGACGCCCAGTTCGGCGTTTGGCCAAGGCAGTAGATGATGTCGTCATAACCGACGGTCCAAATCCGCATTTCGGCATTGAGACGAGACCAGTCATACCGCCCCCTCGACGACTCAATTCGCCACCAGGGCACGCCGCAGTCCCAGATGCGAAGAGACCGGCAGCCGAAGGTGTGACGCGGCGTGTTCAAGGGCGTCGTACCGTCCTGATCCCACCCCGTGACACCGACCAGATGCATGCCGAATGCATGCGGATCGATCCCCTTATCCGGCGTCGCGTCCGCTTCCTGGGCACCGCCGGAGCGCCCGGATTGCTGCGGCAGAAAGAGCCCCGCCGCCGCTGATCCCGAAGCAATGGCAAACGCCGCCAATCCAGTGGCTCTCCGGGACATGTGTATCAAGGAACGACCCTTAAACGCTGGTTTTTGAATATTATACTTTCGAAACGGCAAGCCGGTCGTCGTCTATACGCGTGGCGCGATCTCGGTCCTCACCACCGGTAAGTATTATCAGTGCCTAATGGAGTTTCTACCCGGTCTTTTCGTTCTCGTCTTGCTCGATCGCACGAATGATTTTTGACGAACGGCAGACGACGGTCGATCGAACCTAAGGCCGTAGCGGCGTTGCATCATGACCGTGCAGGGATTAAGCCTTCCTGGCCGCCGCCTCACTTTTGGATGTGAACGCTGGCGGTCAGGCTCATGCCTTCCTCTCATAACGTACTCTATTTTCCGGAATCACCTGATGACCGTCATCGTCACCGGCGCCGCCGGCTTTATCGGCATGCACGTGGCCGAACGCCTTCTTCAGCGAGGCGAAACCGTCATCGGCGTGGATGTGTTCAACGCCTATTATGACCCCGCGCTGAAGGCGGCCCGGGCCGAGCGGCTGGCCTCCTATCCCGCCTTCCGCATGGAGCGGGCCGACATCGCCGACGAAAAGGCCATGCTGAATCTGGTCAAGGCGACGGGCTCCGAACGCGTCGTCCACTTGGCCGCCCAAGCCGGGGTGCGCTATTCGATCGAACATCCGTTCGCCTATGAGCATTCAAACCTCAAGGGCCACCTGTCGATCCTGGAGGCCTGTCGCCACGCCGGGGTCGAGCATCTCGTCTATGCCTCGTCGAGTTCGGTCTATGGCGACCGGCCGCTGGACGGTCAGGGCTTTCGCGAGGACGATCCGACCGTCTCGCCGGTGTCGCTCTACGCGGCGACCAAGCGATCGTGCGAACTGCTGAGCCAGAGCTATGCCGCGCTGTACGGCTTTCCCCAGTCCGGTCTGCGCTTCTTCACCGTCTATGGACCGATGGGCCGGCCGGACATGGCCTATTTCGGGTTCACCGGGAAGATCATGCGCGGCGAGCCGATCGAGGTCTACGGCGAAGGCCGCATGGCGCGCGACTTCACCTACATCGACGACATCGTTGATGGGGTCGTCGGGGTGCTCGACAACCCTCCGGCCCACGGCGCCCACGAAGTCTTCAACATCGGCGACTCCAAGCCCGTGGGTCTGATGGAGATGATCCGGATTCTCGAGACGGCGCTCGGTCGCGAGGCGGTCAAGATCATGCGGCCCATGCAGCCCGGCGACGTCACCGCCACCTATGCCGACGTCTCCAAACTTCGCGCCCTGACGGGATACGACCCCAAGGTAGCGCTGGACGACGGCCTGCCGCGCTTCGTCGACTGGTGGAGAAGCTGGAACGGCCTCAATTAATTACTCAGTTCTCGGGATAGGGAAGATGAGTTCCAGCTGAGCCTTATAGGTGGTTCGGCAACGGGTCAGGATGATCGTGAGACCAAAAGGCGCCGCCATTTACGATCAGGTTATCAGATAACCAGGCGGGACCGATGTAGAATTGGGTTTTGCCTTGCGTGCCCATCCTCCAGATAGACGTCGCGCAGATCCGAAAGTCTGCATCTTGGCAGCAAATTGATCTGGTCGAAGTCGAGGGCGCGGAACACGTCTTATTTGGTGACGAAAACGACAGCGTCGGTGCCCTCAAGCGTCAAGAGCAGGCGTTAATCGTTGACGTCGATCCAACAAGTTGCTCTAGGCCAGACTCGATGATCAAATCCCGCCCTTTAAAAGACGCTCGATCTTTGACGAACCCTTGTCGATACGGGTGGCGGCGTGGCCAAAATCCGCAAACTGGCTCGTGAAACAGCCTGACGTATCCAGTTCTGGTCATCGCAACGGGCATTTTTGACGTTGGAACCGGCGTCATTGACTAGCGTCATCATCTGACTCCCCGCTCACTTGTTGGGGCCAACAATTCTTAGGCGTTGCTCTCGATACGCTCCTAAGAGACAGCTGTTTGTACTATCAATCCGTTCTCGTTCGACATTGAGCAGTCTGGAAACCGGGATCGATGAATGCCTAAGAAAATTCTGTGGCCCACGGTTTGGGCCGCGCTGGCGCTTGCCGTGGCGACGGCCGTTGGGCTGCTGTATCCGCTTGCGACGGGGCCCGGACGTCCGGCAGCCCGGCCAGCTGCGGGTTTGGCGCAGGCCAGGTTGCCCCTGCCCCGCCTTGCGCCTGAAAGCTTTACGTTATCCCCAGAGGACGTACAGCCCTTGACACCCGAGGAGGCGCGGATGGCGAATGCTGCGATGCCGCCGTCGAAGCTGCCCATTCAGCCCGCGCGGCCGTTCATCGCTCCGGTCGCTGACGTCGAATCCTATGGCCGCGCGCTCGATTGCATGACCGCTGCGGTCTACTACGAAGCGGGATCGGAAACGCCACAAGGCCAGGCGGCTGTCGCTCAGGTCGTCCTGAACCGCATGCGACACCCGGCCTATCCAAAGACGGTTTGTGGTGTGGTGTTCCAAGGGTCGGAGCAGACGACGGGCTGCCAATTCACCTTCACATGCGACGGCTCTTTGGCGCGAACGCCGTCGGCGTTGGGCTGGACCCGGGCCCGGGCCGTCGCCGGTGCGGCCTTGAACGGCGGCGTCGCCACGGGTGTCGGGATGGCGACTCACTATCATGCGGATTTCGTCGTGCCCTACTGGGCTCCACGCCTCGTGAAGATCGGGCAGATCGGAGCCCACATCTTCTATCGCTGGCCGGGCGCCTGGGGCCTGTCGTCCGCCTTTAGTGGCAGGTACGCCTTGATCGAACCGGTAGAGAGCCGGATTGCGGCGCTGAGCAGCTTCGCGCTCCGGGCCGTCGATCTCGAATCCACTTTTGTCTTGCCTGACTTGCCGCCACTGGATTCCGTCGCGCCCGTGCCTGCCGCCGCGCCCCGGGTCGTGCTACAGACCAGCGCAAAAGCTATCGAAATCGACATCAGCCCGGCCGCGCCTCAGGTCCGGGCGGCCGCTGTCACGCCCCGCGCTCCCCAAGCGCTGGCGGATCCGCTCTCCGCCACCCCAGCCACCCCGGCGCGATCCCGACGCATCCCGGCGCCGCAGAACTAATTCGCCTCCTCACGCAAACAAGCGCCGCTGCACGATGCAGTACACAAGGCGTATCCGACAAGGACCCACCAGCCTTTACCGGGTTTCGCGGAGCCTGTAACGCAGAGCTATGGGATGGCTAAACTCCGTACAATGCATGCGAGGCGTCGCCGCTCTGGCGGTGGTCGTCTATCACGCCTTCATTTTCGTGCATGGCGATGTAACCACCGACCAGTGGCCGATACTCGGCATGGGCGGTGTCGACCTGTTCTTCGTCATCAGCGGCTTTGTGATGTGGGTGGCGTCCCGGGCCCCCGGCCAAACTCCGATCGCCTTCTGGAAGCGACGGATCGCCCGGATCGTGCCGCTCTACTATGTCCTGCTGAGCGTCTTCGCCCTGTTGCTGGCGTCGCGGGGCCAGTTCGTTTCGGTTTGGGAATTCATTCAGACCTTGCTGTTCATCCCCTACACCAATAGCCTGACAGGTGAACCCGGACCCTTCTTGCAGGTCGGGTGGTCGCTCAACTACGAAATGCTGTTCTATCTCATCTTCGGAGCGGCCCTGCTGCTTCCACGCTCCTGGAGGCTGCTAGCCGTCGCGGCGGCGCTGGTCGGCCTGATCGGCCTCAAGGTCCTGCATGCCACAGGACCGATCATGGTCGCCCTGACCAGCGTCAAATGGCTGGAGTTCGTCGCCGGCATGCTGCTCGGCCTGTTGGCCGAGCGGGGACTGCCGCGATCGAGCGTGGGCGGGCTGGCGCTGATGACCGCAGGGTTGGCGATGCTGGTCTTGGTGCACCTTATGGCTCCGGGCTTGCCCCCGACCCTCATTTTCGGCCCGCCTGCCGTTCTGATCGTGCTGGGCGCCCTGTTGGCTGAACCCGTCTGGCGCCTCACCGCCGTCGCGCCCCTCGGCAGGCTCGGCGACATCTCCTATTCGCTCTACCTGTCTCATCCCATCTTCATGGAACTGGCCAAGGCTCCGCTGCAGGGCGCTCCCCCGCTCCTCCGCGTGGCCCTGTTCATAGGCGGGGCTATACTGACGGGGATCCTCGTCTATGCCGCGATAGAGAAACCGACGGCGGACTTCTTTAGCCGACGCCGCGCGGCGCAACGCGCGGTCGTGGTGGCCTGACGCTCAGGCGGCCTTGCCGCCGAGTTGGGCTTCGAAATAGCGAATGGTCTCGGTCAGACCCTCGCGCAGCTGTACCTTGGGCTGCCAATCGTCCAGCAAAGCGCGC
Organism: Caulobacter sp. DWR3-1-2; assembly: GCF_049896225.1. Taxonomy (NCBI): domain Bacteria; kingdom Pseudomonadati; phylum Pseudomonadota; class Alphaproteobacteria; order Caulobacterales; family Caulobacteraceae; genus Caulobacter; species Caulobacter sp. DWR3-1-2. The sequence continues at coordinate 191,261 of NZ_JAFCTW010000001.1, read as the reverse complement.
GCCTGGGAAATGTCGGGCAGCCGTTGTTTCGGATCATCCTGCGGCAGGGGTTCAAACCGGATCTTCGATTTCGATCCGGTGATCGCCAGCACCTCGCTCGCCAGCTCGATCATGGTCATTTCCACCGGATTGCCCAGGTTCAGCGGCCCTGTGACTTCGTCACCCGTGTTCATGAACTTGTAGAATCCGCCGATCAGATCGTCGACATAGCAAAACGAACGTGTCTGGCTGCCATCGCCGAAAATGGTGATGTCGTGTCCCTGCAAAGCCTGAACGATGAAGTTGGAGACCACCCGCCCGTCGTCGGCCCGCATCCGGGGACCGTATGTGTTGAAGATCCGCGCGACCTTGATGCGCAGGCGGTGCTGTCGGTGGTAATCGAAAAACAGGGTCTCGGCACAGCGCTTGCCCTCGTCATAGCAAGAGCGCGGGCCGATGGGATTGACGTGACCCCAATAATCCTCGGTTTGGGGATGCACGCTCGGGTCGCCATACACCTCGGATGTCGACGACTGGAAGACCTTGATCTTGAGGCGCTTGGCCAGTCCCAACATGTTGATCGCCCCGATCACGCTGGTCTTGGTCGTCTGAACCGGATCATGCTGATAGTGCACTGGCGAGGCCGGACAGGCGAGATTGTAGATTTCGTCTACCTCGACAAACAGCGGAAACGTCACGTCGTGGCGGAGCAGTTCGAACCGCGGATGAGACAACAGATGGGCGACGTTGGTCCGCGATCCGGTGAAGAAGTTGTCGACGCAGAGGACCTCGTGTCCCTCCCTGATCAACAGGTCGCAGAGATGAGACCCCAGAAAACCGGCGCCGCCGGTGACCAGTACGCGTTTTCCGGAGGAGGGCTGGTTCAAGGCGTGCATCATTCGGGTCCGGATCGGGAGACGTCGAGCGCCGTCATAGGACAGAGGGATTGACAAGCCGATAATGAAGCTGGGCTCGTCAAGCTTAGGCGGACCTGGGTTGGGCCTGCATGAGCGCTCTCAGCTGGCGCCGGAAGCTCTCCGGAGCAAGGCGGAAGAAGCCAAAGGCGAAGAGCTGTCGAGGGGTCGGGGCACCGTAGGTCCAGGCCGCCCGAAGCAGGGGCCGGAAGGCTTCGTTGGCGCCGTTGCTGGCCGCCATCTGGGCGACGACGGTCAGACAGAAGCCGCTAAAGGCTTTTCGGCTCAAGACCTCGCGCATGCCCATGGCCCACTCAATAGAGTTCCGCCAAGTATAGGTCCGGCTCAGGGAGGCGCGCTTTTCCGGCACGTAATAGGTCACCAGAGGCTCGCGTACGGTGATCAGCCGATAGCCGTGCTGCTTGACCGCACGAATCACAAGCTCCCACTCCTCGTGTTGTTTGGTGTCGGTGAAACGGGCTAGGGCAAACAGGCTGCGTGGCATCATCAGGGAAGAGGTTTGAAGGAAGCTCTCGCCGCCGCGCGTCCAGCTGTGGCGCCCAAACAGCCATTCATCGACGGGCATATCCTCGGCGTAGGGAAGGCTGGGACGCACGAAGGTTCCGTAGGAGCTGACGGCGTCCGAAAGGGTCATGATGATCGCCGGCCCTTCCGGCGCGGCGGCCAGCTGCGCGGCCAGCTTGGTTGGCATCCAGTCGTCGTCGTCATCGAGGAAGGCGACCCAGTCGGCGGTTGCAGCGTCCGCTCCCGTATCGCGCGCCTGGCCGGCGCCGCGCTTGCCCTCATGGCTGATGACCCGCAGCCGCTCGTCGTCGATGGCTGCGAGCGCCGCGCAGGTCGCGGGATCGTCACCGTCAATGACGACGATCACCTCAACCTCGACTCCCACTTGGCCCAAGGCGCCGCGCACCGCCCGGCTGACCAGCTCAGGACGCCCAAAGGTGGGGATGACAACACTCACCTGCGGCATTGATTTCTCCGGCGCATCCTAAGATCGATCGATGGCGGATCGCTGGCCCGGGGTCAATCGACACAATCGAGATGTGTTCTCGCTGTCCCCGTCATCTTTCGTAATCCACGAGCGGTTAAGGAAAGCCGACAACGTTGCGATACCTTTTCGGTATCAAGCCACCGATTTCAGTAAAACCCGTATCGGCATCCGGCGACGTTGTCAGGTTAACGCCCCCGATCGAGAAGCACCCGTCTGGCTCAACCTGCCGGGCTAGGGATCGGCCCGGACATCTCTTTCTGGCCGAGCCATCGAGGAGCTTCGCAGCCGCGCGACAAACATACTCAGAGACATAGTCTGTTTCCATGCTCATCGAAAGCCACAGCTTGCGACGGCGGAAAACTAAAGGAGCCTCCTGCTTAGAGGCTGACCCGAAATGAAGTTGGGTGATTTCAGGCCCTTGTGATTCTGTTGGAGGTGCGAGTGATCAACGGAAAACGACATGTGGACTGAGATCACCTGGGGCAAGCGTGCTTGAAAGGGCCTGCGGTATTCAAGCGATCTGACGGACCAGGAATGGGCGGTTCTGGAGCCGCTGATCCCGGCGCGGTCTCGCCTGGGTCGTCCGGCGAAATGGTCGTTGCGGACGATCACCAACGCGCTGCTCTATGTTTTGCGCGGCGGTCTGCCGTGGCGGATGCTGCCGGGGGACTTCCCGCCGGTGACGACGGTTCAGCGCTATTTCTACGCCTGGCGCGACAAGGGGCTCTGGCAGACCCTCGATCATCTGTTGCTGATGGATTGCCGCGAGACGGTGGGACGCCAGGCCTCGCCCAGCGCCGGGGTGGTCGACAGCCAGAGCGTCAAGACCACCGAAAGCGGCGGGCCTGTTGGGGGAGCCTGTCCTCGGCCAGCCGGAGGCTGGACCGGGGGGACGCGGGCAAGAAGATCAAGGGCCGCAAGCGTCACATCCTCACCGACACCGGCGGCTTGCTCGTCACGGCCCTGGTCCACACAGCCGATATCCGGGACCGTGACGGCGCGCCTGACGTCCTGACCTCGATCCGCGCCAGCTTCCCCTGGCTGCGCCACGTCTTCGCCGACGGCGGCTAGGCTGGCGACAAGCTGCGACACGCCATGGTCGGACGCGGCGACTGGGAGATCGAGATCATCAAGCGATCCGACACCGCCAAACGCACCTTCGTGCTGCTGCCCGCCGCTGGTTGGTGGAGCGCACCTTCGCCTGGCTCGGCCGAAACCGACGCCTGGCTCGGCCGAAACCGACGCCTGGCCAAGGATTTCGAGGCCACTCTCGCAAGCTCAACCGCATGGCTCTTCATGGCTTCGGTCCAACTCATGACCCGAAGGCTCGCAACACTCTGATCACAATCAGAAACATTATGAGTCAGACTCTCAGACCTTTCGACGCTCGAGCTTTCACGCAATGTCGTGATCTCAAATCATGCAGAGATCTGGCATCCGAGATGCCTGGCTCCAACGTCACGCTTGATTCCGAGGCGTATTCGGATGCCGGGTTGGCCGCCGCAGCCTGGACGAATAGCAGCGTTTGCGAAAGACAGAGTGCTGCCTCTTTCGACCAAATGACTTGGCCCTCATTCCTGGCCTCGATCTACGCATTGCAGCGCAACATGCGACTGGCTAGACAGAGGCCATCCAAGGGGAACACCATCATGCGCGTTACGATGATCGGGACAGGCTACGTGGGCCTTGTGAGCGGCGCTTGCTTTGCGGACTTCGGGCACGTGGTGACCTGTGTCGACAAGGATCCGTCCAAGATCGAGCGGCTGGAACGGGGCGAAATACCGATCTTCGAGCCCGGTCTGGACGATCTCGTCGCCAAGAACGTCAAGGCGGGACGCCTGTCGTTTACCTTGGACGGGGCTGAAGCGATCCGAGACGCCGAAGTCGTCTTTATCGCCGTGGGCACCCCCACGCGACGCGGCGACGGCCACGCTGACCTGTCCTACGTCTATGCCGCCGCCGAGGAGATCGCCAGCCTGATCGACGGCTTTACGGTCGTGGTCACCAAATCCACCGTGCCGGTCGGCACGGGTGACGAAGTCGAGGCGATCATGAGGCGGGTGCGGCCCGATGGCGAGTTCGCCGTCGTCTCCAACCCGGAGTTCCTGCGTGAAGGCGCGGCGATCGAAGACTTCAAGCGTCCGGACCGTGTCGTCATCGGCACCGAAGACCCCAGAGCCCGCGCGGTCATGGGCGAACTGTACCGGCCGCTGAGCCTCAGCGACTTTCCGGTCGTCTACACGGCTCGCCGCACGTCCGAACTGATCAAATACGCCGGCAACGCCTTCCTCGCCATGAAGATCACCTTCATCAACGAGATGGCCGACCTGTGCGAGAAGGTCGGTGCGGACGTCCAGCAGGTCGCCAAGGGCATCGGACTGGACGGTCGGATCGGCTCGAAATTCCTGCATGCCGGCCCGGGTTACGGCGGCTCCTGCTTCCCGAAGGACACGATCGCTCTGGTCCGCACAGCCCAGCAGTACGGCGCGCCGGTACGGCTGATCGAGACCACCGTCGAGGTCAACGACGCGCGCAAGAAGGTCATGGCCAAGCGCGTCGAGGCCGTGATCGGCGACTTGGCTGGCAAGACCATCGGCATCCTGGGGCTGACGTTCAAGCCCAACACCGACGACATGCGCGACAGCCCCAGCCTAGATATCATCCCGGCGCTTCAGGCCATGGGCGCCAAGGTCAAGGCCTTCGACCCCGAGGGCATGAGGGAAGCCGCTCACCTGTTCACCGACCTCGAACTCGTCGATGGTCCCTATGAGGTCGCACAGGGCGCCGACGCCCTCGTGCTGCTGACCGAATGGGACCAGTTCCGCGCGCTCGATTTGGCGCAGATCAAAAACCGGATGAACCAACCGGTGTTGATCGACCTCCGCAACATCTACAAACCCGCCGAGGCCCGCGCTGCAGGCTTTCTCTACTCCAGCATCGGTCGCGCGTGACGACTTAGCAGCTCGCGCGAGCTTTAGATTGACTACGACAACGTCTCCCCAGCGCGCGTCCTGAAGAAAAGTGCGGGGCGGGTTCTCCTAACTCCTAGAGCAACTGAGCCTATCGCAGCCTCTAGTTCGGTCGCGCGGTTGCCTTCCCAAAACGCCCGCATCACTTGACCGGGGCGGCGGCCCGTTTGTAACGATTGACAGGGCGAGTTGATGGATTATGGCCATCATCTGAAGGCAAGATCTGCCCAGCCTCAGGATCGCGGATTTTGCCGGATTGTATCGAGAGCGCTCGCAGCGATTGGCCTCCCCTATAGGCTCCAATTCCGTCAGACTCCGGGCTGTGAAAACCGCTCTCGAACATCTTCCGGAAAAGCAGCAGGCCGAGCTCGCGCGTGTTCGGTCGATCCTGCTCGCGGAGTTCGAAGTGGCCAAGGCCGGCAGAGGCGGCGGCGCCCAGCCGTGGCGGCGAGACGGCCATGTCCAGAAGATCATGGTCGGGCGTCGCGAAGGGACGTCGAGGCGTGAGAACCTCGAATGAGCCAAAGCGACCCAGGCGGCGCGATGCGCGGTTTTCCTGTGCGTTGCGGCCCGTGCCCCCTCTTGCCCGCCTCGACCCGTTCTCGGAACCCGGAGCCATCGCCCGGGCGGCCTTTCATCGGAGGCGAAACCTTGGCCTCAGACGGCCGACACGCGAGCCCATCCCCGGCACCCTCGAACGGGGGTGAGCTGGAAGCGATAATCAACACCCATGGCGCGTGGCTACTGCGATCGCTTCGTCGGCGTTACGGGCCGATCTCGCCGAATATCTGGCGCAGGAAACCTATCTGCGCCTCCTGCGCCAGGTCGAGCCTGTGCAGATCCTGAAACCCAAGGCGTTCCTGCTGCAGGTCGCCCGCAACCTTTTCCTGACAGGCAACCGGCAGATCCTGCGACGGGCAGAACTGGACATCTTCAATCTTGGAACCCAGCCCGGAGCGGAAGCCGCAGGCCAGGTCGAGACGCTCGTCCTGAAGAACATCGTCCTCGGGATGCCGCAGAAAGCTTCGGGACGTCTTCGTGCTCAGCCGCTTTAGCGGCCTGAGCAACGATGCGATCGCCGATCATCTGGGCATCCGGCCCAGACCGTCGAAGCGCGCATGGCCGAGGCCCTGGCCCATTGCGCAGCGCAGCTCCGCACCCCACGCGACGCCACTTCGGTCGCCACGCGTCGGGAAAGGCAGGCTTTGACGCCGGTTCCGGGCCCCTGCCCCGCCACCTCGGCCCCGGCCCCCAACTGGTCTGAACGCCGTAACTGCGCGCCCCGGGATCGGGAACGCCAACGAGCCGCCTGGGGCTGACCGGAGCGGCGAGAAGAGCCCAGCCCTTTACAATGACGGTGGGAAGCTCACGACGCCCAGGCGCGAGCTTCAACCGCATGATGATCGGCCTCGCGACAGACCTCGGCCCGACGCGGGTTCGCCTCAGTAGGCGTTGACGCGCTTCCAAAGCATCGGGAAGGTGCGCAGGATCAGCAGCAGATCGCTGCGGAAGGACCAACTGGCGGCATAGTGGACGTCGGCCTCTATCCGGCGGGCCATACAGTCAAGATCGTGGATTTCTCCGCGCAGCCCCTGGACCTGGGCGAAGCCGGTCAGACCGGGGCGAACAGCGAACCGATCGACGTATTTCGGCAGCAGCGCGCCGTAGTGGGTGTCGTGGGCCAGCGCGTGGGGACGTGGCCCCACCACCGACATGTCTCCGAGCAAGATGTTGAACAGTTGCGGCAACTCATCAAGGCTGGTTTCCCTAAGGAAGCCGCCGACGCGGGTGACGCGTTTGTCGTTCTTGCTGGCGTGTTTGATGACGTCGCCGTCCTCGGTCACCGTCATGGTTCGGAATTTCATGATCCGGAACACCTTGCCGCCCTGGCCCGTGCGGCGCTGGAGGAACAGCACCGGACCGGGCGACTCGAAAGCGATGGCGATGGCGATAGCGAACAGAGCCGGAGCCAGAACGATCAGCGCCGCCAGGGCGCAACCCATGTCGAACAGGCGCTTGAGGACAATCGAGCACCAGTTGCTGCGGGCTGTATCCCGCAACTCTGGACGCTTGACCGCAGGCCCGGCGAAGAGCCGCAAATATTCCGCTCCGCTGTCAAACATGCGTCATGTCTCGTCTCAGATGAAGGTCTACTTCTTGGTTACCAGAAATTTAAGCCTAATCCAAGAGCGCTCGGCAAGGGGACTCTCTTCGGGAGGGAAAAACCAACATAATCCGTGCGATGTCGGGCGCGGAGAGACGCCTTGGGATCCGGCCTCGCGCGGCAGCGCACCGGTTCCAGGACGCTCGGGGGCGAGTGACCGCCGAGCGGCAGTGGACCGCCCGGCCATGGCGGCGCGGGCCTTGGCGGCGCCGAAGCGGTCGACGCGACACGCGGGGCGCGACACGGTCGACGCGACACGGGGGGCGCGCTTCCAAAGCCTGGGTCTGACGCTGCGGCTGTCGTACGACGCGCCGATCAGGGCCGGATCATCGGGGCGCAAAGCGATATCGCGGATGGATCCGCGCCGGCGTCGCCCCCGGGCGGCGCCTGCGGTCGTCGGGCCGTTGGATGGCTGGGCCGGCTGTGCGCATGCGTCGCCAGCCTGCACGCCGGCCGGCTCCTTTCGTCGCCAGTCTGAGCCTAGCGTCAGTTTGCGCCCATCGCCGAGGTCGAGCGCTTTGAAGGTTCGGCTGAGCGGATCGAAGGCGGCGATGATATGGTAGAAAGAACTGGCGGGCGCGGGCTCGTCGAGAAAGGTCCCGTTCGGGAACCGCTTGTCACGCCACAGGCCGTCGTCGGTCAGGTATAGCCGTAAGGCGCGCAGGGCGGTCGCAGCGTCCTCCAGATAAAGGTGCCGCTCTCCGCCGGCCGAAATCTTGGCCAGGATCAGCGATGACTTCAGCCATTCGGTCTGTGGCCAGAGACGGGCGCGCGGACTGCGGATGGTCATGTCGTCGTTCATTGCGTCGAGTGCGACGGGCGGGCGCGGGCCGATGCCCTTGCGGCCATTGGCGTAGAGAGCCCGGGCAGCCGCAAGGGCACGATCGTCTTGGCGCAATAGGCCGTAGCGGGCGAGCAACCAGGCCCATTCGAACTGGCGGCCGGGTTCGAACAACGTCCCGTCCTCGCCGGCGGCGGGGGTCCAGTCGTCGTTGAAGAATTCGCGCAGGAATCCGCCTTTCGGGGTCGATGAAGACGTCCATGGCCAGACCGGCGATCCGGTCGGCCGTCGCGCCCCAGACTGGATCGTCGTTCAAGGCTTCCCAAGCCAGCCTGGCCTCGAACAGATGCATGTGCGCGTTCGACTGGAAAGGGTGTTCGCTGGCCTCGCGCATGGCGCCATTCGGCAGGGCGGCGGCCAACAGTTGTTTGCGCAGCTTGACGGCGTCGTTCTCCAGTTTGGCGTCATCTATGTCCGCCTGTCTGGCGGCGGCCAGCGCGAACAAAACGAAGGCCTGATCCTAGAGCATGGCCGTTTCGTCAATCGGCGCCCAGTTGGAGCCGAGCGAAACGCGCGTCGCCCCGTCTGGCCTCAGATAGGCGGCGCGCAAACGGTCGAGCGCGGCGGCGATGATCTTTCTCCACGGCCCCTTCCAGCCCAAGGCTCCGGCCTGGGCGTAGACGAAGATCTGGCGCGTCTGGACCCGGGCGCGCCGCGAGCCGGCGGTGGCCTGTCCGTCCGGCGTTAAGGACTCGTTGAAGCCACCGTCCTCGCCGAAGCCGAGGGTCGACCAGACGGGCAGCGCGCGAAACTTGAGCCAGTCCGCGAAACGTCGGGCGCTCGCGTCCAGGGTTTCCGAGGCGGATTTTTGGAAATCCAGGTGTTGCGGCGAGATCGTGTACATCCGCTCCACCAGCCGTTTTACCTCTTGCGAGCGCGAAAGGCCGCAGACCAGAACGGCGTCGTCCTCGACGATAATGGCCAGGTCGCTGACCCCCAGGGCGGCGATCAGCTTGCCATCGGGCGCCCGAGCCAGGATACGTTCGGCGTCTTCGAAGATGTGCACGCCGACGCCGCCCCCGCCACTGGCGGCGATCGCGTCCCCGGCTCCGAAGTCCGACCAGGCGAAATCGACCTCGAGCACCGACGCCCGTTTCGTCGGTTCCATCACGGCATAGTCGATCGAAATCTTCGGCACGCTGCGGAAGCCCTCACCGAGGATTTGCAAGCTGCTCATGTCAGACGCCGGCGCGACCGCGGATTTCGCCGCTGCCAGAACGGTCGGCGCATGCGCGGCGAGTTCCTCGATCAAAGTCTTGGCCGAAACGATGAAATTGCCGCTGTTCCAGAGATAGCCGGCTTCGATGAAGGCGCGAGCGGCGTCCGGTTGGGGTTTCTCATGGAAGGAGACGACAGCGGTCAAGCCGATCCCTTCCGGCTTGATGTACCCATAGGTGGAAGACGGCTCGGTCGGCTTCACGCCGAGCGTCACGATGCGACCTTGGGCGGCGGCGTTCGCGGCTTCGGTCACAGCTTTCCGGAATGCAGCCGGGTAGGGCACATAGTGATCGGATGCGACGAAAACGATGATCCCATCGGGATCGCGTTGCTGGACCCATAGAGCTGCGGCGGCCATGGCAGCCGCAGATTGACGCGCTTCTGGTTCCAGCAAAAGTCGCGCATCGACGGCGAGTTCTGAAAGCTGGGTCTCGATCGCGTCCTGGTGTGAGACGCCTGCGATGATCACGATCTTGCCGTCGTCCCCGGCCAGGGCCGCGATGCGGGTCACCCGTCGCGCTGAAGCCACGCAGGGCGGATCGTCTTGCAAAGAGCTGCACTGTGGTGAAGTCCGCACACGTCTTTGGGCGGAGATGGTCCTGGGGTCGATTACCGTCGCTGCAGGTCAGGCGCGATATGGCTCCTATCGCCGGTGCTTGAGGCTTCCCACCCACAAAAGTGTTTAGGTTCGACTCCGAAACGCGGATTTTTCCCATCCCCCTGCCGCTCTTCCCATCCAGCTTCCCATCCAGAAGACAAAAACTCGGAGAAACGCGATGAAAGGCGCTGCACGACAAAATGCTTGGCAGCGGTCTGTAAGAGTGGAACTTTCTTGGCCTGTTGGAAAAATCCTGCAAACGCCTGAAATCTCCGGCAGGCTAATACCCGCGGAGCCAGCTCTGGCTTTAGAGCGAAATCCGGCCTAACAGCCGGATTTTTGGCATCTGCGCTAGCGTCCGCTTCCACCGACCGATTAGGGTTAAAAGTCGGACGAAATCCGCCGCCGCAGGGAACGGCGAACGATATTTGGCAGCACGCTGCGGCACAAATTCGAGATTTCTCACACTTCAGACTCCGTGAAGCTGTGAAGCTGTGAAGGTCGCTTTAACTCAGGGCTAGGAGCGGACATTGGCGTCGCTCCAGACTCCGGACGTTCGTCGACGGTGCCAGTGGCGAGACCCGACCCCATCCAAGAACTTCAGAAGCCCTGCTGCCACATACGACCTTGGCTTGCAGTGAACGTCATGTTTCATCTGCAGCACCGCTGGATAGCGCTGGAAAAGCCGAAAGAGCCTGGACTTGCGTTGCATCGTGTTGGTCGCAGTCGCCCTTATGGGCGTCGCCCTGTCTTCGGCCGCTGATGCAACCGTTCAGCCAGCCCGGCAGAAAGCCGCCCCTTTCACGCCCAACACGACCTTCATCACGACCAGCGACGGCGTGCGACTGGAGGTGCTCGACGATGGCGGCCAGGGTCCGCCCATCCTGCTGGTCTCCGGCGGCGGCATGACCGCCCACGCCTTCGATCAATTCGCGCCGCGCCTAGTGCATTTCCCGACCTGACTGCGTAGGGCCGTGAGCTCTAATCTTCTGTTTTGACGCATTTTTCTTCACGCGAATCGAAACCACTTCGCTCGAAAAATGCTCTAGCCGCTCATCACCGGGTCTTCGCCTTCACCCGGCGAGCGCTCGGTCAGTCGGACACGCCGCCCCTGGATCCCGGCAGCTAGCCGCTGGCCCGCCCGACTCGTGACGTCGTCGAGGTCCTAGATGGGCTAAGGATTCAGAAGGCGGCGCTGGCCGGCTGGTCGTTCGGCGGCGCGGAGATCGGCGGCGTCGCTCGGCACTTTCCGGACAGGGTCTCAGCCCTGGCATATCCGACGCGGCCTGCGCCTATGCATTCTACGCGCAGGGCAACGCCACGCCCGACGCCTCCAACATCGAGATCGACCTCGCGGATCTGCGCGACAAGCTGCAGGCGGCGCGGTTCGGGACCAAGGAGGACGCCGCCCGCATCTACGACGAAGTTCTGACCAAGGATCTGGCTGACCTGGCGACGGACGTCCAGGCTGCGGCCGAGCGGCGTCGGCGGCTGTCGAAAGGATTGGCAGCCGCCCCGCCCGCGCCGCTTTCGAAGCCAATGACTCGCCACAACATGGAGAAATTCCCCGCCATCACCGGAATTCCAATCCTCGCCGTCTTCTCCATACCCGGTGCCGCGCCCGCCCCGATACCCGCCGAGCTCGCCGAGCTCGCCGACGAGGCGTCGCAACTGAAGTGGCTCCGCGAGCAGATCGCTCGCTATCGCGCCGCGCATCCGGCCGCTCGCGTCCTGAAGATGGACCGCGCCGACCACGACGTCTTCAATTCCCATCCCTAGATCATCGTGCGGGAAATCGAGGGGCTATTGAACCGGTCCAACGCTTCTCAATAGCAGCGCATCGAAGGCCGTTCGCCACTCGACCTCTCCGATCCTGAGGTCAGATGGCTGGCTGGGCGGCGCCATAACCGGACCCAAGCACCGCGCCAGAAACATGACATGGAGCCGACGCCTCAAAGGCGATGAACGACCTCTTGCGGATCTAAGTTCTAGTTGTGACGCCAGACTTTCACGGCAGAGATCAGCAAGATCGAACTAAGCGCCGGGAGCAGGACTGCTGATGGAATGATGCCCAATAGCATCCCGCCAATGAATGCGCCGACGATCGAACCCATCGCCATGACGACCACGAAACGGCCGTACCGACCGATGACCGCGAAGCTGCTGTCGCGGCCGTAGCGCGTGAAGCCCACGATCATGGTGGGCAGGCTGACCGCCAGAGACAGGCTACCGGCGAGTTTGATGTCCAGCCCAAACACAAGCACCAAGGTCGGTATCAGCAACTCTCCGCCGCCAACACCCAGAAGGGCGGCGACGACGCCAATGCCAAAGCCCGCGACGACCCCAGCCCCCATTTGGATCCAACCGGTCACGATGGGATGGCCGACCGATTTGGTGTCATGGGCCAGGAGCAATACCAACGCGATCCCGACAAGCATTGCCGCGATTACGCGGTAGAGAGTGTGGGACCGCAATTTTGTCGCCCACCCCGCGCCGAGCCAAGCCCCGGCCAGACTTCCGGCCAAGAGGTTCGCGACGATGGTCCAATGGTCCGCGACGATCGCCACCGGAATAATTCGCGTTCTAAATAGGAGCGCTGAGGTCACGACCACCAGACTAAGGGCCTTGTTCAGCACAACGGCCTCCAGAGGGCCAAAGCGGAAAAGGCCGATCAGAAGCGGCAGGCGAAACTCTGCCCCACCCAGTCCGATAAGCCCGCCCAACGCACCGACACCGGCGCCGGTCCCGAAACCCATCAGGCTATTGGGCTTTCGTGTGCTGTCGTGATCGTGAACGTCTATCATTGCCCCACGATCATCGCGAATCCACGGCGCAGCAACCGATGTCGGCCCACCGCCCTCTCAATCTGTCGCTGTGTCCGCTTTCCCGCGCCGATCGCCGCGGGTGAAGCGGTCCAAGTGGCGCCATGAGCGGACATTGGGACCAGCCACACTTCTCGACCTTCAGACGTCGCCTCCAATGCCCGCGACAGTTGTGCAGGCGTCTCCGGTAGCGCTCATCTCCGGCGCGGCATCAAGGTGTATGACGCAGTCCGTCAGGTTCGCTCACGGCCGACGACGGCAGCCTGGCAAGCGCCAAAACTGATCCTTGATCCAGCACCCTTACAGCCAGGGCTGATGCGACGCTCGACCGATCGCGAACGGCTGACGGTTTTTTTTCGCCCCCCCCAGACCCCCTCGAGACGACGTGCATTTCGCAAGGCGCCGGTCTGCCAAATCCCCTACAATACGAGCATTCGCCTCAGCCGTGCAAATTGATAGGCGTGGGTATGGGGAAATCGACTCTTCAGATTGAACGCTTAAGGTTGGTCGAGGTCGTATGCGACAAAACGAGCCAATATTCGGGCAACTCAAACAGGAACGAATAAATTTTTTACCCGTTGCTTATTTTACAGATTGACGCGAGAAATCCGTTCATTCCCCGTTAATGCGGGAAAACACAAAAGTCTTTTTGTCGGTACATTAGAAGTCATTTGATATTTGCAGTCGGGATTTCTCAATTCCATGCTGAATGAACCGAGCTTTTGCCTTCCAACGTGCGTGCTCTCCGCTGCGTGAGGGCCGGGCGCCCTGACATCGCGGCGGCACTACGAGGCGTCTATGTTGCGGTCGAGTCTTATCATGTTCGCGCTGTTAACGACGGGCCAGGGCGCCCAGGCCGAACAACCCCCAGCGCCGGGGCAATTGCAGCAAATTCCGCCTGCTTCCGTTCCCCAGAGGCCCGCCCCGGCCATCCGCATCGAACGGCCGGAACCGTCGGAGAACGCCGCTCCCGAAGGCGCACGGATCCGTGTGGACACGCTGCGCGTCACGGGCGCGACCCTGTTCACCGAAGCGCAGTTGGTGGCGGAGGCGGGCTTGATCCCCGGACGCTATCTTACCCTTCCCGAACTTCGCAATGGGGCCGCCCGGATCACGCGCTTCTACAGCGCTCATGGCTATGCGCTGGCCCAGGCCTATCTCCCGGCGCAGGACGTCGTGGCGGGGACCGTGACCATCGCCGTGGTCGAAGGCCACTACGGGTCGATCACCCTGCGCAATCAGTCCGGCGTGGCCGACGCCGTAGCCGGGAAGGTGCTGAAGGGCCTCAACCGCGGCGACCCGGTCGCGATCGCGCCGCTCGATCGCCGTCTATTGCTACTTTCCGACATCCCCGGCGTCGTCGTTCATTCGACGCTGTCTCCGGGCGCCGAGGTGGGCTCTTCGGATCTCACCGTTGACCTAACCAGGGCGCCCCGAATTTACGGCAGCCTCGAAGCCGACAACGCCGGCAATCGCTACACCGGCGCCTACCGGTTCGGCGGCTCGGTCAATGTCGCCAATCTGACCGGCATGGGCGACCTAATCAGCCTGCGCCTGCTCGCCTCCACCGAGGGCCTGGCCTACGGGCACGCCGCCTGGCAGGCCCCGCTTGGCGACGCCACCGTCGGCGTGGGCTTTACCCACATGCAGTACGATCTGGGGCACGAATTCTCGGCGCTTCACGCCAGCGGCACGAGCGACATCGCCGGCCTGTTCGCCAGCTACCCGCTGATCCGCTCGCGCGCCGCGAACCTCTACGTTCTGGGCGGTCTCGAGGCCAAGTTCCTCACCGACGAGATCGGCCTGCTATCGCAGGTCTCCGACAAGACCATCCACGCGGCGACGATCGGTCTGCGCGGGGATTCTCGCGACGGGTTCGGCGGCGGCGGCTGGAACTCAGCCTCTCTGTCCTGGACCTCGGGCCGCCTGAACATCGAAAGTCCGCTCGAGCGCGCCGCCGACGCGGCGAGCGCCCGTTCCCAGGGCGGTTTCAACAAGCTGCAGTTCGCCGTCTCCCGGCTTCAGACGGTGCGTGGACCGTTGTCGGTCTACGGCGCGGTGCGCGGGCAGATGGCCACCGACAATCTCGACATCTCCGAAAAGATGGAACTGGGCGGCGCCTATGGCGTGCGCGCCTATCCGGAGGGCGAGGCCTACGGTGACCAAGGCTATGTCGCGACATTGGAAGCCCGCTGGACACTTGACGCATGGACGCGGCCCATTCCGGGCCAGTTCCAGCTGATCGCATTCGTGGACGCCAGTGAGGTCGACTACGCCAAGGACCCCTGGTTTCCCGGCCCCAACCGGGCCAGGCGCAGCGGTGGCGGCCTTGGCGTCAATTGGTTTGGCCCGGACAACCTCAGCGTCCGCGTCGCTTACGCCCGCCGCTTCAACGACCAGATTTCGACGTCGGAGCCTGACAAAAAAGGCCGCGTCTGGGTCCAGATCGTCAAGCTGTTCTGATGACCACCATGGCCGTCTCGCCCCTAGCGCATCTTCTGAAAAAGAACGTTCCGATGAACAGTTTCCATCACACGATCGCCGACGCCGGGCTGGATGCGGGACGTCGATCCGACAGCATCGGCCGCCGAGGCGCCCTCGCCGCCTCCAGCTGCTTGGCCGGGATCGCAGCCTCCGCCCTGATCGGCTTGAGCGGCGTGATGGCCCTGGCGACAGCGGCCCAGGCTCAGACCCTGCCGACGGGCGGAGCGGTCACTGCGGGCGGCGCGACCATCACCACAGCTCCTGGCGCGATGACCATCAACCAGTCGACCCAGAACGCCGCGATCAATTGGCAGAGCTTCTCGATCGGCCAGGGCGGCAGCGTGGTCTTCATCCAGCCCAACAGCGGTTCGGTGGCTCTGAATCGCGTGGTGGGCCCGAACGCGTCGGCGATCTTGGGCAGCCTGACCTCCAATGGCCAAGTGTTCCTGATCAACCCCAACGGCGTACTGTTCGGACAAGGGGCTCAGGTCAATGTCGGCGGGCTGGTCGCTTCCACCCTGGCAATGACCGACAGCGATTTCATGGCCGGCAACTACCGGTTTTCTGGGAGCGGTGGGGTCGTCCGCAACCAGGGGAATATCATCGCGACAGGCGGAAATGTCGCGCTGCTGGGCGGCCAGGTCAGCAATGAGGGGCTGATCCGGGCCAATCTCGGGACGACCGCCCTGGCGTCGGGCGAGGCCATCACCCTCGACGTCGCCGGCGACGGGCTGCTCAATGTCGTCGTCGACAAGGGCGCGGCTAACGCGCTGATCCAGAACAGCGGCATGCTTCAGGCCGACGGCGGTCGGGTGGTGATAACCGCACAGGGGGCGGGCGACCTGCTCCGCACGGTGGTCAACAACACCGGCGTCATCCAGGCGCGGACGATCGGTCAGCGTAACGGAACCATCCAACTGCTCGGCGACATGACGAGCGGAACGCTGAACGTGGACGGAACCCTTGACGCCAGCGCGCCGGGCGGCGGCGGCGGCGGGTCCATCAAGACCTCCGCCGCGATCGTCAACATCGCCCCCACGGCGCAGATCACCGCGGCCGCCCCCACGGGGGTCGCCGGGATTTGGCAGATCGAGTCGGCCGACTTCACGATCGGCGCTGGTGGCAATATTTCCGGCGCCACCCTGTCGGCCCGACTCGTGACCACCAATGTCACGATCAGCACGCGGGCGGCCGTCAGTGCGTCGAGTACGGGGGACATACTGGTCAATGACGCGATCGCCTGGACCGCGTCATCCACCCCGACCACCCTGACGCTGAACAGCCGCCGCGACGTCAACATCAACGCCGCGATCAGCGCCACCAAGGGCAACTTCGTCGCCTGTTGCGGGCGCGACGTGAGCGTCAAAGGCGCCATCACCACGGTGAACGGCAGCGTCCTGCTGAACGCCGGCCAGAACGTCACCGTGTTTCACACGATCACCACCACCGACGGCAACATCGCGCTGTGCGCCGGGCATGACGTCCATATCGACGGCGCCGTCACCCTGACCCGCGGCAGCACCATTCCCGCCCAGAGCCTGGGCCTGCCGGTCGGCCTGACGCTCATCGCGGGCGCCGGCGGGACGGGCCCGGGCGTGGGCGCCGGCACGATCATCTTCAGCCCGCTGGCGCCCCGCGTCACGGTCACGGCCACCCCGGTGACGATCAATTACAACCCCGTTGCCTACGCGACGCCTTCGGCCTTCGCGACCCGCTTCACCCTGACCGAGGGCGCCGCGCTGACGCAGCGGATGCTGCTGTTCCCGGACGGAAGCCGAGTGTTCAACGGTGGGACGGCCACGACCCTCTCAGGCTTCAGGACCACGGCGGTTTCGGGGCTGCCCACCGGCGTCACCCTGGTGACGGGTCCCGGCGCGAGCGCCACCTTCGACTCGGCCACTGTGGGCGATGACATCGGGATCACCTACAGCGGCTACAGCCTGGCCGGAGCCAACGCCAGCCAATACGCCCTGGCCGACTTCTGTTGCGTGTCGAACCAGAGAACACAGGGAACGATCTCCGCAGCGCCGGTCACGACGCCACCGGTCACCCCGCCCGTGACACCGCCGGTGGTCCCGCCCATCGTCCCTCCGGTGACGCCACCCGTGACCCCTCCGGTCACGCCGCCCGTAACGCCGCCGGTGGTCCCTCCGGTGACGACACCGCCGGTGACGCCGCCAGTGACGACGCCGCCTGTTACCCCGCCCGTGACGCCGCCCGTGACGCCGCCCGCGGCGACGCCGGCCGTCTTTTATCCGCTCGTCACGCCCACCCCGATCTCGGCGACATCGTCCGATCTGGCCTTCAATGTCGTGGGGGGGGGCGTGCGGATGCCGCCATACGAGATGGCCCGCGTCCCGCCATCGGTGGAGGAGGTTGTTCGGCCGATGGAAAGAGCCGCGCCGGTCGCGCCGGCCGCGCCGCGTCCCATGCAGGTGCCGGTCTATCCCCGAAAACAGGATCGCAACTGACCATGCGATGGTTAGCGCTTGAGGCCGGCCGCCGGCCGCCCGTACCGGGACGATGGATGGCGGCGGCGGGACTGGTCCTGGGGCTGGCCTTCGGTCGGCCGGGCATGACCGCCGAACCCTCCCTCGCAGAAGGCGCCCCTGGCGCCGCCGGGGAAGCGCCCACGTCGTCAGCTGCGAGTGAGGTTGCTACCTGGGTGCACGAGACGGCCGACAATCAGGGGCTGCCCTTTCTGATCATCGACAAGGTCGGTGCGCAGGTTTTGGCCTTTGACCCCCAGGGCCGGCTATTGGGGACAACGCCCGCCCTGATGGGCCTGACGCACGGCGATATCTCGTCCCCCGGCATAGGCCATCGCCCCCTGTCGGCCATTACGCCGGACGAACGCATCACTCCGGCCGGTCGGTTCGTGGCTTCGATCGGCGAGAACCTCGGCGGCAAGAGTATTCTGTGGATCGACTATGACGCCGCCCTGTCCCTGCATCCGGTCATCACGACCCGCGCGGCCGATCGGCGACTGGAGCGCCTCGCCACCGCCGCGCCCGATGACAACCGGATTTCTTATGGGTGCGTGAACGTGCCCACCAGGTTCTATGGCGATATCGTCCAACCGATGTTCAAGGGCACGATGGGCGTAGTCTATATCCTGCCGGAATCTCGATCCCTCGCGCAGGTGTTTTTCGCGCATCCGAGGGTCGCCACGTCGGCGTCAGACGCCCCGGCGAATAGCCCCGGCCTTGAAGCTTTCTAAAACCACGCACCGCGTTTAGCCCTCGACCTGCACGCCGCCAATTAAACGGTGAGTTTGGCGTAGGCGATGACTCCTCACCGCCAAGCACACAACGCGCCTGAGAGTCATGACCGGGGTCTTGGGCCGCGTCAGAAACACGACCTCCAGACCCGCGCTCCGCAGGCAATTATCGAGCCTAGCACCTGGAATCACAGATCGCTGACACGTTGGTCCTTGAGGTGTCTCTGGGAGACCTTGGTCTTGGTCCAGACGAAGGGTTTGGGGTTGGCGCTATAGGCTTCGATGAAGTGATCCATGTCCTCGCGGAGTTTTCGAACCGAGGTGAAGGAAGCCTTGAAAAGCGACTTTTTCTGCAGGATGGGCAACCAGATCTCGACTTTATTGAGCCATGAGGCGCTGGTGGGCGTGAAGTGAAAGGTCACCTTGGGGTGAGCTTCGAGCCAGACGTGGTTGTTCTTGTGGGTGTTGAGATTATCGAGGATGACGTGGAGTTCCTGGTCGGGATAGGCGGCCACGACTCCGTCCATGAACTCGAGAAACTCCAGACGCCGCCTGCGCTTGGTGTGGGCGCGGTGACCTTGCCGGAAGCCACATCGAAGGCGGCGAAAAGGGTGGATGTGCCGTGGCGCTTGTCGTCGTGGCTATGGCCGCTGAGCGCCCGGCCGTTGGGCAGTTTTCGATAGCCCTGCGCCCGCTCCAGGGCCTGGATCGACGGCTTCTCGTCGACACAGATCACCACCGCATTTTCGGGCGGCGCCATCTAGAGCCCGACCACGTCCGCGGCCTTGGCCACGAAATCCGGATCGCGGCTCCCGCACCAGGATTTGCTGGCCACCAGATCGAGCTTTTGCGCGCGCAGCACCCGCCAGACGTGCTGGGCATGCACATCCCCCAACGCGGCGGCGATCCTTGGGAACCATCCCCAACGCTGAATCAGGAATCAGACACTCATGGAAGCCGGTACTGGGCGTCGACAATCGCAATAAGGAGGACTAAAGCGTTTCGTATGCGGCAACTGCTCGCCTTCCTGGCCGTTTTGGCCCTGCTGATCAGCCCGGTGGCTGCCGCTGCTGCGCAGGTCGAGTGCGCCAAGAGCGGGCCCGAGGCGATGATGGACATGTCCATGCCGATGGCCAAGTCCACCGACGGCGCCAAGGCAAGCCACGATCCTTGCTGCGACGAGCACCAGAACGCTCCGCACGACGGCAAGGCCTGCGCCCAGATCTGCGCCGCCCTGTGCGCGACGACCGCCACTCCTCCCACTTCGGAAATCAAGCTCCCGGCCGTCGTGCCGATGCGCCTAACGGCGGCCCCCGACAAGCCGTTGCGCACGTACGCGCCGCCGGGCGACGAACGACCTCCCAAACAGATCGCCTGAGCTTGGCCCGCGTCTAACGCGGGGCCATCCCGTGCTGTGTCGTCGAGGCTGCGCCCTCTTGCGCTTGCCTAACGTCATCCAGCGGATTCGAGCGCCGCCTCGCGCGGTCGCCAACTCTCGCGATCGGAAACCCTATGCGCATCACCATCACCATCGCCGCGACGCTGCTGGCCAGCGCCGTCCATGCCGCGCCCCTCACTTACCGCCAAAGTCTCGATGCTGCGGCCGCCAACGCGCCAGCTCTGCGCGCCGCCGCCCTGCAGGTCGAGGCGGCCAAGGCTTCGGCCAAGGCCGCTGGCGCCTTGCCCGACCCCAGGCTGGCGCTGGGTCTCGACAATTTCCCGGTCTCGGGCCCGCTGGCCGGTCGGCTCGGCGCCGACGAGATGACCATGGGCCGGGTCGGCTACAGCCAGGACATGCCCAGCGCCGCCAAGCGCCAGGCCCGCATCGGCCGGGCCCAAGCCGACATCGTCGCGGCCGGGGCTGAGGGCGCGGTCGAAGCCCGGCAGGTTCGCGTCGCCGCCGCCTTGGCCTGGATCGAACTGCTCTACGCCCAGCGCAAGCTGGCCGCGCTGGATGGCGTGGCAGCCCAGCTAGGCCCGCTGTGGAGCGCCGCGCCTTCCGGCGTCGCCTCCGGACGCTCGAGACCCGCCCAGGCGCTGGAGGCGGCGCAAATGCGCGCCGGCCTGGAGGATCGCCGCAGCGAGGCGGTCTCTAAGCTGGGACGGGCTCGCGCGATGCTGACGCGCTGGACCGGTGACGCCGATCCCCAGGCGATCGGCGAGGCGCTCGACCTGGACCTGGCCCCCGCCAATCTCAGGGTAGCGATCGACCGCAATCCCACCGTGCTGGCGCGAGACGCCACCACCCGCCAGGCCCAGGCCGACCTCGCCCTGGCCAAGGCCGACAAGCGCCCCGACTGGAGTTGGGAGGTCGCCTATCAGCGCCGCGACCCGATGTTCGGCGACATGGTTTCGGCGGGGGTCAGCGTCAGCCTGCCGCTGTGGGGCAAGAGCCGCCAGGACCCGATGATCGCCGCGCGCGCCGCCAGCGCTGGCCGCGCCGAGGCCCAGCGCGAGGACACCCGCCGGACGCTGGCGGCCCAGCTCGAAGCCGATCTCGCCGACCACGTCATGCACCACGAGCAATGGCTGCGGGCTCGCGACACCCTGCTGCCGCTCGCCAAGCAGCGCGCCGACCTGGAGACCGCCGGCTACGGGGCCGGCACGGCCGCCCTGCCCGACGTGTTGGCCGCCTTCGCCGGCCTGGCCGACGCCCAACTCACCACTCTGGACCGCGAGGCAGCCGTCGCCATCGACGCCGCCCGCCTATCCCTGACCTATGGAAGCGACGAATGAACCCGTCACACTCGATGAAGGTCCTGCTCGGGGCCGGCGCGGCCTTGGTCGTTCTGGCCGGCGCCGGCGGCTACGGCCTGGCCCGGCTGACCGCCAAGCCAGCGATGTCGGACGCCACGGCCGATAGTCGCAAGGTTCTCTACTGGTACGACCCGATGGTCCCAGCCCAGCATTTCGACAAGCCGGGCAAGTCGCCGTTCATGGACATGCAGCTGGTCGCCAAATATGCCGGAGAAGGCGATGCGACCGGGCCTTCGGCCGGAGTCCGCATCGATCCGGCCACCGCCCAGAATCTCGGCGTCCGCACCGTGGAGACCCGCCAAGGCGTCCTGCTCGGCGGTCTGACCGCCACCGGCGTCATCGACTTCAACCAGCGTGACGTGGCCGTGGTCCAGGCGCGCTCCGGCGGCTTCGTGCAGAGGGTCTATGGCCGGGCTCCTGGCGATGTGATCGGGGCCGGCGCGCCGCTGGCCGACCTGCTGGTTCCCGACTGGGGCGGGGCCCAGGCCGAATATCTGGCGGTCAGACGCACCGGTGACGCCGCCCTGATCGCCGCCGCCCGCCAGCGCCTGCGACTGCTGGGCATGCCCGAAGGCACGATCGCCGCCGTCGATCGCGACGGCCGGGCCCGCGCGATCATCACGATCAGCGCGCCGCTGGGCGGGGTGATCACCAGGCTCGACGTTCGGGCCGGGATGACCGTGGCCATGGGCCAGGGACTGGCCGAGATCAACGGCCTGTCGCGGGTCTGGGTCACCGCCGCCGTGCCTGAGGCGCAGGGCGGCCAACTGCGCCAAGGTCAATCGGTCGGCGTTGCCCTGGCGGCCTATCCCGGCGAGATGCTGCGGGGAACGGTGCAGGCCATTCTGCCCCAGGCCCAGGGCGAGACCCGCACGCTCCAGGCCCGCATTGAGTTGCCCAACCCCGGCGGCAAGCTGCGCCCAGGCATGTTCGCCACCGTCTCGTTTGATACCGACGCGCGCCCGGCCCTGCTGCTGCCGTCCGAGGCGGTGATCCGCACCGGCTCGCGCGCCATCGTCATGCTGGCCGGCGACAACGGCCGCTACCAGGCCGTCGAGGTCAAGATCGGCCGCGAGTCGGGTGGCCAGAGCCAGATCCTGGCGGGCCTGAGCGCCGGTCAGAAGGTGGTGGCTTCTGGTCAGTTCCTGATCGACTCCGAGGCCAGCCTGGCGGGCCTGCAAGCTAGGCCGCTGGCGGCGGACGCCGCCATGGCGCCGATGACCTCGGCTGCGGCAAAGCCCGCCTTGGCCGAAGCGACGGGGCGCATCGAGCAGGTGACCAAGGACAGCATCACCCTCTCCCACGGCCCGATCCCGGCCATCGGCTGGCCGGCCATGACCATGGCCTTTCGCGCCGACCCGATTCTGCTGCGGGGTTTCAAGACTGGCGACCAGGTCAGCTTCGCCTTCGACCAGCCGCCAGCGAGCCCGACGGTGCGACGCATCGCCAAGCTCGGAGGCGGCGCATGATCGCCGCCCTGATCCGCTGGTCGGTCGCCAATCGCTTCTTCGTGCTGCTGGGCGCCCTGGCCCTGATCGTGGCCGGCGGCCTGGCCGTGCGCTCGACCTCGATCGACGCCTTGCCCGACCTTTCCGACACCCAGGTGATCATCCGCACCAGCTATCCGGGCCAGGCCCCGCAACTGGTCGAGAACCAGGTCACCTATCCGCTGGCCACCACCATGCTGTCGGTGCCCGGGGCCAAGACGGTGCGCGGCTATTCGTTCTTCGGCGACAGCTTTGTCTATGTGATCTTCGACGACAAAACCGACCTCTACTGGGCTCGCTCGCGGGTCCTGGAATATCTCAACCAGGTCCAGGCCCGCCTACCCGAAGGCGCTCGCCCGGCCCTGGGTCCCGACGCAACAGGGGTCGGCTGGGTCTATGAGTACGCTCTGGTCGATCGCACCGGCGGTCACGACCTCAGCCAACTGCGATCCCTGCAGGACTGGTTTCTGCGCTACGAGTTGAAAACCCTGCCGGGCGTGGCGGAGGTCTCGGCGATCGGCGGCATGGTTCGGCAATATCAGGTCGTCCTCGATCCGGTGAAGCTGGCTGGCTACGGCGTTACCCACAGCCAAGTCGTCACCGCCCTGAAAGGCGCCAACGCCGAAACCGGCGGCTCCGTCCTGGAACTGGGCGAGGCCGAATACATGGTCCGTGCCACCGGCTATCTGAAGACCCCCGAGGACTTCCAGGCCGTTCCGCTGAAGACGGCGGCCGGCGGGATCCCGGTACGGCTTGGCGATGTGGCGACCATCCAGGTCGGTCCGGAGATGCGGCGCGGCATCGCCGAACTGAACGGCCAGGGCGAGGTGGCCGGCGGGGTGGTGATCCTCCGCTCGGGCGAAAACGCCCGCACCACCATCGCGGCGGTGAAGACCAAGCTGGCCGAGCTGAAAAAGAGCCTGCCGCGAGGCGTCGAGGTGGTCACGACCTATGACCGCTCGGGCCTGATCGACCGGGCCGTCCATAACCTGACCGGCAAACTGCTGGAGGAGTTCCTGGTCGTCGCCCTGGTCTGCGCCCTGTTCCTGGGCCACCTGCGTTCGGCCTTGGTGGCGATCATCTCGCTGCCGCTGGGGGTGCTGGCCGCCTTCCTGGTCATGAAGAGCCAGGGCGTCGACGCCAACATCATGTCGCTGGGCGGCATCGCCATCGCCATCGGGGCGATGGTCGACGCCGCCGTGGTGATGATCGAGAACGCCCACAAGAAGCTTGAACGCTGGGTCCACGACCACCCCGGCGAGACCCTGGTCGGCGAGGCGCGCTGGAAGGTGATCACCGAAGCCGCCGTCGAGGTCGGACCGGCGCTGTTCTTCAGCCTGTTGATCATCACCCTGTCGTTCATCCCGGTGTTTACCCTGCAGGCCCAGGAGGGGCGGCTGTTCCGTCCCCTGGCCTTCACCAAGACCTACGCCATGGCGGCGGCGGCCATCCTGTCGGTGACCCTGATCCCGGTGCTGATGGGCTACCTGATCCGTGGGCGTATTCCCGACGAGGCCTCCAATCCGATCAACCGCGTCCTGACGGCGGCCTACCGGCCTGCCTTGGACTGGGTGATGGGGCGGCCCAGAACGACCCTGGTCATCGCCCTGCTGGCCTTCGCCACCACGGCCTGGCCGCTGGCCCATCTGGGGGCCGAGTTCATGCCCAATATGGACGAGGGCGACCTGCTTTATATGCCATCAGCCCTGCCAGGGCTGTCGGCGGCCAAGGCCGGACAGCTCCTCCAGCAGACCGACCGGATGATCAAGACCGTGCCGGAGGTCGACAGCGTGTTCGGCAAGGCCGGCCGCGCCGAGAGCGCCACCGACCCGGCCCCGCTGGAGATGTTCGAGACCACGATCCGCTTCAAGCCGCGCGACCAGTGGCGGCCGGGCATGACGCCCGACAAGCTGGTTGCCGAGCTCGACGCGCGGGTGAAGGTCCCGGGTCTGACCAATGTCTGGGTGCCGCCGATCCGCAACCGCATCGACATGCTGGCCACCGGTATCAAGAGCCCGATCGGCGTCAAGGTCTCTGGAGCCAACCTGGCCGAACTCGACCGCATCGCCCGCGAGGTGGAGGGCGTCGCAAAGGGTATGCCGGGCGTCAGCTCGGCCCTGGCCGAACGGCTGACCGGCGGCCGCTATGTCGATGTCCGCATTGACCGGGCCGCGGCCGCGCGGTTCGGGCTCAACATCGACGACGTCCAGTCGATCGTCTCCGGGGCGATCGGCGGCGAGACCATCGGCCAGACGGTCGAGGGCCTGGCCCGCTATCCGATCAGCGTCCGCTATCCGCGCGAACTGCGCGGCAGCCTGGAGGGCCTGCGGACCCTGGCGATCCTGACGCCGGGCGGCGCGCAGATCACCCTGGGTACGGTGGCCCAGGTCGAGATCGCCGACGGACCGCCGATGCTCAAGAGCGAGAACGGCCGACCGACCACCTGGGTCTATGTCGATGTCCGAGGTCGGGATTTAGCCTCGGTGGTTGGCGACCTGCGTCAAGCCGTCGACCGACACGTCAAGCTGTCGCCCGGCGTCAGCCTCTCCTATTCGGGTCAGTTCGAATATCTGCAGCGAGCGGCCGACCGGCTGAAGATCGTCGTGCCGGCCACCCTGCTGATCATCTTCGTCCTGCTCTATGTAATCTTCCGCCGGTTTGACGAGGCGGGCCTGATCATGGCCACCCTGCCCTTCGCCCTGACCGGGGGGATCTGGACGCTCTATCTGGCTGGTTTCCACCAGTCGGTGGCTACGGGGGTCGGTTTCATCGCCTTGGCCGGGGTCTCGGCCGAGTTTGGGGTGGTGATGCTGATCTATCTCAAGCACGCCATGGACGACTTGGGCCCCGACCCCACAATGGATCAGGTCGAGGCCGCCGTGCGCGAAGGCGCCCTGCTGCGCGTGCGGCCCAAGGCCATGACCGTGGCGGTGATCCTGGCCGGCCTGGCCCCCATCCTCTGGGGCCATGGAGCGGGCTCTGAAGTGATGAGCCGCATCGCCGCCCCAATGATCGGCGGCATGCTCACCGCCCCCCTGCTGTCGATGTTCGTCGTGCCCGCTGGCTATCTGCTGCTGCGCCGCCGGCAAGCCCGAACCTCCCCTTCCACTTCCACTTCCACTTCCACTTCCACCTCAGCCTAAGGAGATTTGCTGATGAAGACCCTGTCCCTCACCCTCGCCGCCCTGCTGGCGACGACCAGCCTGGCCGCTTGCGGCCGCAAGACCGAAGCGCCCGCCGCTCCGGCCGCGCCGGCGCCCGCCGCTGCGCCTGCTCCGGCCGCGCGCGGCGACATGGCCGGCATGGACATGGCACCGGCCGACAAGATGGCCAAGGGCGTCGGCGTGGTGACGGCGATGGACAAGACCATCGGAACGATCACCCTCGACCACGAAGCCATTCCCGAGGCCGGCTGGCCAGCCATGACCATGGGCTTCAAGGCCGCTCCGGCCCTGCTGGACGGCGTCGCGGTCGGCGACAAGGTCGCCTTCGACCTGAAACTCCATGACGGTTCGGGCGAGGTCACCGCCATCGGCAAGCGATGACCTTCGCCTTGGCGGGAGCGCATGCGTTCCCGCCTCGCAATCGCCGCCTTCCCATCGGACCGCCATCCTGCCGCCTCGGGCTTCCCGGCTGCCCTCCAGCAAGGTCTTGATCCCATGTCCCGCTCACGCCTGACCCTCGCCGCCGCCGCGATCCTCACACTGGCGGCCTCCCCCGCCCTGGCCCATCCTAAGCTGCTGTCGGCCTCGCCGTTCGCAGGCGGGGTCAGCGGCCCGACCAATCGCCTGACGCTGCATTTCAGTGAGCCGCTGGTCGCCAAGTCCTCCAGCGCCGATCTGACCGCGACCAGCATGATGATGGGCGGCAAGCCGATGGCCCATGTGATGAAGGTCGACGGCGTCGCCGCGGTGCTCGATCCGGCCGACCACAAGACCCTGCTCCTGACCCTGAAAGCGCCGCTCACGGAGGGGACCTACAAGGTCGACTGGCATGTCGTGTCGACCGACACCCATCGCCTGAAGGGTGACTACAGCTTCACCGTAAAATAGGCCGACGATGGACCTCGTCAACATCCTGGTGCGGCTGCTCCAGTACGGCGCGCTGCTGCCGCTGTTCGGACTGACAGCGTTCGCGATCCATGCGCAGGACGCCCAGAGCCGCAGGGACCATCGACAGGTCGTGATCGTGTTGACCGCCATCGGCCTGTTGACCGCCCTCGCCTCGGTGCTGATCCTGGCGGCGATGATGAGCGGCGACCCGGCGGGCGCGGCGGATCCCGCCACCCTCTCGGCCGCGATCATCGGCACGTCGGCTGGCCGCGCGGGCCTGCTGCGCGTGGCGGCCTTGGCGCTGCTTCTCGGCTTGGTCAGACTCGGCGGTCCGCTGTCTCGACTGATCTGCGCCGCTGTGGCCTTGGCCACCCTGGCCTGGGCCGGTCACGCCGCCGGTGGCGAAGGCCTGGCTGGCGCCCTTCATCTGTCGGCCGATGTCCTGCACCTGTGGGCCGCAGGGATCTGGCTCGGAGCCCTGGTCGCCTTCTGCGCCATGGTCGCCGCAAGACGTCCTGACCCCGCCGCCACGGCTGACGTCCTGGCGGCCCCAACGGAGCGGTCCAGACCTTCGCCCTCGCCGACAAAGGCGCCTTCCTGGAGTCGGTCGAGGCGATCCCCGAACCCCATGGGTTCGATGCACGGCTGTCGATCGCCCACGGCTCGCACGGCCACGACTTCGACGTCATCTTTGCCGAACATGACCATGATCAGGGCCATGACCACGGCGGCCCGGACGTTTCGGACCCCGGCTACCAGGACGCCCACGAGCGCGCCCACGCCAACGACATCAAGCAGCGTTTCGCCGGTCGCGATCTAACCACGGGGCAGATCATCCTGTTTGGCCTGACCGGCGGGTTGATCCCCTGCCCGGCCGCCATCACGGTGTTGTTGCTGTGCTTGCAGCTCAAGCAGATTGCGCTCGGCGCGACCCTGGTGCTGTGTTTCTCGATCGGCCTGGTCATCACCATGGTCACCGTCGGGGTTGTGGCGGCCCTGGGTATGCGTCACGCCGAAAAACGGTTTGGGAGCGCGTTCTCGACCTTCACGCGTCGCGCGCCCTACGCGTCAGGCGTGCTGATCACCGTCGTCGGCCTGATCTTGGCCGTGCAAGCCGTGCGGCTCTCTTGGCTTAAGGCGTCGCCGCGACGCCATCGCCGGGCACGCCACGCCATCTGCCGAGTCTACGCTACGGGGCGACTGACCCCTGATAAACTTGGAACCACAACTCCGGCGACGAGGCCTAGTTGCCAGGTTTTCGTCGACACTCGGGTCACGTTGCAACTGACCGCAGCCTCTTGGTAGGGCACGACGCATATTTGTAGCGACCAGCGAAGCGAAAAACTCTGCCTGTTATTGGCTAAATGGCGCTGGCTTCACCAATTTAGCCATCGGCAAAACGCGTCGCTTGGCGAAGCCTAGTGCGGCCAATCCTATCATTTGACTTGATACTATGCGGAGTGCGCCACAGTTCGGCCAGTTGGTGAACCAGCCGGAGATCGTGGCGTTCTCGGCTGAGGCGTAAACGCCGTGGGTGGGAAAAGCCGTTGTCGCAATCGTCTACAGCAGTCGTCGCCGCGCGCGACCTGACCCCCGCGGGCATCGAAGCTGAAAAGCTGAATTTCGCCAGCGACCTCAAGATCTTGACGCCCACCCTGCGGCGGTACGCTCGCTCACTCTCGGGGTCCACCGACGCCGCCGAGGATCTTCTTCAAGACACGCTGGAAAGGGCTTGGCGCGCCCGGGAGCGATACGACCCAGCGCGCGGCCTGCGGCCTTGGCTCGCGACCATCATGCGCAACCGCTTTTATGACGTGGTGAGCGCCAGCCGGGACACGATCCAGGATGTTGATGGAAAATACGCGGCAGAGCTGTCGGTGCTGCCCACTCAGCTCTTCAGACTGGAAATTGAGGGCGTTATTCTCGCGATTGACGCCCTGCCTGCTCCTTACCGCGAAGCCATTTACGCCATCATCTTGCAAAGCCTAAGCTATGAAAGCGGCGCTGCGCTCATCAAATGTCCGATCCCGACGCTCAAAAGCCGGGTGCAGCGGGGCAAGTTGATGCTGCAGAAAAGCGTACTGGCTTAGCCGTGGTGCGGTACGCCGCGCGCGCAATGGCGTTAGACGACCGGTGCGGGCCTTGTTTTGATAGCAGACGTCGTCGTTTCCGCCTGCGTCCTTGAGGCGGCGCCCACCCTCGGCTGAATAATAATCGTCAAGCTGAACCAGGGGAGACCTGACGCCCTATAGAATTTCGGCCGCGGCACAATCACGAAGTCCTAATATTCCCAAGTCCCCATGCATCTTCATCGCCCCATCGTTCGTATCTGGCACCAAAGCTGACAGATGCAATGCTCTGTCGCCACGATTTGGGGCCGAAGGTGTCCGACGACTTTCGAGACCAACTTATCGCATTGACGCCAAAGATACGCGCCTACGCGATGTCGCTAACGCGCGCGCGTCATTGGGCGGACGACCTCGTGCAAGATACCTTGGAAAGAGCGTGGCGGGCCCGAGCCAGTTTTCGTCCTGAATCCGATTTACGGATCTGGCTATTCACCATCCTGCGAAACCGCTTCACCGACGGATATCGCCGCCAGCGGCACACGGTGCAAGATGTCGATGGCGAGCATGCCATTCGCCTGAGTTCGCCCGCCGAGCAGAACTGGCGCCTGCAATATGGCGACCTGCTGGCGGCGATCGAGCGATTGCCGCCCGACAGCCGTTCCGCCCTCGTCCTGATCAGCGGCGCGGGGCTGACGTTCGAGGAGGCGGCAAAGGTCTGCGGTTGCCCCGTCAGTACGGTGAAAAGCCGCGTCCAACGCGCCCGACGCCTGCTGATGGAATTCGTCGATATCGCGCCCGCGCGAAAAGCTCGACGAGCGACGCGGGGAGACGAAGCGGCCTCCGCAAAATCGACCGAAGCTTTTCTCCAATGATCGCTCGGGGCCGCACCTTACGCCTGCGCCGCTGGGGCATTAGCCTGATCGTCATCGCGTTTCACTTCGTTGTTTTCGCGGCGATGTCGCTCGGCCCCACGGTTGTTCCCACGCCACAAGCCGAGCCGGGCGTGCTGACGGTCGCACTGTTTGACAGGCTCGCACCGCGCGCCACGCCGACGCCCGAGACGCCGACGCCGACCGAGCCCCTGCCCGACCGTCCGCCCAGTCCGACCACGGACGACAAGCCTGCTTCCGCGCCGCTACTCGCACCAACCCCCGCGCCCCTGGACGTGGTCGCGGTGGTGCGCGAACTGGCGGTGGCCGATCCCACCGCGCAGCCTCGCCCCCTGTCGCACGCCGCCGCGTCGCGTCCCGAGGCGGCTGTGACCGTCAGTCAAACCGCCGACAGCGCATCGACCTGCCAGATGACCGAACAGCTGCAGGCGCGCCTGGCCGCCGATCCGCAAGTGTTGGCGGCCTTGGCCCGCATACCGCGCGACGCCAGATCGGTGGCCAACGCGCTGATGCTATGGGATGGCGCGTGGGTCGGAACAGACCAGCGAGAGACCGCCCAGGCCCTGACGACGCTCCAGGCATCCATCGCCGCGGCGATCGAAACCGCCTCGCCCGATTGCCGGAGCCTGCCCGTACTCGGCCCACGCCTGCTCTCCATCCCCGACGCCAGCGGCGCCACCTTGCTTGTGATCGGATCGGGCGCTTGGCATTGGGACGATCTTTTGACGCAGCAAACTTCCAAGCTCGGCTAAGCTAGAAAACCTTTTAAAATCAATGCGCTGCCAATCTTGGCGAAATATTGACGAAAGTTTCAAGCCGCCTGCGTCCGTCTGCGGAGTGCAGCGTATCTCAGATGAACCGTGTAGTGAGATCCGGCCTCCCGCCGACCCGCCGCGACGGTGAACGTGTGTTTCGCACGATCAAAGAGGGCGGTCATGAAGAGACGTTATGGATTTGGACTTGCGACGGCGTTCGCGGCCCTGATGGTTTTCGCAGCCGGGCCCAGCGTGGCGTCCAGCCACCGGGAAGCGCCGGGCATCACCAAGACACCGAAAGTCGACGGGACCGATTTCTATATGTTCCGCAGCTACGCGCCGGGCCGTGAGGGCTTCGTGACCTTCATCGCCAACTACATTCCCCAGGGCGGACCCGGCGAAGGCCCTAACTATTTCACCATGGACCCGGACGCGGTCTACGAGATCCATGTCGACAACGACGGCGCCGTCAACGGCGGCGCGATGGAGGACCTGACTTTCCAGTTCAAGTTCTCCAACACGCTGCGCAATGACACCGGCCTTACGCTGAACGTCGGCGGCAAGACCCTCCCGATCCCGCTGCGCCACGTGGGGCCGATCAGCGCGACAGACGACCCCAATCAGGGCGAGCAGGAATCCTATACCCTGACCGTCATTACCGGCGATCGCCGGACTGGAACACGGGCCAGCGCCACTAACGCGGCCGGCGGCGGCCTGAGCTTCCGCAAGCCGTTCGACAACGCGGGCAACAAGTCGATTCCGAACTACGCCAACTACGCCAACCAGTTCATCTACGACGTCAATCTCCCGGGCTGCGCAACGGCCGCCAAGGTCTTCGTCGGCCAGCGCGCCGAGGCCTTCGCCGTCAATCTGGGCCCGATCTTCGACCTGGTGAATTTCGTGCCTATCGAGGGGGCCAGCGCCCCTGGCGCCAACGACAACGGCGGCTTCCCGGGCGGCATCAAGCAGAGCGCTGACAACCAGGAACTGATCGGCAAGAAGAACGTGACCTCGCTCGCGCTCGAAGTGCCGATCGCGTGTCTCACGGGATCGGGCAACGGAACGATCGGCGCCTGGACGACAGCCAGCCTGCCGCAAGCCCGCCTTCTCGACCCATCGCCGACCTATCAATCGACGGCCACTCAAGGCGGCGCCTATGTGCAGGTCTCGCGCCTGGGTGAGCCCCTGGTCAACGAACTGGTCATCGGCCTGCCGCAGAAGGACCTGTTCAACGCCGCCAAACCTACCCAGGACGGCGCCCTGGCCGACTATGTGACCAATCCCACCTTCCCAGCGATCCTGGACGCTCTGTTCCGCGCTCCGGTCAATGCCACCCTGGGCACAAACTTCACCAACCTCGCGCCTAACAACTTCCCGCGTGCTGACCTGGTGGCCACCTTCTTGACGGGCATCGCCACGCTCAATCAACAGAAGACGGTCACCCCGTCCGAGATGCTTCGGCTGAACACCGGCGTAAATCCCACGCCGCGCGCCACCCAGAGCTCCTTCGGCGTGGTTGGCGATGACCTCGCCGGCTACCCCAACGGTCGTCGCCCCGGCGATGACGTGGTCGACATCACCCTGCGCGTGGCCATGGGCCGCCTGTGCCATCCCGTGCCGATCAACCACGTGCAGACCGATCTTAAGCTGTGCACGCCCGCGAACGCGCCGACCGGTATGGTCGCCTACACCGATGGCGCACCGAGCAGCGCGACCACCCTGGCCGCGACCTTCCCCTACCTCAACACTCCGCTGCGCGGCTCTCCGCGTCCGCAGACCCAGCCGTAGGAGAAACAGCGATGATCCGCATTCTGCGCAATATCGCCGTTATCGGGCTATTGGCGGCCAGCGTCGCCGCATGCGGCGGCGGTGGCGGCGGTGGCGGCGGTTCCGTGGCGGTGACCCCGCCGACGGCCAGCCCGCCGTCCATCCAAAGTGCGTTCGGGGCGGGGTTTGCGACCCTGTTCAACGCGGGTCCCAATACCGACCCAGCCAAGCCCACGACCGGGGACGTGATCGCCCTCAGCCTGACAACCGACCCGCTCAAGCTGCGCTAGCGAGCGGGGTTGGCCTACGAACAAGGCGGCGGCGCTCGAAAGAGCGCCGCCGCGATTGTATCAACTATCCGAGGTTTTAGCGCGAAGCCGAGCCGGGCTTGAAGGCAATCTCCGACACGAGCCGCCGGCCATCGCGTCGCGACAACTGCACCGCAACGTCTATGACCGCCCCGACATAGTCGACGATCTCGCCGCGCCCCAGGTTCGCGCCGGCTTGCATGACCATCAGGGCGATCTGCTCGACGGCGGCGCGCGGACTGTCGGCGTGGACCGTGGTGATCGAGCCGGGGTGACCCGAATTGACGGCCCGCAGGAAGCTATAGGCCTCGGCCCCGCGCAGTTCACCCAGGATGATGCGATCGGGCCGCATCCGCAGCGAGGCCTGCAGCAGGTCCTCGACACTGATGCGCGCCTCGCCCTGTCCGCCGCGCGCCGCGATCAGGCCGACGGCGTTGGGCCGATCTAGCCGCACCTCGGCCGTGTCCTCAATCAGGATCAGCCGCTCGTCGCGCGGGATGGCCTTGACCAGGGCGTTGAGGAAGGTGGTCTTGCCCGTCGAGGTGCCGCCGGAGACGATGATGTTCTTGCGGCCGCGCACCGCCAGCTTCAGAAAGGCGGCGATGTTGTCGGCGTCGAGCAAGGCCTGAAGTTCCTCGTCGAGGGTGGCGCGGGCGTCCAGGCTGACCCGGCGCGCGCCATCGAAGGCCCCGGCGGCGGCATAGTCGTCAATGTTCAGATCGGTGACCACGTGCTTGCGGATCGCCAGGGCCATGGGTCCACGCGTCGCGGGCGGCGCCGCGACCTGCACCCGCGCGCCGTCCGGGAGGCTGGCGGCCAGCAGTGGATGCTCGCGACTGATCCCCTGATTGCCCAGGGCGGCGATCTGAGTGACCAGGCGCCACAGGGCGGTTTCGGTGAGTTCAGGCGCGTCGTGACGCTCGAGGCCGCCACCGATGGTCTCCACCCAGACTTCGCCAGGCGCGTTGATCAGGATGTCGGTGATGTCGTCGCGCGTCAGCCATTCGGCCAGCGGTCGCAGATAGGCGTCGAGATAGACGCGCGGCTCGCCCACTCGAGCGTTCATCGCACACCGCCCACCGGCGAGAAATCCAGGTCGCGGGCCACGAAGATGCGGATCGGCGAGCCTTGTGGCACCTTGATGGTCGGCGAGATGTTGGCCGGCTGGGCCAAGGCCCCCAGGCTGGCGGCGTCCTGGCTGGAGCCGATGACGATCTGGGTGCTGGCGCGCTCCGAAAGACCCGCCACCGCGCCATTGACCACAGACAGCAGGATCGCGCCGCCGAACCGCTGGAAGAAGTGCCGATCGACCTGGCCATCCATGCCCGCCCGGCCCAGCGCATCGGCGCCCGACGAGGCGATCTGGATCGAGGCGCCGTCCGGCCGCAGGATCCGCGTCCAGATCACAAAGGCGCGGGACTGGCCTTGGGCCAGGCCGCTGCGGTACTGGCCGATGACCCGGCTACCGCGTGGGATCAGCACCGTCGAGCCATCAAAGCTGCGGACGTCGCGGCTGACCACGGCGCGGGTGAAGCCTGGGAGATCAGAACTGAGCGCGGTTTCAAGCACCGCCGGGATCATCGCACCCTGGGGCACAACCGACTGCGGATTGCGCAGCATGGTCGCCTGGGCGCTCTCGGGCTCGATCGCTCCGACGCGCTGGGCAAAGGCCTCGTCGCCATTCAGGGCCGGGCCGGTCGGACCGCCGGGCTTAACCTGGGCGGCGGCGGCGAGTCCGGTCAGGGCCGTGTTGCCCGCGCCGCCCGCCGGACCCTCGGCCAGATCGACGATCAGCGCGGGGGCGCGACGATGAACGCCCGGATCTATGCGCGGCGCGGGCGGGGGCGACCCGATGATCACCGGCACGGCGTTGTAGGCGGCCGCGACAGGGGTGGGGATGGCGCTCGTGTCAGGCAACAAGGGCGGCGGTGGCGGCAAAAGCGCGTCGCGGCCCGCCGTCTCGGCGACCAGCAGGGCCGGCGGCGGCGCGGAATCTATGGTCGCCACCGTCGAGACACCCGCCGCGCCCAGTTGGGCGTTCGCCAAGCGCGTACGGTCTGCGCGCTGGGCGCTGAGCCAGACGAACATGACGATGGCCAGGATGGCGGCCACGCCAAGGGCAAGCCACAAGCCGTTCTTGCTTTCCGCCCCCGCCACGGCCGGACGCAGGCTCTCGCCGATATCGATCGGCGGTTCCTGGTCACTGGGCAGAGGACGAGGATCGCGCGCGTCCACCATCAGGGCCTCCCGCCGGCGGCGGCGCGCGCAGTCTTGGCGTCGTTGGGCCTGGGCGCGTCGGCGCCGGCCGAGGGCTCGCGCCAGGCGCCGTTGATCACCGTGGTCACATCCTTGCCGTTGCGCAGCTGGAAGCGCGGCGCCAACTGTTCAACGACCTGAAAGCCGTCGCGAACGCTGTAGTTGACGATGCTTTCGGAGCCGTCGGCGGACAATAGGAACAGGGCCGGCGTCGACACACCTTCGGCCCACTGGAAATAGGTGAACCGGCCGTCGTCGAACACCAGAGACGGCAGGGCCGCGCGTGAGCCGGTATAGGTATAGGCCGTGTTGCGACGCTCGGGCGGCGGCGGCGGCGGCGGCTCGACACCGACGGCCACGGTCTCCAGGGGGTACAGAAAACGCACCACATAGGCCATGTCGGCCTGCCTGGGGCCGGTCGCCTTTCGCGCCACCATCTCGAAACTGTAGCGTCGCTGGTCGGTGACGACCGTCATGTTGGTGGGGGCCGCCGCCTCAACGGGTTTGATAAACAGCAGGTTGGCCTTGCGATTGGGGGTGACCTGCCACGCAAGCGCGTCGCCGATCGAGACATTCTCGATCCGCTCGCCGGGTGCGAACTCCAGCATCATCTGGTAGCCGAAGAAGCCGCGCAGCGAGACGACCTGATCGGGGTCGTACATCACCGTGCGGATGCGCGGGTCGGTGGCGCCGGGCCTGGGCGCCTGTACCGCTTGCGCCGCCACGGGCGAGAGGCTCGCCAGCACTGCGGCGATCAGGATCGCCCTCATGGCGTAACGCCCGCCTGGTCCAGGCGCACGGAGCCCGCCGCCGTCGCCTCGGCGTCGCGGCGATAGGACAGCACCTGGAAGCCGAACGGATTGAGGAACCGATCGCCCATTTTCATCGGCGCGCCGCTGTAGCGGAAGGTCATCACCGCCGCATAGGATCGTTGCTCACCCATGATCGCCCCGGAGTCGCGCCGCAGGGTGTCAAACCGCACCAGGGCCGTTGTCGGGCTCATCAGCGACACGCTCTTGATCTGTGTGCTGAGGATCGTGGTCGCCGGATAGAGATTCAGCGGGCTGGATGGCGTCTTGCGGTCCAGGCCCAGCTGATACTGGGCGCGGGCCGAGCCGGCGGACCACAGGGTGACCTTGCGATAGTTCTCGCGCAGATCGGTGGCGTCGAAGGTCTCGCGCGCTAGCACATATTGCACGACAAAGGCCTGGGTGACGGCGGCGTTCTGGGTCAGAGGGCCGGTCTGCAGGCCCCGTGAGGTCTCGACATAGCCGGTCTGGCGATCGACGACGATGGTGTAGGGCACGACGGTCTTGAGGGGCGCCATCAGGGCGATGGCCACGGCCTCCAGGACCGCCACCGCGACCGCGGCCGCCGCGATGATCCAGGCCACGCGCCGCGAGGCGCGCAGGCTGCCATGAATGTCGGACGCCCACGAGGCGGCCTGATCATAAGCCGCCTGCCGCCCCTTGAAGGGCGTCTTGCCGGGGGAGAAATCGTTCATCGCGCGCTCCTGCCGCCGGCGCGGATGCGTCGCGGGCTGGCGTTACGTCGGGGGGCCTGGCCAAGCCGGGGCTCGGCGGCGAAGGTCGGCGCGGCGCCGCGATCGATCACCGTCGTGACCGAGGTCCGCCGGTCCGTGCTGGCGCCATCGCTGGCCATCATCTGGATGTCCCGGCGGTCAAGGGCGGCAGCGGCAGCGGCGATGCGCACCGCGCGTGGCTGGCTGACGATGACATCAGCATTGGCGTTCGTGGCCGCCTGGTCCGAGGGCGTCGGCGCCTTGCGGGCCCGTGGTAATCGAAGGCCGTTGGCGATCATCGCGCCGGCGATCAGGGCGCCGACGGCGACACCGGCGAACACCAGGGCCAGGACCAGCACGCCATAGACCGGCCCCAGCGGATATTGCTTACGAGCGATCACCTCGGCCAGCTGCAACAGGCTGGGCTCGATCAGGGTCAGGGCCACGCCCAGCAGCAGCACGATGGCCAGGGGCGCGAAGGCGAAGGCCAGGCTGGCGCGGAGCCAGCCCTCGAACACGCCCCGCGTCGTGTCGAAAAGCAGCAGGGCGATGAAGATCGGCCCCAGGGCCAGCAACAGGCCCAGCACGATCTTGGCCGCCAGCAGCACGCCCAGGCTAGAGAGCAGCAGGATGGCCGACGCCGCCGTCAGGCCAAAGGCTCCGAAGCCCGCGCCGCCGATCAAGGGTGAGGCCGTGCCCGGAGCCTGTTTGGCATATTCGGCGGCATAGACCTGAAGCAGGTCGAAGGTCTGTTGCAGCCGCGCGAACACATCGACTTGCGGCGCGGCGCCCTGGGCGTCTCCGCCGCCCAGCATGGCGTTGGCGATCGCCCGGGGACCGTCAAACAGGAAGGCGTAGACCACCGTCTGATAGGTGCTCCACTGGGTGGTCAGGGCCAGCACGGCGCCCAGCTTGATCATTGTCATGGCCAGGTCGCTGATGCGCAGTTGCGCGCGGCCCAGCAGCAACTGGTAGCCAAACAGCGCGACGAAAATGGTGAGCAGCGCGGTCAGCAATCCGCCAAGGCCGCCGGTTGGCGCGAACAGCGCGCCGTAGCTGCTCTCGACCAGGCCGCGCACATTGCAGTCGACCACCTGCAGCAGGCTGGTGACCAGCGGATCGTCCGCCTTTGGAACAGGACAGGCGCCAGCCATCACGCCCGCTCCAGCAGGCGCGGCAGCCAGTCGGCCGGCGCGTCGCCGACCTCGCCGCGCAGGGCGTCCAGCCGCCGCACGCTGGCCTCGCGCCCCGACAGCACCATCAGCAGGTCTGGCATGCCCGACAGGTTCAGCCGCGCCACGACGCTGTCATTGCCGTGCTTGATCAGGAAACAGTGGGCGGTGTCGGGCAGGGTGCGCACCAGGTCGAACTCGTGCGACGTCAGGCCAAAGCCGCCGCAATAGTCCACTTCCTGGGCCTTGGGATTGACCATGAAGATCTGGGTGGCGGCCTGCTCGATGATGGCGCTGGCGATCTTGCTCGACAGGGCGTCCTGGGCGCTCTGGGTGGCAAAGCCGATGATGCCGTTGCGCTTGCGGATAGTCTTTTCCCAGTCCTTGATCCGCGCCACGAACACATCGTCGTCCAAGGCTTTCCAGCCCTCGTCGATGACGATGATCGACGGGCTGCCGTCCAGACGCTGCTCGACCCGGTGGAACAGGTACATCATGGCCGGAGTGCGGGCGGCTGGATCGTCGAGGATCTGGGTCATGTCGAACCCGATGGTCCGCGCCTCCAGGTCCAGGCCATCCTCGGCATTGTCG
Source organism: Caulobacter sp. DWR3-1-2 (assembly GCF_049896225.1). NCBI lineage: Bacteria > Pseudomonadati > Pseudomonadota > Alphaproteobacteria > Caulobacterales > Caulobacteraceae > Caulobacter > Caulobacter sp. DWR3-1-2. The sequence continues at coordinate 153,414 of NZ_JAFCTW010000001.1, read as the reverse complement.
AACAGCCAGGCGTAGTCGCCCGACCCGTGCCAGGGGGCCAGGCGCGAGGCCAGGTCGCTGACCGTCGGCCGGCGCCCGCCGCGGAACAGTTCGGCGAAGTGGCGCAGGCGACGATATTGCGCGGGCTGCTCGAAATTGGCGTCGACCGCCTCGGCGATGCGGGCGACATCCTCGGCGTCGAGAAGCTCGCCGCGCGAGGTCAGCAGCTTGGCGGTCCAGTCGGCCAGGAACTTGCGATTGATCGGGTCGTCGGCCAGCAGCAGCGGGTTCAGCCCCGTCGGCTGGCCCGGACGCAGCACGTCATAGCGGCCGCCGATGGCCCGCAGGAAGATCTCGGCCCCGCGGTCCTTGTCGAAATAGATGGTGCGCGGCGAGACCTTCTGGGCCTGGGCCAGCAGGAAGGCCATGACCACGGTCTTACCCGAGCCCGACGGGCCAATGACAGTGAAATTGCCCAGGTCGCCCTTGTGGAAGTTGAAATAGTAGGGCCCGGCCGAGGTGGTCTCCAAGGCGGTGATCGCCGGACCCCAGTGGTTGCCGTCGGCCTGGCCCACCGGGAAGTTGTGGCAGCTGGCCAGGCCGGCGAAATTGCCACTGGAGATCAGGGCGCGCCGAGCAATGTCCTTGAAGTTGCCGGGGAACTGCGCCCAGAAGGCCGGCTCCAGATTGACGTCTTCGCGGACAGCGATGATCCCTAGCTCGGTGAAGGCCGATTGCACGTCGGCGGCGGCCTCGTTCAACGCCGTCAAGCCGTCTGCCTTGACCATCACGGTCAGGTGATGCTCGCCGAAGGCCGAGCGGCCAGCCGAGACGTCGTCCTTGGCGGTGATCAGGTCGCGGCGCAGGCTGAGGGCTTCGTCGTCGGCGGCCCGCATGCGACGCAGCGCCAGGTTCATGCGGTCCAGGGTCATCTGCCGGTCGACGAAGCCAAAGCTTTCGGTCAGCACCATCTCGTGGGGCAGCCGCAAAAGATCGTCGAGCATGCCCGGCGCGGTCTGGCCGGGATAATCCTTCACGGAGACCATGGCCGCGAAGCTGGCGCCCATAGGGCCGGCAGGCGCCATCTCGATGGCGTCGGCCCCGAAACTGATCCGCCGATAGGGCAGGTAGAGGCCCAGGTCGGCGTTGGGAATTCGCACCGGCCGGGTCTCGCCGTTGAACAGCAGCGACAGGAATTCCAACGGCTCCGAGCACAGGCCCTGTGGCCCGTCATAGGCCGTCAGCAGCCGCGCGCCATAGGGGGACAGGGCCGCCAGCAGCGTGTCGCGCGCCGCGTTCAGGGCGCCCAGGTCGCGGGCCGCCGAGGCGACGGCCTCGGTCTTGTCGCCTGCCCCGCGCAAACCCGAGAACAACTCCTGCAGCCAACCGACCTTGCCTTGCAAGGGCCGGCGCACCAGGGTCAGGAACAGCTCGTTGACATAGAGCTTGCGGCTGTCGAGCTTGGCCCGCCAGGCCTCGTCCAACGACCGCGTGAACGGGTCTTCGAACACCCCGTCGATCTGCGCGTCCACCTGTCGGCGGATGATGTGGTGGTAGAGGGCGAAGCGGGAATTGGCGACGCCGCGCAGCATCGTCTCGCGCACCGTCTTGCGATAGTTCAGCTCGTCAGTGTCGGCGGTCTCGAAGGAAAAGCCTTTCAGGTGCAACACCTGGATCAGCCGCCCGTCTCGGGTCTCGATCGTGGAGTCGTCGACGTGGCGGGCATAGGGCAGGCGCGCCCCCGCCGCCTGTTCGCGTTTGGGGTCAGGCTTGCCGGTCAGGCGATTGAGTGCGACGGTCATCGGCTCAGGCCGAATAGGAATTGCAGCGCCAGAAGGCGTGGTTGCGCACCCGAGGACAGCGGCTGAGCTTGATCAGCCACAAGTCGAAGAAGCGTGGCTCCTTCAGGCAGCCGACATAGCCGATCGCGTGGATGACCAAGGCCGCCAAAAGCACCCAGAACGACTTGGTGATCAGGAACAGCTCCATCGTCACCACGGCGTTGAGCACGAAATAGCTGTAGGTGACGCCGGCGAACATCTGCGGCCGGGTCAGGGCGCCGAACACCGGCTCGCGTTCGAGCTGCGCCATGACCTAGCCGACGCCGCTGGAGACGGACTGGATACCGGCGACGATGGCCGCCGCTCCGAACACGATGAAACAGCCCAGGATCACCGTGGCGCCGCGCTTCCAGTCGATGCGGCCGGTCAGCATCATCAGGCCGGTCGCCCCGACTGCCAAGACCGCCAGGGCCGTGGCGACATTACCGAGCAAGGTGCCTTGCAGCCAATTGACCGCCGACAGGATCGGGCTGGACCCGGCCGGGTCAAGCTGCATCGACTGCGCATGGGCGACGCTGGCCACGCTGGTCGCGACCATCGCCAAGGCCGCCATGGCTGCAGAACGCGCCGCATGTCTGTGGTCACCCGCCATGAATCTCATCTTCCATCGTCGGCTTCAGCCCGTTGGCTGAGCCAGTCCATGATCGCCGCAACATAGGCGCGGGTTTCCTTGAAGGGCGGCAAACCGCCGTAGCGATCGACCGCGCCGGGGCCAGCGTTGTAGGCGGCCAGCGCCCTGACGATGTCGCCGTCGTAACGCTGGAGCATCTGGTTGAGGTACTTCGCGCCGCCGAAATAGTTTTGCGCCGTGTCATAGGGATCCACGCCTAGAGCGCGCGCGGTTCCCGGCATCAGCTGCATCTCGCCCACGGCCCCGGCGCTTGACACGACGCGAGGCCGCAGCCGGGACTCCCGCCAGGCCACCGCCTCCACAAGATCCGCGCTCAGGCCAGCCGCGTCGGCCGCCCCGGTCAGGGCGGTCACCGACGACTTGGCGCCAGAGGTTGTCGCCGTCTGCCGGTTCAGGGGCGTCGCCCCTTCGCTGAGAAATTGCGACGGCCGATCATAGGTGGTCACGGCGCCGTCGGCGCCGATCTCCAGGACCTGGGCCTTGGCGGCTTGAGCTGACATAGTCAGAGCCGTCACGACGATCACGGCGCTCATCCGACGCCATCGCCGCGTCTGGCCGCTCGCCGATGGTCCCGCCATAGATCCCTCACAGCCCCGCTCATTCGAGATACGGCGACGAAGGCCTAGAGTTTCAGCCCTCGAAAAATAAGTCCGTAGCGGGTGTCTAGCGCGGGAAGCCAAAGCTGAGGCTGGAGAAGGTGGTGTCGAAATCGCCGCGCGGATCCTTGATCGGCTTGGTCCAGATCACGTTGAGTAGCCACAGTCCCCTCAGCGGCACGTCGAAGGCGGCGCGGCCGGCGCTGTCGGTCTGCTTGACCGCCAGAGGCCGCATGTCAAAATCGAGATTGGTGAGCTTCACCGTGGCGCCCGCCAACGGTCGGCCCTCGTAAAGGACCCGAACAGGCAGGGGCTCGCCGGGCTTCAGCGCGTAGGGATTGCGCTCGGGCACGATTTCCAGCGTCAGTCCCAGGGGCTTGGTGACCCGGGCGTCGTCGCCGGGCAGAGGCGCGCCGACCAGCACCAGAGCCTTGGCGCGGCGGCTGTAGATCTCGCGGCCTGGCGCGTCGGTCTTGCCTTGAGCCTGTCGCGTTTGAAGAGCCGCGGTCAGTCCCTCGGCCTTGGCGTAGTCGTTGAACCGGATGGCCGGCAGATCGCTGTCGGCGTGGTTGGTCTCCAGGGCGAGAATGTGTAGGCCGGGCGCAGCGAAGGCCAGCGACATGTCTTGCGCGCCGGCTCGGATCAATTCGGGACGTCGATCGGCGATCCCTTTTGGTCCGATGTCGCGCAACGTCACCACCCGGTCGCTGCTGACCCAGCGCTGGCGCGCCTGACCGTGGCCGACCTGGATCGAGACCGGGGTCAATTGCCCCGCCGCCACCCGGAAGTTGGTCGGTTGCAGCCAAAAGTCGTGCGCCAGCGCCACGCCGCCAGAGCCCCACGCCAAGGCCACCACCAAGGCCGCGCCGGAAAAGCGCATGCTTGAACGCGGCTTGGCATCCGATCGCACCCTGCGGCCGTAGTTGGGTGCAGGCGACGAGACCGTCGAATTCGGCATGGGCGTTTCCGAACGTCATTGGGGAACAACAGATGTACGGCGCGCCTCCCATAAAGGTTGCAGTGGCCACGACGATCTTCGTCGGCGCCCTGTTTTTCGCCCAGCCGGCCCTGGCCCATAGCGGCACGGGCCTGGCCGGCGGCTTCCTGTCGGGCTTCTTGCATCCGCTCAGCGGCTTCGATCACATGCTGGCCATGGTGGCCGTCGGCCTCTGGGGCGCGTTTCTGGGGCGACCGCTGATCGTCGCCCTGCCGGTGATCTTCCCGACCGTGATGGCGTTCGGCGCGATGCTGGGGATGGCCAATGTACCGATCCCGCGGGTGGAGTTCGGCATCGCGCTCTCCGTCGTGACCCTGGGCGTACTCATCGCGGGCGGGATCCGTGCGCCGGTTTGGGCCGCCGCGCTCATCGTCGCGGTATTCGCGATCTTCCATGGCTACGCGCACGGCAAGGAGCTGCCTTCGGCCGCCGACCCGATCGGCTACAGCGTGGGCTTCGTGCTGTCCACGGGCTTGCTGCACGTGGTCGGCATCGGCCTGGGCATGCTGCACAAGGTTCGCGGCGGTGTCGTGGTCACCCGGGCCGTGGGCGGGCTGATCGGCCTGGCCGGCCTGGGCTTTCTCTATGCGGCGATCATGTCGTGAGGGGCGGCGCGCTTCCTCCAGCCCTGCTCTGCGCGGCCCTCGCCTTTGCCCTCTCCTTCGCACCGGCGCGCGCGCGGTGGTCGGCCATCGTCGCTCTGATCGTCGTGGCGGCGCTGGCCAGCCTGGCCACCCAGGCGGTCGCGTGGCGAGAGGCGGTGTTTCTGGGCTGCTGGATCAGCGTGGTAATCGCCGCCGCGGCCGTGCATCTGCCCGCAGGCGTCGGACCACGGCTGGCCCTGGCGCTGGGGATCAATAGCGGTTTGTGGGCCGGGTTGGTCATCGCGGTCGCCGGCTCGCGCCTAGACCTGATCAAGGCGCTGCCGGTCGTCCTGCTGTGCGTGCCGGGCGCGTGGTTGGTTCGGAGCGGGCGGCGGATCGTGCTCAAGGTCGTCGCAAGCTGGCTGATCGCCGTGTCGGTTCTCGCCGCCAGCCTACCGCTTGTGCCCACGCCAGGCTACCAGGCCGACCACATGGAATAGCCGCCGCCCCCGTTCCGGAGGCGGCGGTCATCTCAGGCCTAGAAGGCGTATTTCACCGTCATCGCCAGGCCATGTTGCGTCGTCTCTTCGCTGAACCGACCGCTATAGTCGACGCGCACCGCGAAGCGATCCGAGGACAGCACGCTAAGCCCCGCCCCGAAGAGCGCGGCGTCGGCGTCATCGACAGCGGTCGAGCGGAACGCGAAGGGCGCCAGGCCCGGCTGCTGCACCGTGGCGTAGAGGGTCTCGCCGAAATCGTCATCGTTGAAGTCGTGGACCCAGGCGATGCGGAACTCAGGCTTCAGCGTCGCGCCGCCCGCCTCGAACACGCTTGCAAGCTTGACGCCCAGCTGGCTTTCGAAGGCCTCTCCGGCGAACTCGCCGACCGCCAAGGCGCTGCTGCTGCCCTGTTCATTGAAGTCGTCGACCTTACTGCGCGAATAGTGCAGGCCGACGAAGGGCTCAACCTGGAAACCCATCATGTCGTAGGTTGCGCCGGCCGTCAGGGCGGCCGCTGTCGTCTTCAGCTTGGTGCTCGCCGTATTCACGCCCGCATAGCCGGGTCCGATCAGCACTTGCCGGCGAAGGTCCAGGTCCGCGTCGGTGTAGCTGGCGAAACCGTCGACATAGAAGCGGCTGGCGAAACCGAACGAGCCGTAGACGCCGCCGAATGCGCCTTCGCTGTCGGCGTGACCGCCCTGGGCGTCGAGCTTGGCGGATCCGTCGGTGTAGCCGCCAAACGCGCCGATCACGAGGGCGGGGGTAAGGGCGTAGTCAACGCCCAGCACGAAATTGGCCGAGTTGAGCTTGGCCTGCGACCGCTCGAAGGCGGCGTCATACTCCGTCGTGCTGACGCGCGCGTCAAAGAACATGCCCAGCTTGCCGCCGTCGCTCGTGGTCATGCCACCGGCGCCGAGGTTACCGCCCCCCCGGACATTGCGCAGATGGTTCGAGACGGCGGTGTCCTGGGCCTGGGCCGACACGCGTCCGATTTCGGGAAGATTGACATAGCTGGCCGGAGTGAGGGCGGCCAAACCGGCCGAGGTCCCGGTGGGGCTAGGGTCAAGGGCGTTGAACAGCTCGACCAGACCCGCTGTGGGCGCGGCGGCGAAATTGTCCAGGGTGGCGCCGACGGCGCTCTGGTTGGCCGTCACGCCCAATTGAGCAAACGGCGTCGGGGCGAAGGTCAGGCCGCCATAGGTCGTCGCGCCCGACAAGGCGCCCACGGGCGTGGCGACGCCGGTGGCCAGATTGATGCTGTAGAGGCTGGTGACCCCCGAGGCGGGGTTGGTCAGGGTGGCCAGCGCCTGGCCGGTCGAGGAGATGTCGAAGCCCACTGACGAGTTGGTCGTATAGCCCAGGGCGCCGACCGCGATCAGGGTTCCGCTATTGGGCGACAACGGCGCGCCGCCAGGGCTGCCCTGGGTGGCCAAGAGGCCGTCCGGCGTGATCACATAGAGCGTGGTCGGCGTGCCGCCGGCGATGTTGTTGCTGTAGGCCGCGCCCAGCACGCCGCCGGCCACCGTCGCGTCCGTGGCGGCGATGGCGCCGGTGTCGGGATTGAGCCGCAGGTTCTGACCCAGGTTGGTCACGACCCGGATGCGATCGACCGAGGGGTTGAAGTCGAAGCCGACCGCCGTTCCGGTCAAGGTGATCGGCGCGCCGATGGCGAAAGCCTGGGCGGTGTTGCGATTGATCACATAGAGCTGGCCGCCGCTGCCCAGGCCAAACAACATGCGCGGCGAGGCAGGGCGCGCGTCGATGCCGATCAGGGTTTCGCCGGCGCGCAGGCCCGTCAGGGCGCGGGTGTTGCGAAAGGTCCCAGGCGTGGCGCTGTCGAAGGTGATCAGCGTGCTTCCGGCGCCGATGACATTGAGGTCCGCCGCGCGGGCGGCTCCCGAACAAAGCGACGTGGTGGCGAGAAGCGCCGCGGCGAGGCGGCCGAAGTTGATTTTCATGATGGGCTCCCTGTCCCCGGGCGGAGCTGGACCGCCCATCCTGAACCCCGCCCCAGGGGCCGCGGTCCTTAGGGGCTACGGGGGCGCCTCGCCTGCGGACGACGGACGCAGCCACGAATACTGATCTGTGCCATTCGCGCCACAGCGCGAAAGGCACAGATCAGAAGCGATAACGGAGGCTGGCCCGCACGCTGCGAGGCTGGAACACGTGGTAATGGACGTCCTCGACGCCCTCGGTAGGTTCGCCGGCCAGCCGTGAGGCGTGATAGTAGTCGACATCGTGATCGTTGCTGTCGAGCACATTGAGCACGTCAACATACAGTCCGAGACGCTTGAGATCGCGCCCCACTCGGACATTGACCAAGCCCGAGCCGGTGGACTTGACGCTCTCGTCCTCGATCAGCGGATAGGGGCTGAAATAGCGGACCTGGGCGCTGGCCAGCCAGCCCGTTCCCGACTTTGCCGAGACCCTGGCGCTGACGACCAGGGGAATGAATGCGGGAATCTTGTCCCCGACCGGGTCGCTATCGCGAAACCTGGCGCCCGAATATGAAACTTCAAGATTGGCGTTCACCGCCTTGGCGGGGAAATAGTAGAGATCGAGCTCGACACCGCCGCGACGGCTGGGCCGGCTGACCTCGGTATTGCCAGCGTCCCCGACAAAGAGCAGCTCGGAATCCAGCTGCAGGGTCCAGACCGCCGCGGTGGCTTGCAGGCGGTCGCCCAGATAGACCCGCGCACCGACCTCGCCGCCAACCGAGCGAACCAGCGGCGTGACGGGCTGGGCCGGATCGCCGCTGACGGGATCGACGGTGATGGTGACGCCCCGCGCGTCGTTGGAATGGAAGCCTTGGCCATAGCTGGCATAAAGCTCCAGCGGCGCGACCGGCTTGTAGACCAGGCTGGCCTTGATTGACGCCTTGCCGTCTTCAGCTTGGCCGGAATTGGCCGCAAGGGGCTCGGACCCGACGTCGAAGTTATAGTGGTCGTAGCGCAGTCCGACATAGCTGCGTAGCTTGTCGTTGAACCGGTGATCGTTGGCTACAAACAGGCCGACGCTGCCTTCCTTGACGCGGTCGTCGCGAACCAGATTGAGACGCTGGCGCGCGCGGGCGTGAAAAAGGCCCACTTGGTGGATGTCGTCGTAGCGCCCATCGACCCCGGCCCGCCAGCGATCGGCGCCAAGCTCCCACTGCTGCGAAACCTCGAACCCGTAGATGCGGCGATCGTCGACCTGTTCAAACTGACTGCCGCCGCGGCCGGCCCCACACCGGGCGGCGCCGGTTCACTGGCGGCCACCCAGGTTGGGGCCGCAGCGAGAACCGCCGTCATCAGCGCGAGGCGCATTAGCATCAGAGGTCCCACCGCGTTCGCATGAACTCCTGGACCTACGTTCACAACGGCGCTGGGACGCGTCGGCGCGGCTTTATTCGTGAACCGTCCTGTCATAGGCTTTGGTGGAGGGAGTGCCCATGGACCAGCGCAAGGCCTTGAAATCTACGGGCTTGGCTCTGCTCCTCGTGCTCGTCACGCTTCCGCAGGCCGCCGGCACGAGCGAGGGCGAGGCCAGCGTCTTGGCGCGAAAGGTCCTCGACTCCACGACAATCGAATGGTCTCAAGCCTTCTGCGCTAGGGGAAGCGTTACCGCGCGCCCAAGGTGATGTTCAACCGCCTTCCTCGCCTCCACCCCGCGCGCGGGGCCGGCTATTCGCCGGGCGAGCTCGTGACCCTGGATCTCGGCGAACTGGAGGAAACTCGCGCGATCTTCCCAAGAGATGGCAACGCCTTGGCAGCCCTGATGATTGCCCATGAAGTTGCCCACCACGTCCAGTTCCTGGAGATGCGCGAGGGTCGCTAGATCCGTCCTGCAGATCCGGCCTACGAACTCCAGGCCGATTGCGCTGCAGGCTGGTGGCTGGGTCGCGCCAATGCACGGCAAGGCACCGCCCAGGGAGCGCAACTATTCGCGACGCCCAATCTCGACCTACAGCTTCCTCGACTTTTCCAGACGCTCTACACGCTCAAGCATCGCCGGCTGTCGACACCATCGCTTGCGGCCGCGCGACGCCATGGTTCCGACGCCGACCGGATCGTCGCCTTCAAGCGGGGCTTGGCCGCGGTCAACGCGTCCACGTGTTGGCCGAGCGCCAAGACTTGAGGCGATCACTCATATAGCCGCCGCGAGGCGATGATCGCCGGCGGCTCAGACCGCGCCCGGGCGCCGCAAGATCGATCAGTTGCGACTTTGGCCCGCATCGGCGGCAGATCAAAGCGGAGGCGATCGCGCTACGCTCGGCCCACCTCTGGAACAGCCGCTCAACTATCGAGACGAGCAATCGCTCAGCGCAAGACGCAAGAAAAAGCGCCTTGATGGAATGGCTTCTGAACCCCCTCGAAGCCGTGACTTCCCTCGTCAACGAGCAGGTGACTAGCACTCAGGTCGCAACGTCAGGCGAGCGCATCCTTGGCGGTGGCTGTCGTCAGAGCATGGGCGTCACGTGTCGGACGGCGGCGCAGGAAGTAGACGCCGGCCAGGCCCGTGCAAACGGCGCCGACGACGCTGGTGGCATAGGCGCTGGCGATGAAGAAGCCGAGCCAGTCCAACCGTACCATGGCGAAGTTGCGCCAGACCAGCAGGGCGACGCTGCCGAGATAACCCGAGGCGTCGGCCACGTAGATCAAGAAGCCCGCCGTGCCGATTTGGCCGCTGAAGGCGATCATCCGGTCGAACAGCATGGCGTTGAACGGCGTGTAGGCCATATAGAGGCCCGCGCCCGTCAGGATCATCCAGACCAGGGGCGACAGCAGGTGAGCCTGGAAGGCCAGGGTCGAGACGCCCAGCAGAACAAAGCCCGCGAGGATGACGCCGTGCATCACCAGCAAGGCTCTCAGATTGTCGCGCACCAGGATCACGGCGGCCATGACGCCCAGGGTGATGACCGCGACCGGCAACTCGCTGGCCGTGAACACGTCCGAGGCCTGGCCAAAGCCCATCGCGGCCCAGATTTCGGCGGCGAAATTGTCGCGGAAGTCGCGGAACGCGGTCAGCAGCACATAGGCCAGGACCAGCAGCACCAGGCCCGGCGCATAGGTGGCGAAGAACGCCCGGCGCTGCGCCCCGTCCATCGGCTGGCGGCGGACCCGGGCGGCCTCGTCGGCGGCGTTGGGCGGCGGCAGTTGGGTCAGGGCCCACACCGACACGGCCAGTAACGGCATGAACAGCAGGCCGGTGGCGGCCGGCATCCAGAAGGGGCTGACATGCTCCACGACCAGAAGCCATTTGCCGACCGACTTCACCACACCCGAGGACAGAATGAAGCTGGCGCATAGGATCGCGCCCAGCACTTCCGAGACCCGCCGACCTTCCATATAGCCGAACACCAGGCCCCAGATCAGGCCCAGCGGCAGGCCGTTAAGGAACAGGGCCGCAACATTCCACGGGGCGGGCAGGATCGCGAACAGCACCAGGGCCAGCCAGGAAAAGGCGATCAGTCCCAGGATCGCCACGCCGCGCCGGGCTGGGGCGATCTCGGAGATCAGCTTGACGCCGATCATCTTCGATATGGCGTAGCCGGCGACCTGGGCCAGGACGAGGGCGATCTTGTAGTCGAGGACGAAAGCCCAGCCATCGACCGCGCCGAAGGTCGCCGCCGCGAACGGCTTTCGAAAAGCGTACATCGAGAAATAGGCGCAGAAGCCCGCCAAGCCGGCGAACAGGGTGAACGCCAGCGGGTTGGCTCGCTCCAGCCAGCGTCGAGGACCTGAAATCATGAAACGTCCCTTGATCGAGCATTTTGGTCTATACCAAATCCGCGACAGCCAGATGACGCAGTCGCGGGCGTGAAACCACCCTTTTCACAGCCTACCGCACGCGGATATCGACGCTGACCTTCAAGGCGTCGTGACGCCAGTATTCGCGGTCGAACTCGACCACGCGACCTTGGGCGTCGTAGCAGGTTCGGATCACGCTGAGGCCCGGCAAACCCGACTTGACCCGCAGAGCCTCGGCCTCGTCGCGGGTCAGGGCGCAGGGCTGCATGTCGACCTTGTTGCGCGCCACGCCTATGCCATAGACCGATTTCAGGACGCTGGTCAGCGAGCCGTCTAAATCGTGTTCCACCAGGCCCGGCGCCAGGGACGCATCGACGATGATGCTCTCGATCAGCACAGCCCGGCCGTCGATCGAGCGCCGCCGGCGGATCCAGTACATCGGCGCACCCACGGGGCGTGAAAAGATCTGCGCCAGCATGTCGTCGCAAGCGATCTCAACCTTGCTCAGCGTCTCCGTCTCAGGCCGCCGCCCCTGCGCCTCGACATAGGACATGAAGCCTTCCCAGCGGGTCGGGTCGTAGACGACCGGTGGCGGCGAGACATACCAGCCGCTGCGGTCCTTGCGGTAGATGACCCCCTCAGCCTCCAGTTGGAACAACGCCTCGCGGATGGTGCCGCGCGCCACACCGCCGCCGATCTGCATCTGGCGCTCGGACGGCAGGCGCTCACCCGGCTTGAACTCGCTACCGGCGATGCGCGCGGCGATGTCGTCACGCACGCCGATATACTGGAGATCGGGCTGTTGCATGGGACGACCTGGCCAGCGGTCGAATCCCGCCACGGCCGATGATGGGAGGGCGCCCCTCCGGGGTCAAGGAACTGGATCAGACCACTGACGAGCCAGCTTGGCGCAAGGTCAAGCTTTCACGAAAGTTTCGTCCCCGTCTCGATCTGTCTGGTCTATACCAAATCGAATTAGGAGAAGAGCCATGACGACCGACCGCCGCTCTTTCCTGCGTTCTGCGGTGAGCGCCGCCGCCGCAGGAGCCGCTGGCCTGCTGCCGGCCACGGTCGCCAGGGCCATGGCCATCCCCGCGCGCCACCGCACCGGCACGATCATGGACGTCGAGCACGTGGTGATCTTCATGCAGGAGAACCGGGCGTTCGATCACTATTTCGGGGCGCTGAACGGCGTGCGCGGCCTGGGCGATCCGCGCCCGCAACGGCTGCCCGGCGGCGCCTCGGTCTGGCGCCAACCTAGCCGCGAACATCCGGACGGCTTCGTCGCTCCATTCCATGGCGACGCCTCGATCACCGACGCCTACACGGTCGACGGCGCGGATCAGGGCCACCAGGCGGCGGTCACCATCGTCAACGGCGGCCGCTACGACCAGTGGGGTCACTCGGGCGAGTTGCACAAGCGGATGGTCTATTACAAGGCCTCGGACCTGCCGTTTTACCACGCTCTGGCCAGCGCCTTTACGATCTGCGACGCCTATCACTGCTCGACCCTGACCCAGACCTATCCCAACCGCCTGCACCTGTGGACGGGCTGCAACGGCGGTGGCAAGGTCGGCGGCGATCCGCAGATGAGCAACTACGGCGAGGACGAGACGCCCAGCGCCGACATGGCCACAGACAAGGTCATGGCCCGGGGACCGCACGACTGGACGACCTATGCAGAGCGCCTGCAAGCGGCCGGGGTCAGTTGGAAGGTCTATCAAGAGTACGACAATTTCGGCGACAACATCCTGTCGGTGTTCAAGCCGTTCCGCCCCTGCGCCAAAAACTCGCCGCTCTATGAACGCGGCCGCTCGTGGGTTAGCGAGGGCAAGACCGGCGCCGATCGCACGCGTTCGGACGGGGAGCAACTGGTCGAGGCGTTTCGCGCCGACGTCGCTGCAGACCGCCTTCCGCAAGTGTCGTGGATCGTCACCGCGGCCGACCTGTCCGAACACCCGCAGGCCGAGCCCTCAAAGGGCGAACATGTCTGCGCCAAGTTGATCAAGGCGCTGGTGGACCATCCGGAGGTGTTCGCCAAGACCGTGTTCATCGTCAATTATGACGAGGCCGGCGGGTTCTACGATCACATGCAGCCGCCCATGCCGCCGCTGACGCCCGAGCAGGGCTGGAGCAGCGTGTCGGTGGCCGGCGAGAGCAAAACCTATAACCCGCAGGACAAGGGCGTCAACAAGGGCGCCCATCCGCTGGGCCTGGGCGTCCGCGTGCCGGCGATCGTGGTCTCGCCGTGGAGCCGGGGCGGTTTCGTCTGCTCCGAAGTCTTCGACCACACCTCGACGCTGCAGTTCCTGGAGAAGCGCTTCGGGGTTCGCGAGGACAACATCAGCGACTGGCGCCGAACGGTGTGCGGCGACCTGACCTCGGCCTTCGACTTCGCCACGCCGAACCAGGATTGGACGGCCCTGACCCTACCGCAGACCGCTGACTACATGGCGCGCGTGGCCCGGTCCAAGACCGCCCCCACCCTGAAGATCCCCGACACGCAAACGGCCTCGACCCAGGGGGGGCCACAGCGCGGCGCGCGTCCCCTGCCCTATGCGCTGTCGGCCGACGCCCGGGTTCGCGACGGCGGCGTCTGGATCGACCTCGTCAATAAGGGACGCACGGGCGCGGTCTTCCAAGTGTTCGACAACACCGATCGGGATGGTCCCTGGCGCTTTACCCTGGCGGCCGGCGAAACCTATGCGGCTGGACATTGGAACAGCACGAGCCGCCCGCCGGGGCCCTACGACCTGACCGTCCATGGCCCTCAGGGCTTCTATCGGCGGTTCGCTGGCGACGCCTCGCGATCGCAGCCGAGCGTATCGGTCGCCGCCGACGCTCGTTCCCGCCTGGTCTTGCGCCTCGCCGGCGGCGGAGGCGGCTCGGCCAGTGTCACGGCGCTCATGAACGATGCCTATCCGCTTGCCGAAGGTGAAGCTAGTCAGAGCTTGGTTCTGCCCCCCAAAGGCGTGGTCCGCTCGGTCTGGGACCTGCGCGGCAGCGACCACTGGTACGACCTGACCCTGACCCTGGCGGACGATCCGGCGTTCATCCAGCGCCTGGCCGGCCATTTCGAGACGGGACGCGCCAGCCGAACCGATCCGGGCATCGGCCGCATGCGCCTGTGAGCCACGCGCCCAAGCCCTGAGCCAGTCCAACACCTAGTACGGATATTCGATGACCTCTCCTATCGCGGCCGATGCTTTCGTGGCCGAACTTGCCGACCTCTTCACCCAACTCGGCGGCCTCCGTTATGGCGAAGACGTCAGCCAGTTGGAACATGCGCTGCAGACAGCCCATCACGCCAAGGCCGACGACGCGCCGCTGGCCCTGGTCGCCGCCGCCCTGCTGCATGACGTCGGCCACATGATGCAAAAGGCCGGCGAGGACGCCGCCGACCGCGGCGTCGATACGCGCCATGAACACATTAGCGCCGGCTATCTGGCGCGGGCGTTCGGCCCCGAAGTGACCGAGCCGATCCGCCTGCACGTGGCGGCTAAGCGCTACCGGGTGGCCGTCGACCCCGCCTATCATGAGCGCCTCAGCACGGCCTCCTTGCAGAGCCTGGCCCTGCAAGGCGGCCCGATGAGCGAAGGCGAGCTCGAGGCGTTCCTGGCCGATCCTGCGGCGCAGACCGCCCTGCGGCTGCGCGGCTACGACGAAGCCGGCAAGGCGCCCGAGGCCGAGGTGGCCGGCTTCGAGACCTATCACGACCTTCTTCGCGATCTGATCGAGCGGGCGAACAGGGTGGGCTAGCGAGGCGCCTCGCCCCGACGGATTCGCGCCTCGATATCCGCCAGCACGGGCCCGAGGTCGGCTACGCTTTCGACCACATAGTGCGCGCCGGCGTCACCCAGCGCCTTCGCGGACTCCGCGATCCGCGCTGTGCGTTCGGGGTCCGGCAGGATCGCCAACGCGCCCTGCTCCAGGCCAACACCATTGCCCGAGGCCGACAGGCCGACCGTCCAGGCGCCGACCTCCAGCCCCTCGCCGATGCCGACGACCGCGTCATCGACCTTGACGCAGGCTCGCCCCGGCCAGGCGCCGAGTTCGACCAGGGCCTTCCACATCATCAACGGCGAGGGCCGACCCTGCGCCGTTTCGCCTGCGCAAACCACCACGTCGGGCGCGTAACCCTGCTCGGCGGCCAGCGGCAGGATGTCGGCCATCATCGGGCGCGTGTAGCCGGTAGTCGAGCCGATCTTCGCACCCCGCGCGCGCAGATCGGCCGCGATCTCGGCCGCGCCAGGGATCAGCCTGGCGCAGTCGCGAGCCGCCGCGCGCATCTTCGGCTCCACCGCGTCATGCAGACGCGTGACGTCGTCCTCGGCGGACGCCGCGCCGTGGCGTTCTGTCCAGAGCGCCGCGATGCGCGGCATGGCGAGCAGCGCCCTCACATGGTCGCGCTTGGCCCGGCCCATGTCGGTCCGCGCCTCGGCCTCGGAAATCTCGACCCCCGCCTGGCCGAATACCTCACGCAAGGCCATGACCGGCGCGCGACACCCAAAGTCGATCATCGTGCCGGCCCAGTCAAAGACGACGGCCTGGATGGGACTGCGTATCATGCCATGACTCCTTGGGGACGTGCGTACAGGTCGGCGATAACCTCCTCGCCCAGCCCGAAGGCGGTCGAAGCGCCCGTGCCGCTGGTCACGGTCACCAGGCGCACGCAAGGCAGCGGCGCTTCGACCAGACTGTGGCCGGCGGCCGAGGCATAGGTGCCGGTCCAGCGCTCCAGGACCGGCGGCGACGCCTGGCCGAACACCTGGGCGAACTCGTCCAGGATCAGGGCGTCGACATCGTCGCGGGCGAAGGGGTCGGGCGTGGCGGCATAGTGGTGGCTGTCGCCGACCACCAGCGAGCCGTCGGCGCTCTGCACCACGATCAGGTGGACGCCGTGCTGCAGGTGCGCGCCTTGCTCGGCTTCCAGTCGCGCACGCAGGGCGTCCGCCTGCGGCAGGGCGGCGTAGCCTAGATAGCGGACGAGGCCGAGGTCGGACATCACCGGCGCGGGCAGGCGCCAGCCGGGATCGGCCAGGCGCAACATCTGTAGCTTGCACCGCGTCACCTCGGCGCGGGAGAAGCGCTCGGGAAACAGGGTGACCAGGTCATCGCCCGGGCAAACAACGATGGCGTCGGCATGGACCACGCCGACCGAGGTTTCCAGACGCCCGGTCTCGACGCCGCGCACGGCGGCGCCGCGCAGGAAAGTCACGGCGTGTGCGGCCTCCAGCCAGGCCGCCAGGCGGGGGATGGCGGTGCGGGACTCGACGCGCAGATCGACCTGGCTGGTCAAGGCGCCCAGCACCTTGCCCTGCCCCGGCAGGCGGTCGCCGAGGTCGGCGGCCTCGCGCCAGCCGCAGCCCTCGGCCATCTCGGTTTCGAGGAAGGCCTCCAGCACGGCCATGGCCTCGGGACGGCGGGCGACCATGGTAAGCCCCCTTTGCAGCACGTCGATTTCGGCGGGGCCGGCGATCTCGCTCCAGACCTCGGCCGACCGACGGGCGCGTCTCCAGACCTCGCCCCGCGCCTGGCCCGTGACCGTCACGAAGCCGAAGTTGCGCACCGAGGCGCCGTTGGCCTGGGCGTCGCGATCGATGACCACAACCCGCTTGCCAAGCCGCACGGCGGCCAGGGCGTGCGCCAGCCCCACCACGCCGGCGCCGACCACCGCGAGATCGAAATGCTGTTCCAAGTTCGTCACCCTTCGTCCGCGACCAGGTGCTGCAGCACGCGCTTTTCTAGCACCAGCAGCGCGCTGGCCTTGTTGGAGCGCATGACCAGCCCGGCGGCGAGCGGCTTGGCGGCCTGATGCAAGGCGCCCGCCAGGCGCAGGAACTCCGCTCGTCCTCGGCCGCCGGCGCCATGCAGCGCGCAGAGCTGGCGCCAGTCGAGCACGAAGCTCTCCAGCAGCAGGCTCAGCCGCGCGGCGCGGGCCTTGGCCTCGACGGTGTCGGTGGCGACCGTCAGCTCCGCGCGCAGGTCGTCGATCAACAGCTGTACCTCGGCGGAGGGCATCACCGGCGAGCGATGGTCGCCCTCGGTGAGCAGGTTTGAACTGTTCGCGGGGTCCCAGGTCACCGTCCGCCATTGCGCGCGCGGCGGCGCCTGGCCGCAGGCGAATTGCCAAAAGGCCGCCGTGCCGGTGGTGTCCGCAACGAGATGGATTCGCTCGACGCTGGCCCTGTTCTCGACATGGTGCGGACGCCAGTTGTCGAAGATCCACGCTTCGCCGGCAGCCATGTGTACGTCTTGCCCGTCGCAGTGAAAGCGCACAAGCGGCGAGGTGATGATGGGGATGTGCACCCGCACCCGCGTATGCCAGTGGTAGTTGATATCGGCATGCTCGGGCACGCCCGAACCCGGCGCGAGGCGCATCAACCGCGAGCGGCTCCAGACCACGCCAAAGCCCGCGAGGACCTGGCGCAGATAGGGCATGCCCGCCAGCCAGGGCGTCGACAACATCTGTCCGTACACGGAATCGGTCTCCCCGCCGCCGGCGCTGATCAGCAGCGCCGCGCTGTTGCCGGGCAGGCGGTCGGGGTGCGGGGCCCACGCCTGGTCCGGCAAGGCCGCGACCTCGGCCTGCAGGCGCGCCACGTCAAAGAGCACCGGGAGCTGAAAGAAGGGTTGGGACAGCCGCATGCGTCAGTCCCTGTAGCGGGTCAAGGCGTCGCCCAGCGCGTCTCGCAGCGGGGAGAGCCAGGGGGCATAATGCCGCCATTGGTCCAGCCCCTCCCGGCCGATGGGCTGGCGCACCTGCTCGGAACTGGGCGTGCGCACGCTGCGCCGAGTCTTGTGGAACGCCAGGCAGGCCGGCTCGAACGGCAGCCCGCAATGGTCGAGCATACGCCGCACGCCGCCTTCAAGATCCTCGACCAGGTCCTCGTATCGCACCCTCAGCACGCGCCCGGGCAGCACGTCGTCCCAATGCCGCATGAGGTCGAGATAGGCGCGGTAGTGGCGGGCGATGTCCTCGACGCCATAGCTGAACTCTTGATTGGTGGTCCCGAACAGCTGCTTGAGGTTGCTGAAGCCGCAGGCCATCGGTTCACGCCGCACATCGATGATCGTGGCGCGTGGAAACATCAGATGGATCAGGCCGATGTGCCAGAAATTGTTCGGCATCTTGTCGATGAAGAACGGCCGGCCCAGCCCGCGATAGGTGCGGGTCTCGGCCAGGAAGCGCTCTCCGAACAAGCGGACATCCCCGGCGGTCAGGCTTAGCAACGCCTCGGGGCGTAGCGGCAGGCGGCAATCAGGATCGCGACCGCAAAGTTCGCCGACATAGCGGTCGATCTCTGTCAGTTCGTGCGTACCCTCCACACAGGAATGGGAGGCCAGGATCTGTTCAATCAGGGTCGAGCCAGAACGGGGCAGACCCAGGATGAAGATAGGCGTGGCATCGTCCACGCCCCAGCCAGCGCGCGCGGCGAAGACATCGGCTGTGAACACCTGCTTCAAGCGGAGGGCGCAGGCTTCCGCGACGTCGGGGCGATAGCGGCCGGCGGTGCGCCGCATCGCATTGCCGCGCTCGTAGTATCGCCAAGCGGCGGCGTGGTCTCCCCGGTCCTCCAGCGCCTTGCCCAGTGCGAAACACAGATAGATGCGGTCCATGTTCTGGACGGCAGGCTGGGATTCCGCATCGACCA
The DNA here is from genome assembly GCF_049896225.1 of Caulobacter sp. DWR3-1-2. NCBI lineage: Bacteria > Pseudomonadati > Pseudomonadota > Alphaproteobacteria > Caulobacterales > Caulobacteraceae > Caulobacter > Caulobacter sp. DWR3-1-2. The sequence continues at coordinate 134,902 of NZ_JAFCTW010000001.1, read as the reverse complement.
TGCGCGCGATGTCGTCGTCGATGAAGCGATAGGTCTTTAGATTGGCGAGGCTGAACCAGGCCACGCCGTTGTCCGGCCGCGCCGCCAGGGAGGCGCGATAGTCCGCGATGGCTTCCTCCCGCCGGCCCGTGATCTTCAGGGCGTTGGCTCGCCACAGGCGCAGGTCGGCGACTTCCGCTCCCGATTGAACCGGCCCGGCCAGCAGCGTCCCATAGAGATCGATCACCGGCTCGTGGTCGCCCAGGCCCACACACGCCGCGCCGTACTGCTTGAGGTAGTCGCGGTTATCCGGGTCGTGCCCGAGCAGGATTTCGGCCTCCTGCCGCGCCCGCAGGTGCTTCTGCCGCTGCAAGAGCACCATGGCGTAGTCGAGACGCGCGGCGTTGTAGTCGGGCGCGCGCTCGAGCGCCGCTTCCAGCATCGCCTCGGCCTCGTCGAGATCGCCACGTTCTTGGCGTATCCGTGCGAGCAGGCGCAGAGCGCCGACGTTGAGATGATCGTCGGACAAGTAACGGCGGATAACTTCCTCGGCCAGTTCGAGATCGCCATCGGCGAACAGGCTGTTGGCGGCGACCACTGCGGAAGGCAGCTGGCGCAGCGCGGCCAGATGCCCCGCCGCCGTAGCCGTCTGGGCGGCGTCGCCGTGCATGCGATAGAGTTGCTCCAGCATGTCCCAGCTGGCCGGCAGCGTCGGGTTGACGCGCACGGCCTCTCGCAACGCCTCGATGGCCGCCGGCGCATTCCCAAGGACGACGTGGCAGTGGCCGCGCTCCTGATACAGGCGGCTAAAGCGAGGGTGCAGCGCCTGCAGGCGTGCGAGCGCGGCCAGCGCTTGCGGGACGCATTGCCGAACGCGCAGGTCCCTGGCCTCCCGCAGCAAGGCGTCGCGGTCACTGGAACTCATCGCGCCGCACCGGCCAGCAGGAACGGCTCCAGCCAGCTCGGTTCCGGCTGGTCGGCGTCATAATACTCGAAGATCAGATGGACGCGGTCGGTCTCGCCGTCGTTGCGCACCCAATGCGGGCCAAGGTTGTTGACCTCCACCGCCTCGCCCGCCGGAAAATGGTGTTCGCCGCCGCCGAAGAACGACACCACCCCAGGGTTGGTCGATAGCGGCACGTGGATCTTGTGCGGCCACTTCGCCGCCGGATTGGCGTCGATGTGCGGGTGGATCACCCCGCCCGGGGGCATGCTGGCCAGCATCACTCGCGGGAACACCCCGCGCGCATAGCCGTAGTCGCGGACGGCCCGCGCCAGCACGGGCTCCAGCAGGCCGCGCCACTCTGGCCAGGCTGCTCGATCGTGGGACCCGCGCCAGTCGCGGGGGCTGTCGATGAAGCGCAAGACGATATGGCGCGTCACGTCCAGCACCTGGAACCTGTTAGGCTTGCCAGCGTCCTCAGCGTCCCAGACCGCCTCGGGGATCTCCAGCACGGCCGCCCGCAGCGCGGTGATGTCGACCGGGCCAAGCTTGCGGACGCCCGTCGTCTTGCGCGGGTTGGCGGCGGGCGCGAGCGGAATGGCGTTCATCGCAGGCCTTCGAACGAGTAGCCGAACAGATCCAGGTCCTGAGCATAGCGCGCGGCGACGCCGTCGATCAGGGTCTGGTCATAATAGGGCCGATAGTCGCCGCGCTGGCTGCCGTTGACGCGGTCGAGGGGCCGGTTGGCGATGCCGAGGCGCGCGCAGATCGCGTCATACGCCCCCTGCATGTTCTCGACGCGACCGACCATGTCGGTCAGCAAGGTCTCGCCGTCCTCGCCCACCAGCAGCGAAGCCTGTGGCTGGAACAGGACATGGCCCTCCGGAGCTTCTTCGAAAAGAAAGTGGCGCATCATGTCGCGCGGTCGACGCTGGAAGTCATCGCCGCCCCGCAGCATGAAGGCGCAGTACGAGACGAAACGATCGAACGGGTTGCGCACGAAGGCGAACTTGAAATAGCCGCTGAAGACCTCCTCGCCGAGATACGGGCGCACCTGCCGCAGCGACAGGTGACCATGCCGGATCGCCGCCAGGTCCTCCCAAGGGAACCGCTTGTCGACGAACAGCCCCACCTGCTCGACGTCCTCGTCGCCCAGTTGCTCGCGCAAGGCTTGCCGCACGGAGTGGGTGCCGGTCTTGGGTACGGCGGCGAAGATGAAACGGTGGCGGTGAGAAATGATCATGTTTCTGGACACACGGAAAAACGCCCCCTCCCTGGAGAGGGGGCGCTGGGTCTAGGTCGTCTTAGAACTTGTAGCTGAGCCCCATCATGTAGGTCCGACCGCTCTGGTTCTGGTTATAGAGATAGCGGTTCTGCCCCCAGAACTGGGTGTCCTTCTCATTGGTCAGATTGACGGCGTCCAACGACACCTGGAGCTTGTCGTTGATGTTGAAGAAGGCCGAGGCGTCCACATAGGTAGACCCCTCGAAGCCTCGCGTGTCGGCGCTCATGACATCGCTGTTATAGCCGGTGTACCAGCGGGTGCGGTGGCTCAATGAACCGCGGGCGCCCCAACGATCGGTTTCATAATAGAGGGTAATATTGTAGTTGGACTTGGAAATACCGGTGAGATCCGTGTTGGAATTCACATAGGTATAGTTCGCCACACCGCCTAGTTTATCGAAGGGCTCAGGCAGGAACGAGAACTGACCTTGCGCCACGAATTCGACGCCGGTCAGCTTCACTTTGTCCGAACTGTTGGTTGGAACGTCGAAATCGGTGACGATGGTGCTGCCCGTTGCACCCGGGATCGTGCTGTAGGGTACCCCCGTCTCGCTAAAGGGGACGTTGTGCAGGGTATTGGACGTGATGAAGTTCGTGATGTCCTTGCGGAACACACCCGCTGAAAGCAGGCCTGACTTGCCGAAATAGTATTCCACCGACAGGTCCAGCGTGGTGTCTTTGAAGGGCTTGAGGTCGGGATTGCCGCGCGACGCGGTGATCTCGCCGTTATCCTCATCCTGGAACGCGCTGCCCTTGGCCGCCATCGAGCCCAGGCTCGGACGGTTCAGATTCTGGGTGGCCGAGAAGCGCACCAGCACTTCGGGCGTCAGGTCCAGCACCGTGTTCAGGGCCGGCAGAACGCCTTCATAGCTGCCTTTCACGTCCGTCGTGCCGAGATAGGCGTAGCTGTCGCCCTGGATCCAGCCGGTGCTGTGGGTGTCGGTGCTGTAGCCGCGCAGGCCGATATTGCCGCGGAAGCGCTTGCCGAACAGTTCGCTGTCCCAGTCGGCCTGCACGTATTCGGAGATGGTTTCCTCGCTGGTTTCGTAGACATTCTCGATGTCCTGCAACGCGCCGCCTGTCCCATCGGTATTGGGTCCGAAGCGGTGGTATTCCTTGTACTTGGCGAAGGCCTTGGCGTAGTCGCCCACCAGCCACGACCCGGCGTTGTTGGTGAACACCGAGCTGATATCGGCCACGGACGTGCCGCGCGTCTTGGACCGCGTTCCGTTGACGTTGTCGTCATAGAAGAGGTCCCGGCCGCCCTGGGTGAACTTGTGGTAGGCGATCCCCGCGCGCACCGTCAGCGCGTCGGTCAGTTCATAGCGTGCGTTCAGCACGCCCTCGCGCAATTCCGAGTGGTTATTGAAACCGCGATAATAGAACGAATCCATCGCGTAATTGGCTGGGTTGGTCGGATCCCAGCCCGGATAGCTGAACGACGCCGATTGGCCGTCGGCGCCATAGTTGGCGATCAGGTTGCCCTTGGCCCGCATGTAGAGTTTGTCGTCATAGGGGGTCTTGTAGGTGGACTTCTCGTAGCCGACATGGCCGTCGATCGACAGGCGATCGGACGCATCCCACTTGCCGGTCAAGGCCAGCTGGTTGAAGCGGTTCTCGTTCAGCGACCGGCGGTGCTCGCTGCCGAAGGTCGTGCCGGTGACGTCGGTCTTGGTGACGTAGCCATTGCTGTCGACATCAAAGTCGTTGAGCACCGACCCCTTCTGGAAGGCGGCGGGCCAGACCGTGCCGCCGGCCGGGGTGTCCAGGGTGGTTGAGCTGAACCCTTTGATCGGCCGGGTGGCCAGGTGGTACTCGTCGCGGTGGGTGGTGAACTCGCCGTGCAGCGCATCTAGGGTGAACAGCAGATTGTCCATCGGGCGCCATTGCACGGCGGCGGTCAGGCCGAGACGTTCCTGCTTGGCGTCCCAGGAGGAGATGCGGTTGCCGTTGGCGAAATAGAGGTCGCCGGCCATGAACCGGGCCTGTTTGGCGGCGCTCAGATGCGAGATGTCCAGGCCGCCCTTCACCAGGTCCACCGCGTCGCCCTCCGCGACGCCCTTGACGATTTCCGTCTTGCCCAGGTGAGCGGGAGTATAGGTGTTGTGGCCCTGTTCCGAGGTTTCGCGCTTGGAATAGGCGACCGAGACCGCCACGCCGAACTTGTTGTCCCAGTTACGGCTGAACAGCGCGGCGACGCGGGGTTGCGTATCCTTGGTATATTCGTTGGTGCCCAGCTTCAGCGACACCGCGCCCTTGGTCCCCGACGCGTAGTCGAAGGGCTTGCCGGTGAACAGGCCCACCGTGCCGGCCATGCCGCCCTCGTTCTGGGCCGCCTCGAAGGTCTTCTCGACCTCCACCTTCGAGAACAGTTCCGAGGCGAAGATGTTGAAGTCGAAGGCCCGGTCGCGCGAGCGCTGGCCACGGCTGTCCTGGGCGGAGTCGACATTGCCCAGCACTTCCATGCCGTTAAGCTGCACGCGGCTGAAATCGGGGCCGAGACCGCGCAGTGAAATGCGCCGGCCCTCGCCCGCCTCACGGGTGATCTGCACGCCCGGCAGGCGCTGCAACGACTCGGCCAGGTTCAGGTCGGGGAACTTCGCCATGTCCTCGGCGACGATCGCGTCCTTCTGGATGACCGAGTCCCGCTTGAAGGCCCGCGCATCGCTCAGCGACTTGCGAAAGCCCGTGACGACCACCTCATCGACCAGATCACTGGCGGCCAACGCGCCGGAGGCCTGCTGCGCGAGCGCGAGCGACGAACTGGCGCTGACGACCAGCGCCGAAACGGTGGCCAGCCAAAAGTTCTTGCGGTTCGGGCACATGGCCCGAACAGGATATTGCTTCGACATGAGTGTTCCCCGCCCCAACTGGTATGGACCAGGAAACTTAAGCAGCTTGCGGCGACATCTGCGTGACAGTTCCCTGTCCGGAGCGCAGGAAATTTGCGCGGCCCGTATAAACATCAGCAGTGACAAGAGTAATGGCCGAGCAATTAAAGACCGGCGACAGCATGGCGCGCCGTGCCGCAGGTTAAAACTTGGCGGCGAGGCGCGTCTGGGCGTCCGAAAAGACTGGGATCCCCGAGTGGCTTATACCGCATACCAGCGATAGTGCCCATTTGGACTATACCAATACGAACTCACGCAACGTCGACAGCGGGCGAGCCAGGTGATCTCGACGTCCGAGTCTGAGCGGAGCATCCGGGCGATTTCTTGCCGCCATATGCCGGAGCGAAACTTGGCGGCGGGATAGAATTCAGCCATCGCCTGACCGCGGGTCACCATGCGGCCCCTAAAGCGCAGAATCGCCTTCGACCGTCTCGTTCTGTCGCCTCAACGACATCAGGCGTGGCTAGACACTGAGAACCACACACCTTCCGGAATTTTCCATGCCCCCAGTTGATCGTCGCGCCTTCCTGCTCTCGGCGACCGCCGCCTTGGCCTTGCCGCCCGCTGTCGCCAAAGCTCTGGCCATCGACGCGGACGTGCGCGCTGGCTCCCTGAAAGACGTGGAGCACGTGGTGATCCTGATGCAGGAGAACCGCGCGTTCGATCACTATTTCGGCGTGATGAATGGTGTCCGAGGCTTTGGAGATCGCTTCCCGATTCCCTTGCCCGACAGTTCGGGTTTGCACCACAAGACGGTCTGGACCCAGGTCAACGACACGGCGCAGGGCGGACCGCCGCTAGTCTCGCCCTTCCCGTTGGACACCCTCGCAACCTTCGCCCACATGCGGGTTGAGGGTACGCCCCACAGTTGGTGCGACGCCCAGGCGGCCTGGAACGAAGGTCGCATGAACCGCTGGCCGGCCGCCAAGACCGAGCGCGCCATGGGCTATTACCGCCGCGAGGACATTCCGTTCCAGTACGCGATGGCCGACGCCTTCACGCTCTGCGACGCCTATCACTGTTCGACCCAGACCGGCACCAACACCAACCGTCTGTTCCTGTGGACAGCCACCAACGATCCGTCCGGTCAGCTCGGCGGCCCCTCGATCTCCAACAGCCACGACAGCTTCGTCGCCGACGGCGGGGCGGCCGATCCCTATCGCTGGACGACCTATGCCGAGCGGCTGCTGGCGGCCGGCGTGACCTGGCGCATCTACCAGGACATGGCTGACAATTTCACCGACAACCCGACGGCCGGATTCAAGGCCTATCGTGACAGCCATGACGCCCTTCCCGGGTCAGACCCAAGGCTGAAGGCCCTGGCGTTGTCGACCCGCAAGCTGGACGGCCTGCGGGAAGACGTCCTGGCCGGAACCTTGCCGCAGGTGTCGTATATCGTGGCGCCGGCGGCAGATTCCGAGCATCCCAGTCCCTCCAGCCCGGCCCAGGGCGCTGACTACACCGCCCGGGTGATCGACGCCCTGACCGCCGATCCCAAGGTCTGGGCGCGGACCGTGCTGCTGGTGATGTTCGACGAGAACGACGGCTTCTTCGACCACGTCCCGCCGCCCGCCCCGCCCTCGAAGGCGGCGGACGGAACGGTTCTGGGCGACTCGACGGTCGACACCGCCGGTGAATATCATCTGGTGCGCAACCCAACCGAGGCCAAGGCCGAGCGCGACGCGTTGATGGGACGTCCCTACGGGCTTGGCCCCCGGGTTCCGCTGTATGTGCTGTCGCCGTGGAGCCGGGGCGGCTGGGTAAATTCTCAGGTCTTCGACCACACCTCGGTGATCCGCTTCCTGGAAACGCGGTTCGGAGTGACAGAACCCAACATCTCGCCTTGGCGACGGGCGGTTTGCGGCGACCTGACCACCGCCTTCGACTTCAAGACTCCGAATAACGCCCCCTTCGTCAAGGCCTTGCCGACCACAAGGGCTTTGGCCGACCGCGCCGCGGCGCTCAAGGACACCACCGTTCCGCCGACACCGGTCGCGCCGGCGGTCCCGACCCAGGCCACAGGCCCTCGCCCCTCGCGCGCCCTGCCCTATGCCCCGCGGATAGACGAGGGCGCGCGGGACGGTCGCATGGGACTGATCCTGGCCAATGACGGCTCACAGGCAACGGTGCTCCATGTCTATGACCGCCTGCGGCTGGACCAGCCACCGCGCCGCTACACAGTCGAGCCGGGCAAACGCGTCAGCGACGTCTGGCCCACCGGGGCCTACGATCTCTGGGTGTTGGGTCCCAACGGCTTTCACCGCCATTTCATCGGCGCGACGCCGGAGACCGACCCCATCCTGCGAGTCGAAGCCAGGAGAACCGCTGGCCTGGTCGGCCTGATCCTGCGCAACCCCAGCGAGACCAGCCTGACCCTGACCGCCACGCCCAACGCCTACAAGACTGCCTTCCGCCCCTGGAAGACGACGCTGGCCCCGGGTCGCGAAATCCGCAAGGACCTACGGGTCAAGGCCAGCGGCGGCTGGTACGACCTGTCGATCGAAGCCGACGGCTACCTGCGCCGCGTGGCGGAACGGCTGGAGATGGGCGTCGACTCCATCAGCGATCCGGCCATGGGCGGCATGGCGATCATGGATCAGCCGTTTCGCGGCTGAACAGCCTGACTTGCTCGAACCGGACCGCGGGCTCGCGGCCCGGCGCGCGACACATGGTTCGAATTGGTCACGAGGGGAGCCAGCCCTGGCCCTGGAGCGAAATCCGGCCTCACGGCGGGATTTTTCGTATCGCGCTTGGCGCTCGCTCCCGCTAATCAATCAAGCTCAACTTCCGGCCGAACCGGCCACAGCACGGCTGCGAATGGGTCGATCCGATAAACTTGCCAAGGCTCGCGCGCTTGAGCTTATGGGGGCGCGCAAGTATCTGAAGAGCATCACGCCCATGACGTCGGACGAGCCGAACGACACACCGATCGCGCGGTCGGCTCGAGGCTCTGGGCGTCGCCTTCGCGGCGCTGTAGCCCACTATCGCGGCACGGCGATTGTCTCCGGCCAAATCGCGCCGGGCGACAAGTTGACCGGAGAGATCGCCAACGCCGAAGCGCTCGACGTGTCGCGCAGCGCCTATCGTGAAGCGGTGCAGGTGTTGACAGCCAAAGGCCTCTTGGAAAGCCGCCCAAAGGCCGGCACGCGGGTGCTGCCGCGCAGCCGCTGGAATATCCTCGACCCGGCGGTGCTGGCTTGGGCGTTTTCCGCCGAACCCGACGTGGCGTTCGTCCGCGATCTCTTCGAACTGCGGGCCGTGGTCGAGCCAGCCGCCGCGCGGTTCGCCGCTGAGCGTCGCGACAATAACGATATCAAGGCGTTGAGGGACGCCCTGGCCAAGATGCGTCGCCACACCTTGGCCACCGAAGCTGGCAGGGCCGCCGACCGAGCCTTCCACGACGCTTTGCTGGGCGCCACCCACAACAACGCAATGATGGCGCTGAGCGCCAGCATCGGGGCCTCCGTTAGTTGGACCACCGAATTCAAGCAACGCACCCGGGGCCTCCCCCGCGATCCGATCCCAGACCACGCTAGGGTCTGTGACGCGATCGTCGCCGGAAATCCTGACGCTGCGGGCGCGGCCATGCTCGCGCTTGTCGAGCTTGCGTTGGAGGACACACGCTCGGCGATGTAGCGGCGGCGTCATCGGTTCGAGGATTCAGGCCGAGCGAGCGTGAAGCTGTCGATATCCATCCGCCCCTCGCCGCCGCTTGGATTGAAGCAGAAGAGGCTAAACTGTTCACCCTGAAAGGTGCCAGTGCGCCAGGCGAAGGCCAACGGGAAATCGCCGGGCATCTCCGTCCAGGCGCGACCGTCGAGGCTGTAGGCCAAGGCTGCCTTGTCCGTGGTGAAGTCCATGTCGACCGAGAGCCACAGATCACGCAGCGGGATCGGCCGCGCCTCGCTCAGCGGCGTGGTCTTGGCCCCAGCCTCCGTGCTTTCGACCACCCGCGCGCTCAAGGCGCCTTGGCCATTTCCCGCGCCCGTCACCACCAGTTGGTTCGAGAACTTCCCAAAGGCGCCGAAGCCGCAAACATCACCCGGCGCCAGGGCGCGAACATCGAGTTTGACGACGCCTCGGCTTCGAGGCCCCTGCCCTTTCTGGACCAGGGTGTTTCTCGCCGCCCAGAAATCCGGGCTGGTTGTGGTCTTCAGACGGAGAAAGCCGGGCCGCTCGCCGAGCGACCAGCGGCTGTCCTGTGGATTATGGTTCCACTGCCATTGGCGCCCCAGTGAGCGCCCCGTGAAGTCATCCGAGCTGGGCGGCTCGACGAACGGCCTCCCCGGAATAGGCTTGGGGGCGCGGTCGGGAACCCGTCCGGGCGCGGCGGGCGTGCCCCAGACCGGCCAGTCGTCTTGCCAGAACACCGGGCTGATATTGGTGACGCGGCCAATTGCGCCGGCGTCGCGCATGACAAAGCCGTACCAACCGCCGTCGGGAAGATCGACTAGCGCGCCCTGATGGCCTCCGGTGGTGTCGTCGATCTGGTCACGGGTCTCCCACGGACCTGCCAGGCTCCTGGCCCGCGACACCGTCAAGGCTAGACGCCGGGGGATGGCGTTGAACAGATAGTACCATGCGCCGCGCCGGATCAGCTTGGAGCCTTCGGCCCCCTGGATGTAATGAACGGTTTGCTCGGCGGTCACGGCGGTAAGGCCGGCGTTCAGGCTCAGAAGCCGCACCGTGCCATCCGAGCCGACCGAGGTCACGATGAAGGCCTTGCCATCGGTATCGAAGAACAGGCCTGGGTCGAAGGCTTCGCGGTCAAGTTCATGCACGCGCCAAGGCCCGCGAATGTCAGTGGCCGAATAGACGCGTGTGTTGTGTCCTACCGGCGTGACAGCGATGTAGAAGCGGCCGTTATGGTGGCGCAGGCTAGGCGCGAACACCCCATGCCGGTAGTCGCCGCCGCCGCTGAGGTCGTATTTCGGATTCCCCTCGAGGCGCGGCATGACGTGGCCGATGATGTCCCAATTCACGAGATCCTTGGAATGGAGGATCGTCAAGCCCGGGGCGTTCACGAAGGTGGTGGAGGCGAAATAGAAATCCTCACCCACCCGGATGATGTCGGGATCGGGATAGTCGGCATTGAGCGGGGGGTTCTGATAGGTTCCTGAATCGCCGTCGGCGCGCCAAACCTGGGCTTGCACGTTTCCGGCGCAGGCAAGCAACAGCAAGCCGGCGATCGCCGAGATCAACGTGCTGATGGTTCTGGCCACGGCCTTTCCTGCTCAGCGCGCATCGGAGCCGGTCAAGGCCGCGTCGCCCCAGGTCACCGGATCGGGGAAGCGCGCGGCCTGGGGCGTGCGCGCCACCAGCTCGATCAGCTTGACCCCACCGACATCGGCGCTAAGCGGCGTGGCTGCGGCTCCAAAGCGTAACGGGGCCGAGCGCGCCAGGAGCTTGCCGTCGCCATAGACCTCGAACGTGACGGGCTGGCTGCGATCGCGCGCCGAATCGTCCAGCCCGACAGTTGCGTTGAAGCGCTTGAAGCCGGGGTTGCGGACCTCCAGCCGCGAATTGCCCAGCACGCCGATCCCGGCGACGAACTTTCGGCCAGCGACGGCCAGTTCCTGGCCATAGGGCGTGCTGTCAGCCTGGGCTCCGCCCCAGCCGCCATAGCGCGGCGGCTCCCCGGTCCCTCGGGTGCCGCGCCACGGGAGAAGCCCGCGATGGATCAAGGGCTCGGCCTCGGGAATGACGACGCCATCCACGGCCGGATTCACCAGCCCAGGGCTTTCGGAAAGATAGACGCCGTCGGCGAGGATCCGCGCACCATGGGCGGTGAAAACTCGCGTCTCGCGCGGCTGCAGCTGGAATTTTCGCTCGCCACGAAAGGCGAGCGCCTCGCCGGACCAGAGATCGGTGAGATCGACATCGGCGTCGGCCAGGAACTTCAGGTGAGCTGCGGTCAGCGTCGCCTCGATGGGCGCGGAAGTCCGGTTGAGGATCGCCACGGCCTTGTCGCCGCTGACCAATGTCTTGACGAAGATGCTGACGTCGTCGGAGTCGAAGGCCAGCACGGCCTGGTTGCCGGCGACATCTTGGTTGATGGCGATAAGCCGGGGCGCGCCAAGGATGTCGAGCAAAGCCTTGGACGCCTTGCGCAGATCATAGCCGATGATCAGCGGCGCATTGACCATCGCCCACAGCGCGAAGTGCGACCGCGCTTCGGTGAGATGGTTCTCGTCGAAGTCGCCGCTCCCGACATAGAGCATATCCGGATCGTTCCACGATCCTGGATGAGCGTAGAGCGGGCGCCGCGCCACGCTGTCAATGTTGTGCAGCATGCGGCTCCAATTGGGCGAAATGTCCTCGCTGGTGCGCGACATCGCCCCGACGTCCTTGGCCCAGGCGCGGACGTCGGCCGCGCCCCAGATGCAGATCGAATAGACAAAGTCGCCATCCGGGTTGTGACGATCCAGCGCCGCGCCGACCTCGCCATAGAGGGCGCGCACCGCCCCGACATTGGTTCTGCCCAGCGAGTCCGCATCGACTAGCGGCTCCAGGGCGCGGTAGAGGCCGGCCTTCACCTGCGGATGGCTGGCGGGCAGGCCGCGAATGCCACAGCCATCGACCTTGATCAGGTCAAAGCCCCATTCTTCGAAGTACAGTGCGATATCCTGATCGACGTGACCGTAGAGCCCGACCTCCCGCTCGGCCACCGTCCCCTCGGGTTGGTTGGGAAAGGTCGAGGTGAAGACCTGACCGCAGCTGTTGCGGCCGATATCGGAATAGATACCCGCCTTCAGCCCCATGGCGTGCAGACGGTTCGTCAGGGGGCGAAAGGTGGTGTCGCCGTTCAGCGTCGCCGCCGAAGGAAAGCGGTCGGCGCGGATCAGCATCCGGCCATCGGCGGCCCGGCGCTTGAGCCACCAGCCGTCGTCAATATCGACATAGCGATAGCCCTTGGCCACCAGACCCGCATCGACGAGGATCTGAGCCGAGCCCATGATCTTTTCCTCGTCGATGTCGCTGGTAAAGGCGTTCCAGCTGTTCCAACCCATTGGCGGGGTGCGCGCCGCGCCACGCTGATAGGCGCTCCAGCGTCCGGAGGCGGCGAGCGGATCGGCGGCGGCGGTCGCGGCGTGCGTGGCGAACAGCGCGATCAGGGCCGCAGCGACGAGACGAACAAACATCATGACCAATCCTGGAAACGGGTTTGGGCTGGCTTAACGGCCCTTGAACACCAGATTTTTGCTGAAGAACGGCAGAACGTGCTCCTGGAACCGCACTGCCACGTCGCTGGTATGGTCGCCAGGATAGATCTCGAAGCTGTTGGCGATGCCGTAGCGGTCCATCGCCGCGTGAAGCTTGGCCGCGTCCAGCTTCAGGCCGTCGCGGTCGGTGGCGCACTAGTCGCCATCTGAGCGTCGGCCATCCCTGGCAGGGCCAGCAGCAGGGCCATGATCATCGGACGCAGGGCGCGGGTCGGACCTCGGTGACGGCGCGGGTCACGCGTCTCGCTAACCCTCATTCAAACCTCCCACATCGCGCGATGTCGCTCTTGCACATCCCAGCTTGTTAGCGTTACCATTTGTCCGGCAAATAAAGGCCTGTCAATCGCTCGACGCTACGGTCTGCTCCGTACGCCGCCCATGGGCGTCGAGCGGTGACTGACCGGCAGCGTACTGCTCGTGAGACAGCCATAACAAACGGCGTGTCGCCTCAAGGCGATCTAGCCGGATAAGTGATATTAGGGCGGCCTAGATGCGAAACAGAGTGCCGGAGGCCACGCGCCGACGATGGACCATGGCCGCTGCCGGGACGTTCGTCGCATCGGTCTTGGTCGTTGCGTCTAGCGCTGACGCAGGCCCCGTCGAGCAGACCCTCTCCCCGACCTCCGCCGTGAGCACCCAGGCTGATCGCGCGGCGACCGCGTTGGTCAGCGAGATGACGCGCGATGAAAAGCTCGAACAACTGCTCAACACCGCGCCGGCCATCCCGCGGCTGGAAATTCCGGCCTACAACTGGTGGACCGAGTCGCTGCACGGGGCCTTGGGGCCCCTGCCCACCACCAACTTTCCCGAACCCATCGGCTTGGCGGCGACCTTTGATCCCGCCATGATCCAGGATGTCGCCAGCGCGATTGGAACCGAGGTTCAAGGCCTGCACGCCCTGGCGCGCGAGACCGGCCGCATGGGGCGCATCGGCACGGGCCTGGACACATGGTCGCCCAACATCAACATCTTCCGCGATCCGCGCTGGGGCCGGGGCCAGGAGACCTATGGCGAGGATCCGTTCCTGACGGCGCGGATGGGCGTGGCGTTCGTAGAGGGTATTCAGGGTCCGGACCCTGAGCGCCCACGTGTTATCGCCACGCCCAAGCACTTCGCGGTTCATAGCGGCCCGGAGTCGACCCGACACAGCGCCAATGTCTTCGTCTCCCGCCACGATCTCGAAGATACCTACCTGCCCGCTTTCCGCGCCGCGATCGTCGAGGCGCGCGCCGGGTCGGTGATGTGCGCTTACAACCGGATCGACGGGCAGCCGGCCTGCGCGAGCGATCTTCTGCTCAAGGAGCATCTGCGCGGAGCCTGGGGCTTTAGCGGTTATGTCGTGTCCGACTGCGACGCGGTCAAGGACATCAGCGACCATCACAAATACGCGCCCGACGCGGCCACCGCCGTCGCCGCGGCCATGCGAGCCGGCGTCGATAACGAGTGCAACGGCGCGACCTTGACCGACACGGACGGTCTGGCGGGCCGGTATCGCGAGGCTTTGGATCGTGGCCTGATCACCGTGGCCGACATCGACAGGTCGCTGGTGCGTCTGTTCTCGGCTCGGTTCCGGATTGGCGATCTCCCGGCCGCCCCGGCCAGCGCTTCGCGTACATCCGCGAGCACGACCGTCTTGACGTCCGAACACGAGGCGCTGGCCTTGGCGGCGAGCGAGAAGAGCCTCGTCCTGCTGAAGAACGACGGTGTCCTTCCGCTCAAGCCTGGCCTGCGCATCGCGGTGATCGGCCCCTTGGGCGACGCCACGCGGGTGCTGCGCGGCAACTATTCCTCGTCCTTATCAGCCCCGCCGATTTCGGTCGTCGAGGGTTTGCGACGCGCCATGCCTTCGGCGCAGGTCAGCTACGCGCCGTTCGGGGCCTCGTTCACCGACGGCGACCGCGTTCCGGCCACGGCCTTGCGTACGCCCGACGGCAAGCCGGGCCTGTTGGCGCGCTATTTCAACACCGTCGAGCCGCCACCCATGCGCTTCGCGCCGGGCGCATTCGGCGAGGCCGTCGCAAAGATGCGCTATGCCGAGCAGCCCGTGGTCACGCGCGTGGAGGCGGACGTCGCGGCGCGCAGCCTGGATCTGGCGACGGTGTCGGACCACCACCGCGTAATCTGGACGGGCTATTTGGTCCCGCCCGAGAGTGGGACCTACCGCCTCGGCCTGAGCGGTTTCAACGGAGAAATGACTCTAGACGGCAAGCCGTTCGCCGATCTTCGCAAGGCCGGTTGGGGCAGCTTGCCGACGATGAAGACCCTGAGCCTGGAAAAGGGCCGTCGCTATCCGATCGAGGTGGTTTCCGAATCCCACGTCCTGTCCGGTGTCAGTCTGGTGTGGAAGCGTATCTCCACCAATCCATCCGCCGAACTCGACGCCGCCGCGGCCAAGGCCGACGTGCTGGTGGCGGTCGTGGGGCTGACCTCCGATCTGGAGGCCGAGGAATCGCCGGTCGAAATCCCCGGCTTCAAGGGCGGCGACAAGACGACGCTCGACCTGCCCGCCGACCAGCAGGCCTTGTTGGAGCAGGCCAAGACCCTAGGCAAGCCGCTGATCGTCGTGGCCCTGAACGGCAGCCCTCTGAACTTCGCCTGGGCCAAGGACAACGCCTCGGCTCTGTTGGAGGCCTGGTACCCTGGCCAGTCCGGCGGTTTGGCGATCGCCAATGTCCTGTCCGGCAAGATCAATCCGGCCGGGCGCCTGCCGCTGACCTTCTATCGTTCGGTCAGCGATCTGCCATCCTTCGATGACTATGCGATGGCTGGGCGAACCTACCGCTATTTCGCCGGCGCGCCCGTGTATCCGTTCGGCTACGGGCTCAGCTACACGGCGTTCGCCTATAGTCCTCTCAAACTGGAGCCGGCGGCCGGGGGCGCGGGCCAGGGCCTGCGGGTGACGACAACCCTTCGAAACACGGGGGGCCACCCCGGCGACGAGGTGGCGCAACTCTATCTGAGTTTCCCCCAGACGCCCGGCACGCCTCGCCTGGCCCTGCGAGGCTTCCAACGCGTGGCGCTCAAGCCGGGCGAGACTCGCGAACTCATCTTCACGCTCTCGCCACGTGACCTCAGCTCGGTCGATCTCGACGGCAGGAGGCGGGTCGCTGTGGGACGCTACCGCATCAGCGTCGGCTCGGGACAGCCCGACACCGGCCTCCCGGGCGAGTCGGCCGACGTTTCGGTCGATGAAGCCGTTGCGGTGCCAAAATAGCCTCCCGTCAACGCCTTGGCCGCCGAGTTGTGGCGCGGCCTGAAGCCAACCCAACTGCCCCAACCGAGACCGACTGGATGACGATGCGGATTTTCCTGAGCAGCCTGATTATTGGCCTGAGCCTATCGACAGCGAGCCTGGCCGCGCCGAGGTTGGATGGGGCGATCGGCGAGCACGCCGTGCTGCAGCGCGACCAGCCGCTCGTTGTGACGGGCCAGGCGCGCGCGGGCGAAACCGTCAGCGTTGTCCTGGCCGGCCGATCGGCCCGCGCCACAGCCGATAGCCAAGGGCGGTTTCGCTTGATCCTGCCGCCCCTGCCCGCTGGTGGCCCGTATCAGATGCTGGTCTCCGCGCAGAGCGGCCAGTTGTTCGTCGATGACCTGATGATCGGCGACGTCTTTCTCTGTTCGGGCCAAAGCAATATGGAACTCGCGGCAGAGCAGGCCCAGAACAGTTTTCAGATCGCGGGGGCGGCCGACGCCGATTTGCGGCTTCTGACCGTAGCCAAGCAGACGGCCACGGCGCCGCGGGCCCGCTTCGAGACGCCGCCGGTCTGGACGGCGGCGACGCCGCAGTCGATCGCCAGGTTCTCCGCCGTCTGCTTCTACACCGGCCAGGCTCTACGCAAGACCGTCAAGGCCCCGATCGGATTGATCCACGCCAGTTGGGGCGGATCGCGCATTTCAGCCTGGATGGCGCCCGAAGGGCTTGCCGCCGCCGGCATGAAGCCCGAAGCCCAGACGCTGGCCCTCTACAACCGCGACGCGGCCGCCGGCGACGCCCAGGCCGGCGCGGCGTGGGAAAGCTGGTGGCGAACCCAGGCGCGGGTTCAATCCACCGATGAGCCCTGGCGTGCGGACGGCCGCCTGGACTGGCGCGCGGCGCCCGGCGTCGGCTATTTCACCCGCTGGGGCGTGGTGGCGCTGTCCGACTATGTCGGCATGGTCTGGTTCAAGAAGGAGATTGACCTGACCGCCGCCCAGGCCCGTCAAGGCGCTGTCCTGGCTTTGGGCGCGATCGACGACGCGGATCGGACTTGGGTCAACGGCGCTCCGATCGGGGGCGGCAGCATCGCCAGCGCGCAGCGCCGCTACCGGGTGGCCCCAGGCGTGTTGGTCGAAGGCCGCAATGTCATCACTGTCAATGTCGACAACGTCTATGCCGAAGGCGGCATGACGGGTCCCGCCAGTGAGATGCGCCTGCGCTTCGACGATGGCTCCATACTCCCGTTGGACGCCGGGTGGCGATACGCGCTGGGCGGCCGGCCCAAGTCCAACGCGCCCCGCGCGCCCTGGGACGACATCAACGGCGCGGGCACGCTCTACAACGCCATGATTGCACCCCTGGGCGAGACCGCGCTCCGCGGCGTGGCCTGGTACCAGGGCGAGTCCGACACCGACCTGCCAGGCTATGATCGCCGGCTCGCGGCGATGATGGCCGATTGGCGAGCGCAGTTCGGCGCGCCCGACCTGCCCTTCGCGATCATCCAGCTGTCGGCCTATGGGGCGACCGCTTCGGCCCCCACCGAAAGCGGCTGGGCGCATTTGCGCGATATCCAGCGTCGCGTCGCCGAAACCGATAGGCGCGCTGCGGTCGTGGTGACCCTCGATCTGGGCGATCGCCTCGACATCCATCCGGGAGAAAAGCAAGAGGTGGGCCGACGGACCGCCCGAGCCCTGCGCGCCCTGGCCTATCAGGAGGCTGTCTCGCCGTCGGGTCCTCGGATTCGCTCGGCGCTCCGCGACGCCGGCGGCGGGGCGACGCTCTCCTTCGCGGACGTCTCGGACAGCCTGACCATGCTCGGCGCCGATGCCGCCATCGGTTTTGAGCTGTGTGCAGCGACTGGCTCCTGTCGCTACGCCAACGCCAAGGCTTCCGGCGATCAGGTCGTGATCATCGGCGACGGCAAGCCCGTGACGCGCGTCCGCTACGCCTGGGCCGACAGCCCGACCGTCAACCTCTTCGACCGCGCCGGCCAACCGGTTGGACCCTTTGAAATCACCGTGCCCTAAGCGCCTCAGGCGCGGCCGAGCCCAGCACGACAACACGCCATGACAGGGAGAAACAGCATGCAATCCATCCGCTCAACAGCATCCGGACGCCCGTCCCAACCCTTGCGCGCGCGCCTGGCCGCGATCGGCGTGGCGCTCGCCTGCAGTCTTGCCACCGGCGCTCAGGCGCAGGACGACCGGATGACGCCCACCGCCATCCCCGCCCAGCCGAAAGCCATCGTTTTGGACACCGGCCCCCTGCCTGGAGCGACCGCGCCGGAGGCCTGGCACAGCCAGTACAAAAGCCTCTTCGCCCGCAACGTCACGGTCGCCACCCTCACCCCGTTCCTCCCCGATCCCACCAAGGCGACCGGCGCGGCCGTGATCGTCGCGCCCGGCGGCGGCTTTCGCACGCTGTCGATGGAGAACGAGGGCTGGGATGTCGCGCGCGCACTCGCCGACAAGGGCGTGGCGGCCTTCGTGCTGAAATACCGGCTCAACCCAACGCCCGCGGACATGCCCGGGTTCGAGCGCTCCATGAGCGAGATGTTTTCGGCGACCGCGAAGGGGCCGCGACCGAGCCCCGAGGCGGCGATGGCGGGCCTGGCCCCGCAGATCGCCGATTCCCGCTCGGCCTTCGCACTGGTCCGTGGCCGCGCGGCCGAGTGGCGGATCGATCCCGACCGGGTCGGCATGATCGGCTTTTCGGCCGGCGCCATGCTGACCTTGGCGACCACCTTGGCGGGCGATGACGCCAAGCCGGCCTTCATCGGGATCATCTACGGCCCGCTGTCTCCAGTCGCGGTTCCGGCCGATGCGCCGCCGATGTTCGTCGCCTTGGCCGCCGACGATCCGTTCTTCGCCAACAGCGGTTTTGGCCTGATCGACAGTTGGAAGGCGGCCAAGCGGCCGGTCGAATTCCACCTTTATGAGCAGGGCGGGCACGGCTTTGGCATGTACCCGAAAACCACGACCAGCACCGGCTGGTTCGACGCCTATGTCCGCTGGATCGGCATGCATGGGCTGCTGGATCGCAAGCGCTGACGGCACACGCCTGAACAAGACTGCGGACGGGGCCGTTTCCAGTCAGACCCGGGCCGCCGCTCAATGGTCGGCAGGGTGCGGCGAAGGCCGAAGATTCTGTCGATCTCAGCCTCTGAAACGGAGCCTTCCGCCATGACACATAATTTGTTCAGGCCTAGCCTCGACCGTCGACGCCTTCTCATCGCCAGCGCCGGCATGGTCGCGGCGCCCTACCTTCTGGGCGCCGCGACCATGCCCGAGGCGGTGATCATCGAGACGGCGGAGGGCCGGTTGCGAGGCTCACGGTCCGACGGAGTCGACGTGTTCCGCGGCGTGCCCTACGGCGCCAGTGTTTCTGGCGCGGCGCGTTTCCTGCCCGCCACCGCCGCCAAGCCCTGGGCCGGCGTGCACGATGCGACCCGGCTTGGCCCGCCCTCCTTGCAACACCCCGATACCGTCTATGGACTGAACGAGCCTGCGCCCGACGAAAACTGCCTGGTGCTCAATATCTGGAAACCCGCCGGCGGCGGGCGGCGCCGTCCCGTGATGTTCTACAGCCACGGCGGCGGCTACACGACCGGTTCGGCTGGCAGCGCGGCGCAGGACGGCGGCCAACTGGCGCGCGACCACGACGTCATCGTCGTCGCGACCAATCACCGTCTGGGCCTGTTGGGCTATCTCTATCTCGGTGGATTGGGCGGAGAGCCCTATGCCGGCTCGGGCAATCAGGGCCTGTCAGACATCGTCCTGGCGCTGAAATGGGTCGCCCGCAACATCACCGCCTTCGGCGGCGATCCGGACAATGTCATGATCTTTGGCGAGTCCGGAGGCGGGGCCAAGACCGCATGCCTCTACGCCATGCCTTCGGTCGCGCCGCTGTTCGCCAAGGCCGCGATCCAGAGTGGTCCAGCGGTGCGGATCGGCACGACCGAGGCCGCCGACCAGACCACCCGCATGCTGCTGGACGAACTGGGCTTGGCCTCGACCGATTGGCGGCGCCTGCTCGAGGTTCCTGCCCCTCGGCTGCTGCAAGCTCAGGACGCTTTGGCCAAGCGTGCGACTCGAACGAACCCTGAAGGTTGGCGGGGCATCCAGGCGGTAGGCCCCGGCTGCTACGGCCCCCTGGTGGACGGAGCCCTCCTCCCGCACCATCCTTTTGATCCAAGCGCCCCGGTTAGCGCGCGCGACAAGCCGCTGATCGTCGGTTGGCTCGACAACGAGGCGGCGTTTTTCGCCTGGAAAGGCAATGACACCGCGGCCTTCTCTCTCGACGCGGCCGGGCTCAAATCGCGGATGACCGCAGGCTTCGGTGAACGGGCCGACCAGATCATCGACACCTACCGCGCCAGCCGCCCCGGCGCGTCAGACACCGACCTTTATCTGGCCATCGGAAGCGAACGCAACATGGGCGCGGGCTCGATCGTCACGGCCGAACGCAAGGCCGCTCAGGGCGGAGCGCCGGTTTATTATTACAACCTGGCCTATCGTTCGAACATCAAGGCGCCGGGCACCGACTATGAACTCGGCGCGATGCACGCCAGTGACATACCGCTGGTGTTCAACACGGTCGGCCCGCCCGACACCCTGGCTGGGAGCCGTCCCGACCGCGTCCAAGCTGCCCGCAACACCAGCGCCTTTTGGGCGTCGTTCGCGCGCGACGGCCGGCCATCGGCCCCAGATCAGCCAGCTTGGCCGCCCTACGAGCTGCAGCGTCGCGAAACCATGGTGATTGACGCGACCTGTAGCGTCGTCGCCGATCGATACGGAGCTGAACGGCGCCTATGGGATGCGATTGAACGCCTCGATGGCCGAAAACCACCCTTAGCGTGACCTTACGGGCGACCGCAGCGTCTCAAAAAATACTCCTACAAATAGACTTTGGCGGTTCGCAACTCTTGACCGCATCGAATTTTCAATCTTACCGCTACCTCTGCGGAACGCCGGTAGGCGAAAAGATGTCGGTAAGCCGCTGCAAATCGGACGGTGCACGGCCAGGTGAACCTGGCGCCGCATTGGCTGGCCGATAGCCGTGGCCGGACGTTCGACCAGGCGGTCTGCCCTCAAGGCGCGCTCTGCGACGAGGGCCTGGCGCCCAAGACTATCACCACGCCCGAATACCAGGGCATGGCCAACTACGCCTACCACCTGGACGCCGGCAAATTCGCGCCGTTCCTGCAGAAGCACTGCACGGAAAAGCTTGGCGTGCGTCATGTGTTGGCCGATGTCGAACGGGTTAATCTGAGCGAAACGGGCGACATCGCCAGCATCACGACTTCGCAGGCGGGCGACGTCGTTGGGGCCGGATCATCGACTTCCTCAAGCTGCACTATGTGCTGACGAAGCGGACCGACAGCGCGTTCTGGCGCGACAATGTCGATCCGGCGAGCATCCCTGAGCGTCTGCAGAAATTGCTGCGCCTCTGGAAGTACCAGTCGCCGGGATTTCTCGACGAGTTTGACCGGCTGGACGAGGTGTTTCCTGCCTCGAGCTACCAGTACATCCTTTATGGCATGGGTTTCCGCACCGAGGTCGAACCCTTCAACACTGTCGCGGCGCAGGCGCTGGCGTCTCGGTTCCTGGGCGAGGCGGAGGTTCTTACCCAGCGTATCGAGCCCTGTCGCCCGGTGGTGCTGCGCGGCCTCGTCGCCGACTGGCCGGTCGTTGAGGCCGGCGCGCGATCGCCGGCGGCTTTCCGCGACCATGTTTCCAGATTCGACACCGGCGCCCCGATGGAGGCCTTTGTCGGGGCGCCTCAGATCGCTGGAAAGTATTACTACAGCGACGACTTGGCGGGCTTCAATTTCGAGCATCGGCGCATGAGCCTGTCCCAGGCTTCTCAAGCCAGAACCCCATG
Organism: Caulobacter sp. DWR3-1-2; assembly: GCF_049896225.1. Classification (NCBI taxonomy): domain Bacteria; kingdom Pseudomonadati; phylum Pseudomonadota; class Alphaproteobacteria; order Caulobacterales; family Caulobacteraceae; genus Caulobacter; species Caulobacter sp. DWR3-1-2. The sequence continues at coordinate 113,500 of NZ_JAFCTW010000001.1, read as the reverse complement.
CCGTTGCTGGGCCGGACAACCGGCCAGCGGATTTGGCTGGGCCATGCCTCCAACGTCTCCTCCCACTACGACACCTTGGACAATCTGGCCTGCGTGGTGGCCGGGGCAAGGCGTTTCACCCTCTATCCGCCGGAGTTGATCGGCGAGCTCTATGTCGGTCCCATCGACAACACCATGGCCGGCCAGCCAGTCAGTCTGGCCGCTTCGTCGCCGCCGGACAACGCGCGGTTCCGCCGGTTCGCCGGGGGTGCGCGACCAGGCGCTGATCACGGAGTTGCACGCCGGCGACGCGCTCTATCTGCCCAAACTGTGGTGGCATCAGGTCGAGGCGACGGCGCCGTTCAACGGCTCGGTAAACTACTGGTGGGACGCCTTCGCCGCGGGGCCGGACTCGCCTTACACCAGCCTCCTCCTGTCGATGATCGCCGTGAGCGAAAGACCGCTGGAAGAACGTCGAGCATTGAAGGCGCTCTTCGAGCACTACGTCTTCCGCGAAAACGGTCATCCCGTCAGCCACTTGCCGCCAGAGCGCCGGGGTCTTATCGGTCCGCTCGCGCCCGCCAACTACGGCCGAATTCGCGCGAGAGTGGTGCAGCTTCTCCGCGGCAACTAAGCGGGATCAGGTGGCTTGCGAAGCAACGCTAGAGCATTTTTCGAGCGAAGTGGTGCCGATTCGCGTGAAGAAAAATGCGTCAAAACAAAAGATTAGAGCTCACGGCCTGACGCAGTCAGGTCGGGAAATGCCCTAGACAGATGGCCGGCGCCGCCTTGCGTCGCCGGCCATGACGTCAATGAGCACCAAGAAGCGGCCTCGTCAGGTTTCCCTTTGCGGCTCGCCTAGGTCCGATAAGCCCGCTCAACATATTCGAAGCTGTCGAAATCGGCTGACCGCGCCGTGCCCGCAAGATCTTGACAGGCCATGCCGACGAAGGCGCCGGTGAAGTTGGGCGCGCCCGGGGCGGTGGCTTCGTCCGACAGGGTCGAGGCGTCGAACACCTCCTGCAGCCAGGTCCATGCCTCGCCGTCCAGGCTGAAGGCGAAGCGCAGGTGCTCGAAATCGACCTCGACCCGCAGGTGGACAAGGCTCGCCTCGGGCAGTGGAATAGGCATGGTGAAGGCGTCGGCTTGGGGGCTGTCGGGCAGAGCCGACATCACCTGGATGTGGCGCCCGTGCTCGTCGTCGCGTGACACGTAAAGATAATGGAACTTGTTGGCGCCGTAATAGCAGATCAGCCCCGCCGCCTGCTGGAAATGCTCGGGAACGAAGTCCAACACCGTCTGGGCGGAGTAACAGTGGGCCTGCTGGCGGCGGGCGACCAAGGCCTGGCGATACTGGCTGCCGATCGTCTCGCGACCGAACAGGCGTAGCCAACCGGCGCGCGCGGTCAGGCTGAACAGCTCATCTGGGAACGGCGAACGCAGCCACTGGAAGTCGATCGGCAATGTCGGAGCGTCGAAGACCGTCCGGGTGGGGTCCAGCGGGAACGGCGCGGGCGGCAGGCCCGGTCCGGGCGGAGCTAGTTCGGGTTCGCTCGACCCGTCGCGCGTGCGCAGCCAGCCGTCGGCGCCCCAGACCATCGGCTGGATTGCAGTCTCTCGTCCGAGCGTGCAGCGCCCACGATTGGGCAAGGGGCGGCCGCAGAGGTAAACCATCCAGGTCTGACCATCGGACGCCTCGACCAGGTCGGCGTGCCCTGCCCTCTGCAGCGCCGCGTGCGGCCGATCCCGAGCGGTCAGGACTGGTCCGTCGGGATGCAGCGCATAGGGCCCTTGAAGCGCGCGTGACCGAGCCATGGTCACCGCGTGACCAAAGCCCGTGCCCCCCTCGGCCGTGACCAGATGATACCATCCGCCCCGTTTGTAGAGATGCGGCGCCTCGGTCAGGCCTAGCGCCGTGCCGGGAAAGATTAGCTTGCGCGCGCCGACGAGCACCTGCGCCGTCGGGTCATATTCCTGGGCCACGATGCCCGCGAAGTGGTTGCGGTTCGGCCGATGGTCCCACAGCATGTTGAGCAGCCACTTTCGGCCATCGTCGTCATGAAACAGCGACGGGTCGAAGCCGCTGCTGTTTAGGAACACCGGGTCGGACCACGGCCCTTCGATGTTGTCGGCGGTGACAAGATAGTTGTGGAAATCGCGTAGGCTGGCGCCCGAGGCTCCCGACACCGTGGTGCGGCCATAGCGCTTGACGTCGGTATAGATCAGCCAGAACCGACCATCGGCATGGGTCAGGCACGGCGCCCAGACCCCGCAGCTGTCGGGCGCGCCCAGCATGTTCAGCTGGCTTGGCCGGGTCAGAGGTCGGGTCAGCAGCCGCCAGTTCACGAGGTCTCGCGAATGATGGATCTGAACGCCGGGGAACCACTCGAAGGTCGAGGTGGCGATGTAGTAGTCCTCGCCCACCCGCACGATCGAGGGGTCGGGATTGAAACCCCGAAGGATTGGGTTCGAGATCGCGGCTTGCGGCATGGGACGCTCTATAGGGCGGAAACGGTAACGGGCTTGGAGGTTGGCGACGCGCCCGGGTCGCGAACCAGGATCCACAGCAGCGTCGCGCCTGCCAGGTCCAGAACGCCCAGGGCGACGAAGAACGGATCATAGCCGACCGTGGCGACCAGGCTTCCAATCAGCAATGAGAAGATCAGCACCCCCAGATTGGCGAAGAACCCGGCCATGCCGGCGACGGTCGCCACCGCGTTGCGGCGGAACAGGTCCGACGACAGGGTGATCACCGTCACCGACAGGGTCTGATGCGCAAAGCCGCCCAGGCACAGCAGGGCGATGGCGACATAGGGGCTTTCAACTCGCCCGACGAACATCATGCTGGTCATCAGCAACGCGCCCAGCGTGAAGGCCCCACGCCGGGCGTTGATCAGGCTGACCCCGCGCCTCTGCAGGAACAGCACCGCCATGGGGCCAAACAGGCAGCCCAGGTCGGCCGCCACGAAGGGCAGCCAGGCGAACAGGGCGATCTGCTTCAACTCGAAATGCCGGACCGTGACCAGGTACAGCGGGATCCAGAACGACAGGGTGCCCCAGGTCGGGTCGGCCAGGAACCTCGGCAGGGCGATGCCCCAGAAATTGCGCTGGCCAAGGAGACTGAGCATCGAGGGCCGCGTCCCGGTGTCCTCAAGATGGCTCTCCTGGCCGGCGGTGATCAAATCGTGCTCGGCGTCGGACAGCGCCTTGTGCTTGTCAGGCGCCTGATAGGTGAAGAGCCAAAGCACCACCCAGGCCAACCCCAGGCCGCCGGCCACCACGAAGGCCGCGCGCCAGTCCCAGACCAGGATCGACCAGGCCACCAAGGGCGGCGCCAGCACCGAGCCCATCGAGGCGCCGATGTTGTAGACCCCGCCGGCCAAGCCGCGCTCCCGAGCCGGAAACCAGGTCGAGACCGCCTTCATGCCCGCCGGATGCGCGCAGCCCTCGGCGACGCCCAACGCCCCGCGGAGTCCCAAAAGCGCCTGCCAACTGCCGGCCAGGCCATGGGCCATGGTGATGACCGACCAGGCAGTGGCGAACAGCGCGAAGCCGAGCTTCAGGCCGATGGAGTCGAGCACATAGCCGCAGAGAGGCTGCAGCATGACGCCCAGTTGGAAGGCGCCCGTGATCCAGGAATATTCCTTTGGGCCGATCTGCAGCTCGGCCAGCACCGAGGGCGCGGCCACGCCGAGGGTGCTGCGCGCGAGATAGTTGATCACCGCCCCCAGCATCACGAGCCCAATCATCCACCAGCGAAGGTTTCGGATCTTTCGGCTCATGGCGTGGGTCCACGTCGTGTCGATCGATCGACCGGCCTTCGCGCCTCGCGACCGGACGACGGACTAAGCGTTAGGCGGGTCACGCGGCCCTCGCCCGCGCCTTGTCCAGCCGCGCCATGGCGTAGAAGACCAGCACGCTGGTCACCACCAGCACGGCGGCAAGGGCCAGCATCGGCGCGAGGATGCTGCCCGTCGCATCTCGCACCATCGGCACGAGGTTCTGGGCGATGAAGCCGCCAAGATTACCGATCGCATTGATCGCCGCGATACCGGCCGCCGCCCGCGGCCCGCTGAGAAAGCTTGGCGGCAGGCTCCAGAACACCGGTTGGGCCGCGAAGATCGCCGGCGCGGCGAGGCATAGCATCGCGAACTTCAGCGTCGCGCCGGGCACGATCACGCTCAGGACCAAGGCCAATGCGCCCAGCAGGCAGGGTCCGGCGATGTGCCAGGCGCTGGCGCCATGTCGGGCGGCGTGGCGCGGCACCAGCCAGAGGGCCACGGCGACCAGCAGCCAGGGGACGACATTGATCAACCCATTGACGCTGTTGGAAACGCCGAACGACTTGACGATGGTCGGCAGCCAGTAGCTCAGGCCATAGGCCCCCAGCGGCATGCCGATATAGAGTCCTGCCAGCATTAGAACGCGAGGGTCGAAGATTGCCTTCCAGGCGCCGCGATGGTCGTCAACCGCCCCGCCCCGCTCGGCGTCCAGCACCTTGGCCAGCCAGACCCTCTCGCCTTCCGGCAGCCAACGGGCCTGGGTCGGACCATCGGGCAGGCGCCACAGCACATAGGGCGCCAGCAGCACGGCCGGAACGCCGGTGACCAGGAACACCCACTGCCAGCCCGCCAATCCCAAGGTCCCGTCCAGGTCCAGCAAAAGGCCGCCCAGGACCGCCCCGACCGCGTTGGCTACGGCGCTGGCGATCATGAACAAACCCACCATCCGGGCGCGATGAGCCTGCGGATACCAAAGGGTCAGGACGTAGAGCACACCTGGGAAGAACCCTGCCTCGGTGACTCCGAGCAGGAACCGCAGGACATAAAACATCGTCGCGTTTTGGGTGAACCCGAGGGCCAGGGTGACCAGGCCCCAGGTAAACATGATCCGCGCGAACCAGACGCGGGCGCCTATCCGGGCGAGGATCAGGTTCGACGGCGCCTCGAACAGGAAGTAGCCAATGAAAAACAGCGACGCGCCAAAGCCGTAGACCGCCTCGGTGAGGCCCAGTGCGTGGACCATGTCGAGCTTGGCGTAGGATACGTTCTGCCGGTCGATATAGGCGATCAGGTACATCAGGCAAAACAGCGGCATCAGCCGCTTGGTCACCCGCCCCACGGTGGCGCGCTCGATGTCGAGAGCCGGATCAGGCATGCGATGACCTCTCATGGGTTTTCGCGCCCGCGACCTGGGTGCGTTGTGGCGGAGCTGTGGACTGACGCTCGATCAGCGTGTGGTCCAGAACGTAATCCGCAGAGGCTTCGGCCGAAGGCTCGGCCGATCGCAAGGCGCGCATCAGCCGCTCTAGGGCCACCGCCGCCATCTGCCGCACGGGCTGGCGCACTGTGGTGAGCGGCGGCCAGAGCGTGGTGGCCACGGTCGTGTCATCGAACCCGACCACGGTCAGGTCGCGTGGCACGTCGAGATGGCGGCGGTGGGCCACCGACACGGCCGCAGCGGCCATGTCGTCGTTGCTGGCGAAGATCGCGGTGGGCGGTGGGTTGTTGTCCAGCAGCTCCTCCGCGGCGCGCAGACCCGAAACGTAGGTGAACGCCCCTTGGGCGAGGAGGAGTTCGCCCCCCTCGACTGCGGCGATCGCCGCGCGAGCGCCTTCGAGGCGCTCGGCGCTGGCGGTCTGGTCAGGGTTTCCGGTGATGAAGCCGATCCTCCGATGGCCAAGATCCAGCAGAAGCTGGGCCATGGCCTGGCTGGCGCGGCGGTCGTCGATTCGGACGCTGATCGCGTCGCTCGGCGGGCGTCCCGCGGCGACCACCGCGACCGGGAGATGGGCGGCGCGGAGGATATCGCGCAAGACGGCGGATTCTCCTAGGGGCGGCGTCAGGACCACGCCGTGGAGGCCTGACCCCAGCAGTCTTTGCAACTCGTGGGTCGACAAGGCTTGGCCGCTTTCACCTCGCACCAGGATCAGCCGCGCTCCGGCGTTGGTGGCCTCCTCGAACACGCCGATCAGGAAGTCGCTCATAAACGCGGCGCTGGGATTGGCATAGATCACCCCGATCCGCAGTTCGCCGGCCATGACGAGATTGCGGGCGGCGAGGTTCGGTTCGTAGTTGAGTTCCTGGAGCGCGGCCAGGACCGCCAGGCGCGTCTCTTCACGCACGCTGGTGACGTCATTGATGACTCGCGACACGGTCATGCGCGAGACGCCGGCCAGTCGCGCCACATCGACGATGGTGGCGCCTCGGGCGCGGTCTGGCCTGTTCAATGGACAACCTTCACGTCTGCCAACACTGCGATCCTTGATCCGGCGTACTTGCCGCGACCCGGTTTTTGAACCGAACCGCGGCAAGGCGCCAGGCGTGGGCTAGAAGCTGTAGCGCAGGCCCACGTGATAGAACCGCCCCAGCAGGTCATAGAGCGCCGGATTGGCGTCGAGACCCGTGTTGGTCTGAGGGGAAGGCGTCGGATCCCGGTTCAGGAGATTGGCGACCTTGAAATAGGCCTGCAGATCCTTCGTCACCTTGTAGGAGCCGCTCACGTCGACATAGGTGGCGCCCTTCATCTGGTTGTAGTCGATGGTCGGATAGTTGTTGTTCACCGCCACGGTTCTACCCACCGGACAGCTGCCGGCGGCGCACTCGATGTACTGGCCGCCGATGACGCCGTCGCTGAACCAGCGCTCCTGCAGGCTGAGCATGAACCGGTCCGAGCTCCAACTCTGGACGGCGAGCACCTTCCAGTCTGGCGTGGCCCCGGAGTTTTGGCCCGCGGTATTGACGACGGAGCCGTTGGGGATGCCTTGATTGGTGACGAACTTGTGGGTGTTGGTCGCCAGGGCGCGTAGGTCGAAACGGCCCGGCACGCTTGGCAGTTCGAACCGGTAGCTGGCCTCGATGTCGAAGCCGCTGGTCTTGATCGAGGCCAGGTTGAACGTCTGTGAGTTAACGTAGGCAGTCGTCCCGGCCGGCGGGGCGAAGTTGAAGCTGCTGCAATACTGCGTCACACCCGCATAGCAGAAATTGACCACCTGCTGAGCGCTCAGGCTGGAAATGCCGCCGTTCAGCACGATGTTGTACCAGTCAACCGAGACGCTGAAGCCCGGCAGCCATTGGGGGTTCGACAGCACCACACCGAGGCTGGTGTTCTTGGCGATCTCGGGCTTCAAGTTTGCATTGCCGACCACGTTCTGGAGAACCAGCAGCGCGCCGGGGCCCGAGGGCTGGCCTGGTGGCGGCGTCGTCGACGTGGGAATGGTGAAGTTGGGTATCGTGGTGGTGACCGGGGCCGCGAAGAGCTCCGAAAGGTTGGGCGCGCGCACGTCACGCGAGGTGACGGCCCGCAGGCGGACGCCGTCGACGGGGGTGTCCCAGGTTCCGCCTACCTTCCAGGTATAGACAGTGCCCGAGGTGCTGTAGTCGGTCCAGCGGCCGGCAGCGTTCAGGTTGGCCTTGCCCGCTGCGTCCGAGTTCACCAGAGGAAGGTTTACTTCCAGATAGGCTTCCTTGACGCTGTATTTGCCGGCGCCAGAGTGATAGTTCCCCGCGTACCAGTTGTTGCCCGCCTTATTGAGCAACGGATCCGCCGGATATTCAGTGCTATAGGGCGAGGCCGCCGAGCCGTCGCCATATGGGTCGCCCTGGACGTGGTAGGCCTCGCGGCGATATTCGCCGCCCAAGGCCACAGCCACCGGTCCCGCCCAGCCTTGAATGGGCTCACCGCTGAAGTTGATGCTGGCGACGTCCTGCTTCTGGACCGAATGCTGGTGCGGGCCGTTCTCGGGCTCGATGTACTTGAGCGCCGCGTCGCTGGGCCGCTGGCCGCCGAAGACGTTGATCGGCGCGCAGCCATTGGCGCGGGCGACGGGGTCGGAACACACGATCTGGCCGTTGACCAGGGTGGCCTGGATGGCCGCCCTGTAGCGCGGGGTCAACATGATGTTGTTGACGTGGATGTTGGTGGTGTTCTCGCCGTGCGTGTAATAGGCGTCGTAGTGCCAATCCGAACCGAAGGCGGCGAACTTGCCGTCGGCGCCGATCACGCCGCGATATTGCGTCCGCGTGGGATGAACCGCGATATTATTGGGCAGCAGGGCGTTGCTGGTGCCGAAGGTGAAGCTGGTGATGTTGTTGGCCGCGCAGGCGGCCACGACCGAAGCCGGCAGATAGGGGTTGGAGCACTGCATCGTAAGGCCGGTGGTGGCCCCGCCCGGATTGGGCTGATTGCTGCTCTCGACGCGGGCGATGTTCAGCGTTCCGTAGATCTCGTTATTGTCGTCGATGTCGTAGGCGACGCGGCCATAGCTGTTCATCCGCTTGATTTCGGACTGCAGCGACGTGCCGATGCCGACATTGCCCGACAGGTCACCGCCGACGCAGAAGCCGCCGGACGAATAGCAGCCGACGACCGCGCCGTTCGCGGCCTTGGACGGCACGCCGTTGGAGCCGTACTGGAACTGGAACGGGTTGCCGGCCTGGTCGAAGGCGGTGCCCTGCAACGGCCCGGCGCTGATCAGGCCATACTTGGTGTACTGATAGGCTTGGGCGTGCTCGCGATAGAGGTACTGTGGCGAGCCGTCATTGGTGACCCCGCGATTGACCAGGGTCGCGGTGGTGTACCAGTCGCGACTGCCCGGCGCGTCTTCACCGAAGCCGCCGGCCGGCACGCCGTCCTCGTCGTCATATTCGCCGCTGACCTGGACGTGCAGGCGATCGTTCAGGAACGCCTTGCCCGCCGCCAGTTGCAGCACGACCTGCTTGTCGTCGCCATAGGTGGTCTGCCCGGCCGAGACATTGGCCTTGAAGCCTTCGAAGTGCTTGTCGGTGATGAAGTTGACCACCCCGCCGACCGCGTCGGAGCCGTATGAGGCCGAGGCGCCGCCGGTCACCACATCGACGCGCTGAACCAGCAGTTGCGGGAAGAGGCTGATGTCGGGCACGCCCGTGATGTTAGCCGGCACCACGCGCTGGCCGTCCAGCAGGGTCAGGGTCCGGATGGTGCCCAGGCCGCGCAGCGAGAACGAGCTCAGGCCCTGCGCGCCGCTCGATGTGCTGAACGTGCCCGTGGTCGCGCCGGTCGAGCCCTGCAGGGAGGGCAGTTGAGCGATGGTCGTGAAGACGTTCGGTTCGGCATTGCGCTCGAGGTCCGCTTGGCCCAGCGCCTGGGTCGGCGTCGGGGCGGTGAAGCCGGTGGATCGAATCCGCGAGCCGGTGACGACAATCTCGGTCAAGGCCGTGGCCTCTGGTTCGGGCGATGCGGGGCCAGCTGACGCCTGCGCGCTGGCCGTTCCAGCCGATACGACCATCGCGATCGCGCTCGTCGCGAGCAACACGTTCAGGAAGGGTGACGCCCCTCGTTTCCGACCTAAAGCACTCATCCCTGCAGCCTCCCGTTTTTCGTTGAGTCCATCTGCGATGGCCTAGGCAGGAAGCTGTCAGACAAGCGGGGCGCTCACCATTACGACCATGGTCGTAGGTCGGCCGATCCGGCGCGCCAGCCGCCAGCCTCGAGGGCGCGCCAAAGGCCTGCCCCCGGACTCCAGGCGGCCGCAAACCCTGGATCTATGGACGCCGGATCGCGTAGAGCGCGTGGTGGGTCAGAACAAACAGCGTCTGCTTGTCGGGGCCTCCGAACAGCAGTTGCAGTGGTCGTTCAGGGATGTCCACGCGCCCCAGCTCCCGACCGTCCGGGGCATGGACGAACACCTGGCCGTTGGCGACATAGACGCGCCCCTCCCCGTCCGTCGCGACACTCTCGCCGCCGCGGTTGGCGAAGGGCTTCAGATCGGTGATCGCGCCGTGTGTTCCAACCAAGCCACTGTAGGTCTTGTTCTCGGAACTGTTGGTCAGGAACACCCGCTGGCCAGGCTTGGCCGTCGTGAACCCGTAGGTGTCGAGCGCATCGGAGAAGCGCAGCCCCCGGAAGTCTGGTGGGCCCATCTGGAAGACGCGATAGACCGGCAAGGCCAGGCTGCCGTCGGGCGAAACATATTCCTTGGACTTCGGCAGCGCCATGTCACGGGCGAACATCTCCGCCAGGGTGGTGAACTGGTCGGTCTTGACGTCGAACTGGTCCTGAAACTCGCCGTTGTTCCACCAGTTGACTGGCAGCATGGTCGCCGCGCCCGGATGGTCAACCACCGAGGTCGGCGCGATGACCGTGACCTCCGTGTCGGGGCTGCCAGGCTTGAAGCTGTAGACGTTCCCGTCGCGGCCGTCCGACGACAGCACCAGCAGGTTTCCAGTCCCGTCGATCGCCAGGCTGACGGGATCCAGGGCGTTGTCTCGCACGATCGACAGCTTGCGCGCATCCGACCAACTGTAGATGCGTTGGTGACGGCGGTCGGTGAAATAGAGGGTCCCGGCCGCATCAACCGCCCCGCCGCCCGCCGAATAGAAGCCGTCGGCCAGCTTCTCCAGGCGGGCGCCCGCGGGGAAGACAGAGGGCGCGACGGGCGGCGGGACGACCGGCAGGTCAAGCACCGCGAACTGGCGCTCGCGCACCTCCAGGCCGCTGGTGACGTCTTGGATTGCGTTCTCGTAGGGATACTTGCTCAGGCGTAGGAAGGTGGCGCAGCCGTTCTCGTCACACAGTCCCACTCCGCTTTCGGCGTTGACCGCGACATTGCGGAAGCGAATGTCATGGGAATTGTAGATACGAGCCGCCGCCGAAGCGGGTCGGCGGGTCCGGGTGACGCGGTAGGCGTGGTAATTGGCGACGAGAATGTCGTGGGAGTCGCGGATTTCCAACGAGACGGTGTCCTCGCCCTCGCCTGCCTCCTCCTCGGTTTGCGGCGCGAGCAACTCCCAGTGGGCGACGCGGTTCAAGCTGATCTCCGTGCGCACGTGATGTTCGACCGAGGCCTGGTAGACATGGCCGGGCGTCTGGGTGTCGGACACGTAGATGCCCGAAGAGGCATAGGTGCTGGGGCTCCAGAGATTGGCGAACGTGCCGCCGCCGCCATCTGTCACCCACAGGCTGGGATACTGGCCCGCCCAGCGCCTGGCGGGGTCGGCGTCGGCCGTGGCGTTGGCGTTGTAGGGGTTGAGCCGCGTCCCGTCATACAGGTTGGTGCCGTGCCCGCCCTGGAACTTGACGTCATTGACCATCGAACGTTCGCCCGAGGTCCAGAGCAGGGCCGTGGCGCGTGGATTCACTCCGCCAGTGTTGAGCCCCAACCCCGAGACGATGTTGTCGCCCCCCGCCGCCGACAGAATCAGGGCCTTGGGCGCGCCGACACCCTGATAGCCCGGCGTGTGATCGGGCAGGACGATCTGGGTGAGACTTGGGTGCAGGCCGATCAGCACCGAGTCCGGTCGCAGCCGCAGGGTGTCGGTGACGACGTAGAAGCCCGTCGGGAAATACAGGACCCTATGGCTGTTGATGGCATGCTGGAGGACGGCGGTGTCGTCGGTCGCATTGTCGCCCTTGGCGCCCAACGCGCGGACATCGGTCCATTCCGGCACGGGCGGAAGAGCACGGATCGCCGGCGCGCGCGATTCAGGCGAGGTCGCGACAGCCTCCGCCTTCATCAGCGTCTTGGTGACGCCCATTTGGCCTAGGCCAGGCAGGGTCAGGCCATGGCTGAAGGACGTCACCCTATAGGCGGCTCCCAGGCCCGGCGCCGTCTTGCCACTGTCGCGGAAACGAACAAACATTGGGGTGTTGACGGCTGTCGCGTTCTCGAAGCCGACCTGGGTGTAGACGCTGGTTTCATTGGAAATGACGATCGCCGCCTTCGAGACGTTCTCGAACCGGACGTCCTTGCCCCAGAGCCAGTCGCCATAGCCGCGATCGATCTCGATCCCCACGGGCGTGTCGCGGAGGGCAACATTGACCAAGGTCAGGCCAGCCTCATGCTCGCGGATCGCCGCGTCGCGTTGGCCCTCGAAGGTGGAATCGAGCAGCACGAAGCCCCAGGCCGGCGAGGTCTTCTCCGTCAGAATGCCGTAACGCCCGCCCTTAAAGTGCAGGTCCTCGGCTTCATTGCCGACCTGGTACAGGCCCGCCAGGCCAGACCCGATGTCGAACATCATGTGGCTGAGATAGGCGTGCTGGGCAGCGTGGAAGCGGATCGCCGTCGCCGCTGGATTGCCCCGGCCGATCTTGAAATCAATATTGCTCATCGCTGAATAGAAGGTGCCCGAATTGGCGTCGGCGATGTCCTTATTGAAAGGCACGCTCCCGGGCGGCGGGAACGGGACGCGACGCGACGGGTCCGGCTTGGCCCCGGCGAAAATCACCATGTTGGCCAACCCCCGCTGGAACCCGGGCGCCTTGTCCGCGAGCAGGATCAGCGGGCGGGTGGCGCCGACCCCGAACACCCGCACGCCCGGCCACAGGAAGATCGTCTTGCTGATCCGGTAACGGCCCGAGGGGAGGAAAACGAGCCCGCCGCCCTCCTTGGCCGCAGCGGCGTCGATCGCGCCCTGGATCGCGGCGCTGTCGTCGGCGCGGCCATCGCCCACGGCGCGGACCACCACGGCGCGGGGATCTTCTGGTGCGGTCGCGAAGACCGACACCGAGGTCGCCGCCAGCGCCACCGGAGCGCTGGCCGCTATGATCAGAGCCATCGCCGCCATTCCTGTCGTCACCCAACCTCGCATTGCGGACCTCGAAAAAAACGTCCCGGCGCGAGGGCCGGGACAGTTGGGGGTGGACGTTTATCGGCGCGCGGCCTCTCGGCTGCGACTGCGCGAATTGGGTGTGCGCTGGGCGCGTTTCACGGCGTCACCGCGTAGAGCGCGTTGTGGGTCAGGACGAACAAGGTGCGCCGGTCTGGTCCGCCAAAGATCAGTTGCAGCGGTCGCTCGGGCAGATCGATGCGTCCCGTGGACTGGCCGTCGGCCGCGTATTTGAAGATCTGGCCGTTGGCGACAAACACCTGTCCCTGACCGTCGACCGCGACGCTTTCCCCGCCCCGGTTGGCGAAAACCTTCAGCTCGGTCAGGGCGCCGCCGGGGCCGATCTTGCCGCTGTAGGTCTTGCCCTCGGACTCATTGGTGACGAACACGCGCTCACCCGGGGCGGCCCCTATGAGACCGTGGGTCTGCAGGATGTCGGACCAGCGCCAGCCCACATGGTCCGACGGACCTTGCTCCCACACGCGGAAGGCCGGCAGGACAAGGCTGCCATCGGGCGAGACATATTCCTTGGGCTTCGGCGCGCCAGCGTCGCGGGCGAACATTTCGGCCAGAGTGGTGAATTTGTCAGTCGACGAATCGTACTGGTCCTTGAACTCCCCGTTGTTCCACCAGTTGACCGGCAACAGCGTTGTGGCGGTCGGACGCGCCGCCGCCGGGGTCGCCGCTATGGTCGTCAACGCGTCCTTGGGACCATCCGGATCTATCGAATAGACCGTGCCCTCCGGACCGAACGAGGACAGCACTAGCAGCTTGCCCGAACGATCGATCGCCAGGTTCACGGGGTCGAGCGAATGGTCGCGGACCACCTCGAGCCCCCGCGCCGTAGTCCAGCGGTAGATCCGCTGGAAACGTTTCTCGACGAAGTAGAGCGTGCCGTCCGCGCCCACGGTGGCGCCCGAGATCGACCAGAAACCGCTCGCCAAGGTCTTGATCTTCATGGGCGGAGAAGCCGCTGCGGTGGGCTGCGGCTTGGCCGGAATGTTGAGTACGGCGAACTCGCGCTCACGCGTCTCGACCTGCTGGGTCTCGTCGATCAAGGCGTTCTCGAACGGATACTTGCTGGCCCGCAGATACGTGCCGCAGCCACTGGCTCCGCACAGGGCGATGCCGCTCTCGGCATTGATATGAACATTCCGAAAACGGATATCGGACGAGTTGAACAGCTTCACCGCCGTCTTGGCGGGGTGGTAAGACCGAGTCACCCGGTAGCCGTGATAGTTGGCGAACAGGATATTGCGCGAGTTGCGGATTTCCAGCGGCACCGTGTCCGGCCCGTCGCCGACCTCCTGCTCCGTCTGTGGAGCCAGGAATTCCCAGTTCTGGACATTGTCGAGAACGAACTCGTTGCGCACATGGTGCTCGACCGACACCTCGTAGATGTGGCCGGGCGTGTCGGTGTCCGAGATGTAGAAGCCGGCCGAGGCGAAGGTGTTGGGGCTCCAGACATTGGCGAAGGTCCCGCCGCCGCCGTCGGTCACCCAGATGCTGGGATATTGCGCGTCCCAGCGGCCGTCGGCCACCGGATCGCCGCTGCGGGCCTGGGCCGCGCCAAGCGGCTTGCCGTCCATGGTCGGCGTGCCGCCGCCACCCATGATCTTGACGTCCGTGACCTGCGAGGTCGCGCCCGACCGCCAGAGCAGCGCCGAGGCGCGGGGGTTGATGCGGCCGGTGAACAGACCGATCCCCGCGAGGATGTTGTCGCCGCTACGCGGTGTCGCGATCATCGGACCCACCGCGCCGACCCCAGCATGGCGGGGATTATTGTCGGGCAAGACCAGTTGGGTCACGGCCGGATGCAGGCCAAGCATCACCGTGTCGGGACGAAGCCGCAGCGTGTCGGTGATCTTATAGAAGCCGATCGGCAGATAGAGCACGCGGTGGCTGTCGATCGCCGCCTGCAGTGCGGCGGTGTCGTCGGTCTCGCCGTCTCCCTTGACGCCCAGCGTCTTGACGTTCGTCCACGCGCTGACCGGCGGCAGCGGGCGAATGGCCGGCGCCATGACCGCCGGCGACGCCGGCAGCGCGTTGATCTCCGCCTGGGTCTTGTATTTGCCCATCTGGCCCTGACCCGGCAGTGTCAGCCCGTAGGTGAAGGACGCCACCCGATAATGGCGCCCTTTGCCGACCACCGTTTTCCCACTGTCGCGGAAGCGGGCGAAGACCGGCGTATTCGAGGCCACGGCGTTTTCGAAACCCACTTGGGTGAAGACAGTGTCCTCGTTGGAGATGACCACAGCGGCCTTCGAGACGTTCTCGAAGCGCACGTTCTTGCCCCACAGAGAGTCGCTGTAGCCCCGATCGACCTCGATCCCGACGGGCGTGTCGCTGATGGCCACATTGACCAGGGTCAGGTCCACCTCGTGCTCGCGGATCGCCGCGTCGCTCTGCCCGTCGAAGGTCGAGTCGAGGAGAGTGAACTGCCAGGCCGGCGAGGTCTTTTCGGTGACGATCCCGTAGCGGCCGCCATGAAAGTGGACGTCTTCCATGATGTTGCCGGCTTGGTAGACTCCCGCGAAGCCCGCGCCCAGACGGAAGTCCATGTGGCTGAGAAAGGCGTGCTGGGCCATGCGAAACCGCACCCCGGCCGCAGCTGGATTGCCGGCCCCGATCTCGATGTCGACATTGCTCAACGCCGAATAGAAGGTGCCGGAATTGGCGTCGCGCACCGCTTCCTTGGCGCCGACCACCGTTGGAACCGGCACGGGAACCTCGCCGACGCTATATTGGTCACCGCCCGTGAACACGATCATCGTGCCCACGCCCTTCTGAAAGCCGGGGGTGCTTGGCCCGAGCACGAAGACAGGCCGAGTAGCGCCGACACCGAAGACGCGCACGCCCGGCGGAACCAGGATGCTGCGGCTCAGGCGGTAGCGGCCAGGCGGAAGGAACACCACGCCGTGACCGGTCTTGTCGCGGGCGGCGTCGATGGCGTGCTGCACGGCGTCTGTATCATCGGCCCGGCCGTCGCCCACGCCCTTCACGCTGATCGCGCGCGGATCATCGGGAGCGGTCAGAAAAACGGACTGACTGGCGGCCAGCGCGGGGGACGCGGACGCCAGGAACACCGCCGCCAGTATGATAACTCTCATGCCGCTTCCCTGGTTACTTCAACTACGGATAAGGGGTTGGAAGCGGGTCGCCATCCACGACCATGGTCGTAGTTCTCGCCTGCTCGCCTTGCCCCTAAAACTGCATCTTCACTCCTCGGCGGGCCCGCCGACCTATCGACGGGCCCCATCGCCGGTCAGCCCAAGGACGCCGTGTGCAGCCGCCCTCCCGTCAGACTGGACCGCCTGTCGCCGTCATCATCATGGGGGTGAGCGGCAGCGGAAAATCCACGCTCGGCGCCGTTCTCGCCGATGCCTTGGGCTGTGCGTTTCTTGACGGCGACGACTTCCATGACGCGACCGCGATTAGCAAGATGAGCACCGGCCAACCGCTTGTCGACGACGACCGCTGGCCCTGGATTGATCGGTTGGGCGGCGCCATCGGCCAAGCCTTGACGCCAAGTGGAACAGCCGTGGCGGCCTGTTCAGCTCTAAGGCGCAGCTATCGCGACCGCCTCCGCGCCGCCATTCCGGCGCTCACGCGTTTCGTGCTGCTCGACCCAAATCCTGACGAGCTTCAGCGTCGCCTTGACCAACGCACCGGTCACTACATGCCCGCCAGCCTGCTAGGCAGCCAACTGGCTACGCTCGAGCGCCCGGGGGCGGACGAAGCGGCCACGGCGCTCGCCGCCGAAGCCTCGCCCCTGCAATTGCGCGACGCCACGCTGGCTTGGCTGGAAGCGAACGACCGTCAAACCGGCCGGGTTTGGCGTCTATCAGGGCATGAGCCGTTTTCGCCCCTGTGACAGATGCCATCTCATGGCGAGAGCCGCGCCGTCGCCGTCCTGCACCCGGATCGCTTCCACGATCATCTCATGCTCGCGCATCATTTCGCCGATGGCCTCTGGAGGCCGCGAGCGTGAAATGCCGACACCCGCGCGCATGATCCGATCGACGTCGGGCTGCAGCGCCTCGAACGCGTGCAGGAAGGCCGGGTTGGCGGTGGCCAGCACGATTCGGCGGTGCAGCTCCATGTCCTCGACGTGGGCTGGTGCGTTCGACAGCAGCGCCGCGCGCAACGCCATGAGGCCCTCTTCGATACTTGCCATTTCCTCCGCGGACCGCCGGGCCGCCGCAAGGCGCGCCGCTTCCGCCTCGAGCACGAAACGCACCTCGTAGCTGCCGAGCGTAGACGGCAATTCCGAGAGCGGCATGTAGGCGCTCAGCTTGTCGGACGGCCGGTTCTTGACGAACGACCCCGCCCCACGTCGCGCCTCGGTGATGCTGTCGGCCGCCAAGCGGACCAACGCTTCACGCACAATGGTGCGCGACATGCCGAAAATCTCCGACAGGCGAGCCTCGGACGGCAAACGATCCCCCACGGCCAAGCCGTCGGCGTTGATCATTTCCACGATGCCCGTGTACGCCCGGTCGGCCAAGCGGCCTTCGCTCATTCATCGATCTCCCATTCGACAGGCGCACCATTGCGCCATCCGCGTCTCGTAGAAAGCCGCGTTGACCGAGGCGGCAGCTCAGCGCGTCACCGAACTCTGTCGAGCCAGGCCATCACACTAAAACCTGTATGACAGGTTTTAGTGTCTCTCTAGCTATTACAGAATGTGCACGCTCCCAAAGCCAAAACAGCTTGAACTTGTCCAACAGATAGCGTTACCATCAGCAACGTGAACCTGCATCGACCGACCGAGTCGACGGACAAGACAGGCAGGCGCCGCGTCATTGCAAGATGAATGCGCAGGGATGAAGCAGAGGGGATCAAGCATGACCACGACGGAAGTCCGCGTTCTCGACCGGGGCCCGCAGGCGGCGTTTGGCGACCTTACGCCGACCCAGATGAAGGTCCTGGCAGGCGTCAATTCAGGACTGCTCAACAAGCAGATCGCCTTTGACCTCGGCATCGCCGAGGCCACGGTCAAGGCTCACATGACCGCCTTGATGCGCAAGCTCAACGTTCACAACCGCACTCAGGCCGCGATTGCGGCCCAAGCCATGACGCATGGACTGCGATCCGCCGCCCGATAACCTACCCGCAGGCGAAGATATCCGATCTGGCGAGATCTATCCCCTCACCGCGAGCGCCGCCCCGGCAATTTACATGACCGAACGACTACGGTTGGATCGACCTTCCGGCCAACCGTGCGAGGCTGACCCGTGCGGTCGCCCACCGCGCGCTCCCAACTTTCCATGCGCGCCCGCCCAACCAACGACCTCCCTGTCCAACACCGCGTCGCAATGATACCGCTGTTATACGAGCCGCGCATCGGACGTGCGCGCTCTGGCCGACCACTTCGGCCTGCGGGGGGCGCCATGGTTCTACATGACTTCCGAGTGGGGCTTTTGGCCCTCATAATGATCTCTTCCGCCGGCATTGCGAACGCCCAGGTGCTCTATCGCTTTGCGGAGAAGGGGCTGTTTGACGGCCGCTACGGGCCGGTCAGCCAGGCGCAGGAGAAGGCCAAGGCCGGTTTGGTCGCTTGCGGTCGCGCCGCGACGATCACGGTCGATGGGCAATTTGGTTCTGGTACGCGGACCGCGCTGGCCCGTCTGGCCACCTGCCCCGCCTTCGCCACCGTCCTGGCCGGAGACGCCGATGCGCGGTCTGGCGCGCTGACCCTCCCCTACTGGAACGCCCTGGTCGGTGGCGCGCCACCCAACGTCGATGCGCGCGCCCGCACCTTGATGCTGACCTACGAGGACACCGACTATACCCGGATGGAATGGAACTTCTGCCAGTCCAAGCCACGCTATAATCCGGCGGCTGGCGCCAATCTTTGCTTCTCCAACGACCCGCGATCCTACCTGACCTGGGGGCCAAACGGCGCCACGGGCGGTGGCGGGCGCGAGGTGCAATTGATCTTGCAGGCCGTGGACACCGCGGATCCTGTCGTGCTGGCGTCAAGCTTTGGCGTCGAGGCGGACGCCGTGCGGCGCATGTTCCGCATGCCTGATCGCACCGTCGATCGCACGCTGGAGACCTATCTTTGCGGCGTGTGGGCAGATCCGGCGCGCCGGGCGGCTTGGAAGGCTGGGTTTGACACGATCGGTCGCGTGCCCGCCGTGCGGGCCACCTTCGATGGTCTCTACAAGAGCGCAAGCCTCGATGGCGGCAAGATCCGCACCTTCATGAGCGCCTACGCCGCCAACGGCCGCGTGCCCACGGAGATCGACTACGCCTTCTTCAAGGACCGGTCCGCGCACACCAGCCCCGAACTCGGCCCCATTCGCAACGCGATCGCGACCTTGCTCGCGAGCGATCCCCTGGCTCAGGCGTGGAAGGTTCGGCGCGCCATCGCGCTGAAGGTCCGCCCCAGCGCCCAGAGGGTCGATCGCCTGGGTCGCGACGTCACCTTCTATATCGACGGCGCCACGCTGGGCGGCCTGAGCGCCGAAGAGCGCCAGGCCTGGACTGGCCGGGGTCGACTGCACGCTTCGGATGCGGGGCTGTCCGACGCCCCGTCCTTCGCGACCTTCACGCCCGGTCCTCCCTTGGTCACGACGATCGCCAATCCGGCCAGCCTGACACCAGCCGAGCGCGCGGCTTGCCCCGCTGCTGTTCTCGCCACCCGGCGGCCTTGAGTCTTTTGATCCTAGGTCACGCGGCGCCTCATCCTATATGTCGAATCTCCCCACGACTGGACCCGCCATGGCCACGCCCCTGAAGATCGACTTCGTCTCCGACATATCCTGCCCCTGGTGCATCGTCGGCCTGGGTGGACTGGAGTCCGCGCTCGAGCGGGTCGGCGATCTCGTCGAGGCCGAGATTCACTTTCAGCCGTTCGAACTCAATCCAAACATGCCGCCCGAGGGGCAGAACATCGTCGAGCATGTCGCCGAGAAGTACGGCGCGACCCGTGAGCAATCGGCAGCCAACCGCCAGGCGATCCACGACCGGGCCGCCGCCGTCGGCTTCACCATGGTGACCGATGAGAATAGCCGAATCTACAATACCTTCGACGCCCATCGTCTGCTGTACTGGGCGGGGATCGTCGGCCACCAACCGGCCCTGAAGCGTGCCCTCTTCGACGCCTATTTCACGGACGGTCGAAGCCCTGCCGACCACGAGGTGCTGGTGGCGGCCGCGCTGCAGGTTGGCCTCGACCCGCATGCCGCGCATGAGGTGCTGACCTCGGGCCGCTACGCCCAGGAGGTCCGCGAGGCCGAGCGCGCCTGGCAGGCCGCCGGGATCAGCTCGGTGCCCGCCGTGGTGATCAACGACCGCTACCTGATCTCCGGCGGACAGCCCGCGGACTATTTCGAGCAGGCCTTGCGCCAGATCGCCGCCGAGGCCTAGGACGGCGCGAGCGCCAATTCTGCGTCGGCGACCACATATCGGACATGGCGATAGTCCTGAATGATGGCAATCTGGCCCTCACGCCAAGCTAGCCACATGATGTAGCTGGGCGCTGGCCCCAGGCCGTTCTCGAAAACGGCTACGACCTCGCGGTTCTCCAGGCAGGAACCAGGTGAACCGTTGGGCTCTGGGCGTAGATCGTGAAGAACATCCCCACATCCGCCGCGCCGACACGGAGCGGATGGGCGGACTGACTGAGCCGGACGTCGTCGGCAAGTAGCGCCCGTAGGGCCTCCCAGTTTCGCTGGTTGAACAGCGTCACATAACGCGCGACGGCCGCTGAAGTCGGACGGCTGACGGGCTGGGGCGGCGCCTCGGCGTTGATGGCCTTCAGCCGCGCGCGGCCTCGCGCGCTGCCACCGGTGACCACCACACATTTGTTCTTCAGGCTCATCGTTTGCTCCATCGCTACTGAAGCTAGGACGGATGAGCCTGCGAAAAAGAGCCACGATGAGCACTCCCGCCGCTCTACAGGGCGAGGCTATGCTTGGCTTTGAGCCATTCTCGCGACCTGCGGCTGGACCAGCCGGTCCGCGCCGCGACGGACGCTAGGCGAGCGCGCGCTTGTACAACACCAGAAGTTCGGCCCAAGCCTTCTCGGCGGCCGCTTCGTCATAGACCTGGCTACCCTTGACGGTCCAGCCGTGCGCAGCGCCGGTATAGACCTCGACCTTGGCGGGCCGCTTGGCCGTGTCGAAGGCCGCCTTCAGCTTGTCTTTCACGGTCGGGTCCGACTTGTCGTCGTTGTCAGCCACCGCGATCAGGAATTCGGCGTGAGTCTTGGGGATCAGTAGATGCGGGCTGGTCGGCTGGTCGGTGACCAGACCGCCGCCGTGGAAGCTGGCCACCGCGGCGATGCGACCCGGCGCCGCCGCGGCCGTGCGGAAGGCCAGCGGCCCGCCCATGCAATAGCCCTGCACGCCAATCTTCCTGGCCTTGCTGGTCTGCTTCTGGGCGTCCAGGAAGGACACATAGGCGGCAGCGTCGCGGTCAGTGCCCTCGGGGGTCACGGTGGCGCGCAGCGGGGTCAGCTTGGCCCGGTCCTCGGGATTGGCGAAATTGAACGCGCCCTCGATCACCGGCGCCTTCTTGGCGCGGTAGTAGAGGTTGGGCACCAGCACCACATAGCCGGCCGCCGCCAGCCGGCGGCCCATGTCGCGGAACACCGGCCGCAGGCTCATCACGTCGGGCCACACCAGAACGGCCGGCCAGGCGCCCTTGCCCTTGGGATAGTAAAGGGCGGCGTCGGCCACGCCGTCCGGCGTCTTGATCTGGACGTCCTGCTCGACGACCGTGTCCTGCGCGTGGGCGGCTGTCGCGGCCAGGCCGCCGATCGCAACGGTCATCAGGCCAAAGCCGCGGCGGGAAAGGCGGGGATCGTGCACCAGGCCCTGATGGATATCGTCGTCGCACATGTCGCTTTCCTTCGCTGTCTCAGCCGCCGCGCAAACTCAAGCACCGAGACCTTGATCAATCAATGGGCCTTGCGGCGCGGCACGAGATGCAGCACGCCCACCACGACACTGCCGACGATCGATCCAACCACCGCAGAGCCCGCCGCCATCGCCATCCAACCTGTCACCGCGCCGACCACCGGTGCGGACCCCGCCCAATGCGAGCCCGTTTCGACCAGTTTGGGAATGGCGTGGAGGCCGAAGTGCTCCAGGCCATGGACAATGATCCCGCCGCCGACCCACAGCATGGCCCCTGTCCCGATCACGGTCAGCGCCTCCATGGTCACAGGCATGGCCTTGACCAGCCCGCGTCCGAAGCCGCGCAGCGGGGCCGAAGCCCCCTTGGCCAGATGCAAGCCGATGTCGTCCATCTTCACGATCAACCCGACCACGCCATAGACCACGACGGTCAGCGCGATCCCGATAACCGCCAGCGCGGCGGCCTGGATGGCCAGGGGGCGGTCGGCGACGTCGGCCAAGGCGATGGCCATGATCTCGCCCGACAGGATCAGGTCGGTGCGAATGGCGCCGGCCACCTTCTGGGCCTCGAGCTCGGCGCTGCTCTGGGCCAGTTCCTCGACCTCGTCTCCCGCCTCGTGGTGACCAAAGGACTCGATGATCTTCTCGGTGGCCTCGAAACACAGGTAGGCCCCGCCGCACATCAGGATCGGCGTCACGGCCCAAGGGGCGAAGGCGCTGAGGATCAGCGCACCGGGCAGGAGGAACAGCAGCTTGTTGCGGAACGAGCCCACCGCGATCTTCCAGACGATCGGCAGTTCGCGCTCGGGCGTGAAGCCCATGGCGTAACCCGGCGTCACGGCGGTGTCATCGATCACCACGCCGACCGCCTTGGTTCCCGCCTTGCCGGCGGCGGCGCCGACGTCGTCCAAAGAAGCGGCGGCCAGCTTGGTGATGCCGGCTATGTCGTCGAGCAGGGCGGCGAGGCCGGAGGGCATGGGGATTCTCTGGGCGGCGAGTGGAACGGTCCTTCGCGAATAGACCGGACCACCCGCCGAGGTCGAGCCTGATCAGTCCTTCTTGAGGACGGCGTCGGCCTTCTTGTCGATCTTCGTCGCCTCGGCCTTCGACATTCGGCCCGCCTTCGCGGCCTGGCTGGCGCGAGCCTTGGCGTTGCGGGCGTGGGCCTTGTCCTCGATCGGATAGGCCCGCTTGTCCGGCTCGGCGAACGCCTTGTCGGGAAGCTTGTCACGCTTTTTGGCGTCGAGTTCGGCCATGGGGGTCAGTCTTTGGGATGGGCGAGCCCGAGCGACTCGACCGGCGCGTCGTCGTCGCTGTCGCCGCCGTCGGGCGTGACAATCTCGGCGGGCTCGTCCTGGCGGGCTAGGTCGCGCGCGCCGACTCCGCCGCCCTGCTGGATGTTGCGGTTGGCTTCGACCGTCGAGGGATCGTAGCTGTCGTCGGCGTCGTCGCCGTTGGTCACGTCAAGATCGGCCATGAGAAGTCTCCACTCGTGTTCAGAGCCAACGATCGGACGCCGCGAGACGTTCCGCATGGCCCGTTCAGATTCCCTGCGGCGACCCGCAGAATAAAATCAGCCCCTGTGACAGTTGCGATCCCATCGTGACGCTCCAGATAAGCTGGACGCCGACGCGGTCGTTGGCGACCCCTTCAGGGACTGCTTCCATGCCCACACTGTTCGACCCGCTTCGCCTCGGCGACCTCGACCTGCCCAATCGTATCGTGATGGCCCCGCTCACCCGGCTAAGGGCCGGCGACAGCCAGATCCCCAACACCCTGATGGCTGAATATTACGCCCAGCGCGCCTCCGCCGGCCTGCTGATCAGCGAGGGCGTGCCGGTTTCGCCCCAAGGCGTTGGCTACCAAGGCGTGCCCGGCATCTGGTCCAAGGAACAGGTTGAGGGCTGGAAGCTGATCACCAAGGCCGTGCATGACAAGGGTGGTCGGATCTTCATGCAGATTTGGCACGTCGGCCGGGTCTCCGATCCCTCGTTCCACGACGGCGCCGCGCCGGTCGGCCCTAGCGCCCTGCCCGCCAACGGTCATGTCAGCCTACTGCGCCCCGAGCGTCCCTATCCCACGCCGCGCGCCCTCGAAACCGAGGAAGTCGCCGGCGTGGTCGAGGCCTTCCGCCTCGGCGCCCAGAACGCCAAGGACGCTGGTTTTGACGGCGTGGAACTGCACGGCGCCAATGGCTATCTGCTCGACCAATTCCTGCAGGACGGCTCCAACAAGCGCACCGACCAATACGGCGGCTCGATCGAAAACCGCGCGCGCCTGCTGCTAGACGCCACCGACGCCGCCGTCTCGGTCTTTGGCCCGGGTCGCGTGGGCGTCCACCTGGCCCCTCGCGCCGACGCCCATTCGATGGGCGACAGCGATCTCGCCGCTACATTCGGTTACATCGCCACCGAACTGGGCAAGCGCGGCATCGCCTTCCTCTGCGCCCGCGAATATTCGGGCCCAGACAGCCTGGGCGTAGATCTGCGGGCCAAGTTCGGCGGCGTCTATATCGCCAACGAGCAGTTCACCGCCGAGACCGCCCAGACGGCTCTGGATACCGGCGCGGCCGACGCCGTGGCCTTCGGCAAGGCCTATATCGCCAATCCGGACCTGGTCGAGCGCCTCAAGGCCGGCGCCGCGCTCAATGCGCCGGACCCTACGACCTTCTATGGCCCTGGCGCCAAGGGGTACACCGACTACCCGGCCCTGACGGCTCGCGAGACGGTGGCGGCGGAGTAGCGACAAGCGCTCCGAAGATTTCCGACTGAGTCCGTATCCGCTGTGCCATTTGCCGCGTTGGGCCTTCACCGCGCGGCGCACAGCGGATACAGGCTTAACCATGAGTGAGTCCAACGATCATTGGAAGACCGTCCTGCAACGGGGCGGAGCGGCGCTGGCTTTCAAGATCATCGACCCCGCCAGCGCCAAGCCGACCATGATCGCCGAGCCGGCGCCGCAGAAACGCGCCCTTCCCGTCATGGTCTATTACGCCGTGGCCGCGTCGGCGGTGGTCGATAGCTGGGTCGCCGGAGGTGACGGTCAGGTACTGATCGACCGCCCGGCCATCCTCGCCCGCCAGCGCCTGCTGAACGCCAAGGCCGCTGAACCGCCTGGCAGCACGCCGTCACCATTCTCGACCGGCTATGCGACGACCTACAAGCTGGAACTGGCGCGCTTGGCCTGGCTGGCGATCATCGACGATCCTGCTCAGCGACTGGAAGCCCTGGCCGCGACGTTCGCGCCGCCAGAATTGCGCACCAAACTCGTTTAAGCCGCCTACCAAGCCCCGGTATTAGGCATCGAGGCCCAGGGTTCGACGGCATCCAGATTGCCATCCTGCAGCAGCTCCACCGAGATATTGTCGGGCGAGCGGACGAAAGCCATGTGGCCGTCACGCGGCGGACGGTTGATCGTCACGCCCATGTCCATCAGCCGCTGGCAAGTTTCGTAGATGTCATCGACGCGGTAGGCCAGGTGGCCGAAATTGCGGCCGCCGTCATAATCTTCGGGATCCCAATTATAGGTCAACTCGACCAGAGGCGCGCGGCGCTCCTTGGCCAGTTCGACGTCCTCAGGCGCGACGAGGAACACCAGGGTAAAGCGGCCCTTGTCATTCTCCATCCGGTACATTTCGGTCAGGCCCAGGCCGTCGACATAGAAGCGCAGCGAGGCGTCGAGGTCTTTCACGCGGACCATGGTGTGAAGATAGCGCAAGGGCGGCTCCTAAGCTCGAATGGGGCTAAGTTTGAGACTACAGCGGGCGGCGCCGGTCTCGCACCCCACAATTGTGACCCGTTAGAGCTCCCGACCTGACTGCGTCAGGTCGGGAGCTCTAACCTTTTGTTTTGACGCATTTTTCTTCACGCGAACCGAAACCGCTTCGCTCGAAAAATGCTCTAGCCCGCCGTCGAGGCTGTGTCGCCCTGCAGGACACGTTGGGCGCGCTCCACGGCCTCCAGCAGGCTGGCCAGCGCCAAGCTCTCCGGGCTGTCGGCGCGATAAATTTCGCGCAGGGCGGGCACGCGATCCTGACACGCGGCCATGGCGTCGAGAGCCCGATCGATCTTGCGCGTCAGCATCACAGTAACCGCCATTTTTGTTCTACATTCGTTCTAGCTTGGCGGCCGGCCGAGTCAATGACGCGGCTACTCCGCCGCAACCGGTTTCTCTCGGGTCTGCCTGCGCCACAACGCCGCGTATTCGCCGCCAGCGTCTAGCAGAGTTGCGTGCGCGCCGCGCTCGACCACCCTGCCTCGGCGTAGGACGATGATCTCGTCGGCGTCGGCGATGGTTGATAGGCGGTGGGCCACCACCAAGGTCGTGCGCCCGGCCCTGGCTTTGCGAAGCGTGGCCTGAATCGCCGCCTCGGTGCGGCTGTCCAGGGCGCTGGTCGCCTCATCGAGGATCAATACCCGCGGGTCGGCCAGCAGGGCCCGGGCGATCCCGACCCGCTGCCGCTCGCCGCCCGACAGCTTCAGGCCGCGCTCGCCGACCTTGGTCTCCATGCCTTCGGGTAGACCTCGAATGAACTCGCCCAGCTCGGCCGCCTCGGCGGCGGCCCAGACGTCGGCCTCAGACGCCTCGGGACGGGCAAAGGCGATGTTGGCCATCAGGGTGTCGTTGAACAGGGCCACATCCTGCGGCACCAGGGCGACGGCGCGGCGCAGGGAGGTTTGTTTCAGCGCTTTCAAGTCATGGCCATCCAGGGTGACGCGCCCAGCCTGGGGGTCGATCATCCGCAGGGCCAGACGCACCATGGTGGTCTTGCCTGCCCCCGATGGACCGACGATAGCCACCGTCGTGCCGGGTTCGGCGGCGAAGGTCACGGTCTGCAGCCCCTCGGAGCGCTGTCCATGGCGGAAGGACACGCCTTCGAAGGCCACCGCCCCGCCCCGTCTGTCGGCGGGCGGCGGCAGGTCGATGGCGTCGGCGGCATCGGCCACGTCCGGCTGGGCGCGGCGCAGCTCGAGCATGGCTTCCATATCAATGAACGACTGGCGGATCTCGCGGTAGGCGAAACCCAGGATGTTCAGCGGGCCATACAGATTGACCAGGATCAGCACTGCGGCTGTGACGTCGCCCGGGCCGATGTCGCCATGTGCGGCCTCGCTGCCAGCCAGGATGGCCATGACGCCCAGACCCAGGCTCATCACCGCCGACTGGATGACGTTCAGCAGGGTCAGCGAGTTGGTCGCCTTGATATTGGCCTCGCCGTAGGTGCGCAGGGCGTTGTCATAGCCGGCCACCGCCCGGTCCTCAGCCCCGAAGGCCTTGACCGTCTCGTAGTTCAGCAAGGCGTCGACAGCCCGGCCGGCGGCCTCGGCGTCGGCCTCGTTCATCACGCGGCGATGACCGATGCGCCAGTCGGAGATCGAGAAGGTGATCACGCCATAGATCACCACAGTGACCACCGCCGTCAGGGCGAAGCGCCAGTCATAGGCCTTGGCCAGCACGACGGCAGCCATGATCAGTTCGACGGCGGTGGGCGCGATGTTGAACACCAGGCCGCGCAGCAGGAAGTCCATCGACCGCGCCCCGCGATCGATCACCCGCGACAGCGAGCCCGTGCGCTTGGTCTGGTGGAAGTCGATCGACAGCGACAGGGCGTGGGCGAAGGTCTCGACCGCCGCCCGAGTCTGGGCCGCCTGGGCGACTGGCGTGAACACTGCATCACGGGCCTGGGGCGCGGCGGCGGCGATGAACCGGATCAAGGCCCAGCCGCCAGCCAGGCCCGCGAAGGCGAAGCTGACCTGCGCGGCGGCGGTCTTGCCCTGGCTCAGCTCATTGACGGCCTTGCCCAGCAGCAAGGGGGCGATCACGCCCAGGAACTTGCCGACGAAAGTGAAGGCCAGGGCGACGGACACGCGCCAGCGCAGCCCAGGCGCCTCGGAGCGCATGACGAGGCGGGCGAGGTCGGTGAGGGCCTTCCAGCCGTTGGGCTTGACGTCCGGGGCCGAGACCGCGCCAGAGACGGCCGCGCCGCCGCGCGCCATGCCTCTCACTGGGCGCCTTCTAGCAATTGCGTGGTCTGCACGCCGCCGCCCGGCGTGATCCAATCGACACGCCAGCCTCGCGGCGTGAGGGTCGACCGCACGGGACCGCCCGACGGCGGCTGGGGTGGGCTCACCTCGAGCACGATCTGTTGCTCCCCCCCCTCGCCGGCGACCTGAATCGTACGGGCGCCAGCCCCCAAGGCCTGGTTGAGCGATAGGGCGAACCGGCCTGCCTCGTCAGCCTTGCCCTCACCACGCGTGGTGCGATCAACGCGGACGCCCAGCCCTGCGCCGGGCATGGCGACACCGGAGATCACGCCTCCGCCGCTGCGGTCGTAGTCGACGGCCAGAATGCGTGGCGACGGCGAGGTCTGGGCCAGGACCTCCGCCCCCGCCCCGGCCCGCAGCAGCACGGCCAAGCCGCCGGGGGTCACCATCAGATAGCCCTGGGCCTGCACTGTGCGCCCCTGCAGGGTCATCGACAGGCCGTAGAGCCTAGGCTCTGCGGCCTGAGGGGCCAGCAAGCGCCAATGGCCGGCCTCGTCAGCCTGACCCAACAGGGCTTCACCAGTCGGCGCGCCCAGCCGTACGCTGGACCCTGGGGCCGCCTGACCCGACAGCACCACGCCGTCGGCCTGACGGGCCGCAGAAAGAACCTCCGGCGGCTTGAGATAGTCGGCCTGGGGCGAGGCTTGCTCGGCGTCAGTCGCGGCCGGAGCGTGCCGCCAGCCTTCGCCGCCATCACAGGCTCCCAAAGCCAGGGCCGCGGCCACAGCCAGGAGCATGGCCGACTTGAAACCGATCTTCCGAATCCTGATCATGGCGTATCCAACGACCGACGACGCCCCGCCGGCCAATTTCCTGGGTGTTCACGTGCGGCGCGCCGCGCTTGTCCACAAGAACCGGCCCGCTGTTTATTTTTCCTGGAGTGGACGACGATGCCCGACCTGTCCAGCGAGCAAACCAGCCCCGGCGCCAGCGCGCTGACGTCCGTCTGCGTCTACTGCGGGTCGTCGAACACGGCCGATCCCGCTTTTCTGAACGCGGCCTTCGAAATTGGCGGCGATTTCGCCAAGGCCGGGCTGAAGCTGGTCTATGGCGGCGGCGGCGTGGGCCTGATGGGCGCCACGGCGCGCGGGGCTCATGCTGCGGGGGGCAAGGTCCTTGGCATCATCCCGGACTTTCTGCGCGGCCGTGAGCAGCCGTTCGACGACGTCGAGACCGTGATCGTCACCTCGATGCACGAGCGCAAGATGATGATGTTCGAGCGTTCCGACGCCTTCGTGGTGCTGCCCGGCGGGATCGGCACGCTGGAGGAAATCATCGAGCTCCTGTCATGGCGACGGCTAGACCTGCACGCCAAGCCGATTATGTTTCACAACCCACGCGGCTTCTGGGACCCCTTGTTCGCCCTGCTACAGCACACCATCGACGAGGGTTTGACCCCGCCCAGCCTGGCCGATTGCTGGCGGTCCGTTGAAAAGGCCAGCGATATAACGCCAACCCTACTGGCCTGGAGCTTGGAAACCAGGCAAACAAACGCTTCGGACACGCTCCGCTTCTTGACTTAGTAGCGAAAAGAAACGAACCTGAGATGGGCCGACCTCCCCTTGTCGGCCCGGGGATATAGGAAACCATCATGCGTCTTTTTGTCGCCGCGCTTGTCGCGGCTTCCGCCATGTCGTCCGCCGCCTTGGCGGCCGAGGGAGCGGTCCTCAAGCTCAAGGCCCCATCCAAGGCTCCGACCTTGATCCTGGACGGCGCCGCCTGGCGCTGCACCGGTGACGTCTGCGCCGCGCCCGCAGTCAAGTCGCTTCCGATCGGTCGCGCCTGCCGCAAGGTCGCGGCGGAACTTGGCGCGATCACGACCTTCAACTATCGCGGCGAAGAGCTGGACGCCGCCGGCCTCGCCGACTGCAACACGGCCGCCAAGTCCTAGGATTTGGACATTGACGACAGGAAGGGGCGGCCCGCACGGCGGACCGCCCCTTTTTTTTCCTATTTCCGCTCCGACGCCTTTGACGGCTGAGCCGTCGGCTTGAGCGCGGGTCTCCCGCCGACGAGCATCCCGCCCAGCAGGGCGAAGGACAGCATGGCGTGGTTCATCTTCGATACGTTCATGGCGGCGTCTCCCAGACTTCGCTTGAAAAACAAGACAGGCCGTTGGACCAGGAGACGCGCGCGGCTCACAGGGGCTTGCCCCCTCCCAGTCGTCAGCGCGTCATCGTCAAGCATGCCCCAGACTGGCCGAGACGCAAGAAAAATCGTCCGAACCCTGATGAATTCCGCCTACGGACGATGGGCGTTTTCCTTGTTCAAGCAAGGCCTTGCGTCGCAAAGAAAAACCGCCCGCGACGGCATGTCGCGGGCGGTTTCGGCTTCAATCGACAGTTGTCCGTGAACGGCGGTCAGGCCGCCTTGCCGAACGACAGTGATTCATAGCGCTTCAGGTGGTGATCGACCGAGCCGAACAGGCCCTCGATGATCGAGGCGCGCTTGAAATAGTGGCCGATGGCCAGCTCGTCGGTCATGCCCATGCCGCCGTGGATCTGGATGGCGTTCTGGCCGACGAACTTGCAGGCCCGGCCGATCCGGACCTTGGCGGCCGAGACGGCCTTGGCCCGCTCGTCGTCGCCTTCGTCCAGCTTGATGGTGGCCATATAGGTCATCGAAACGGCCTGCTCGACCTCGATGAACATGTCGACCATGCGGTGTTGAAGCACCTGGAAGTTGCTGATCGCGGTGCCGAACTGCTTGCGCTGCTTGGCGTAGTCCAGCGTACCCTCGTGCAGCTTGCGCAGCAGGCCCACGGCCTCGGCGCCGACAGCGGCCGTGGCCTCGTCCAGCACCTTGCTGACGAGCGGAAGGCCGTTACCCTCTTCACCGATCAAGGCGTCCGCGGGGATCGAGACATTCTCGAAGAACACTTCGGAGGCGCGGCCGCCGTCCACCGTCGGATAGTCGCGTGTGACGATGCCCGGCAGGGTCTTGTCGACCAGGAACACCGACACGCCGCCGGTGTCGCGCTGGCCGCCGCCGGTGCGGGCGGTGACCAACAGGTGGCTGGCGAATGGCGCGCCCACCACCACGGCCTTGTGGCCGTTCAGCACATAGCCCGCGCCGTCCTTCTTGGCCGTAGTCTTGAGGTCCTGCCAGGTGTAGCGCCCCTGCGGCTCGGCATAGGCGAAGGCAATGGTCGTCGTGCCGGCGATGATGCCTTCGATGACACTGGTCGCGCCGGCATATCCCGAGTGCTTCATGAAGCCGCCGCCGATCACCACCGTGCCCACATAGGGCTCGATGACCAGGGCTTTGCCGAACTCTTCCATGATGATCATGTTGTCGATGGCGCCCCCACCCAGGCCGCCCAGCTCTTCGCTGAACGAGGCGCCCAAGATGCCCAGTTCCTCGGCGAAGGCCTGCCAGTAGTCGGCGCGCCAGCCGCTCTCCGAGGCCACGATCTTGCGGCGGGTCTCGAAGTTGTACTTGTCCTGCAGGAAGCTCGCGACGGTGTCGCGGACCATCGACTGCTCTTCGGTGAAGTTGAAGTCCATCCCTGGGTTTCCTCTGAAGACTATTCGTCTACGATCTGTTCGTTTCTGAGCACCGCTTCCAGATGGTATTTCAGACCATCTGGCTCAACGGCTTCGACTATTAGGAAGACGTCGGCATCCTTAAACGGAAGGATCACGCGTCCAGGCGTCTTCGCCAGGAAGCCGATCCTCGGCGAGGGTTCCCCATTCGCGGAAAATTGGGTCGCCTCGAACCGCGACGGGCCCTGCTCATCGCCGAGATAGCGGACATCGCCGCGCCAACCGGCTTGAGCGCCCTCGCCTGAGCTCCAGAGAACATCTCCAGGGCGGCCGAGGAAGGTCACGAGCACCGGCGTTTGACCAGGGGCCAGCCGTGTATGGGTCACGACGCCAGGGCCGATCGCCCTCGCGGCGGCTTCCAGAACCTCGCCCCCAATGGCGTCGCGAGCCGCTCCGAACGGAGCGACCGCGATCATGGCGGCCAGGACCGGCCCATGCGGGTTCATCGACCTGTTCCGCGCCGGCCGCCTTAGAGTCCCAGCACCATCTTGGCGATGATGTTGCGTTGGATTTCGTTGGAGCCACCGTAGATCGACGTCTTGCGGACGTTGAAATAGGTCGGGGCGGCGCGATGAGCGAAGTCCGGGCCGATCGGATGGGCGTTGTCGCCGTCCTTCGGGAAGCCGCGGAAATAGGGCGCGCTGTAATGGCCGGCCGCTTCAAGCACCAGCTCGGTGATCCGTTGCTGAATCTCGGTCCCCTTGATCTTCAGCACCGAGGACTCCGGACCTGGGCCCTTGCCAGCCGCTTCACCGGCCAGGGTGCGCAACTCGGTATATTCCAGGGCCGTCAGGTCGATCTCCAGGTCGGCGACCTTGCGCTTGAACGCCGGGTCGGTCAGCAGTGGCAGGCCGTCATCGCCCAGTTCAGTCTGAGCCAACTGGCGAATTCGCTCGATGCCGCGCTTGGAGCGCGCCACGCCGGCAATGCCAGAACGCTCGTGGGCCAGCAGGAACTTGGCGCAGGTCCAGCCCTTGTTCTCGTCGAAAATGCGGTTTTCGACCGGCACCTTGACGTTCTCGAGCCAGACCTCGTTGACCTCGTGCTCGCCGCCCAGGGTAATGATCGGACGGACGGTCACGCCCGGCGACTTCATGTCGATCAGCAGGAACGAGATGCCCTCCTGGATCTTGGCCACCGGGTCGGTGCGGACAAGGCAGAAGATCCAGTCGCCGTGCTGGGCCAGGGTGGTCCAGGTCTTCTGGCCGTTGACCAGGTAGTATTCCTTGCCGTCGTCGCCAGTGAAACGCTCGGCCTTGGTCTTCAGGCTGGCCAGATCCGAACCCGCGCCCGGCTCCGAATAGCCTTGAGCCCACCAGATGTCGCCCGACAGGGTCGGCGGCAGAAAGCGTTCCTGCTGCTCGGGGGTGGCGAAGGTGTAGATCACCGGGCCGACCATGTTGATTCCGAACGGCAGGATCGGCACGCAGTCGGCGCGAGCGGTCTCTTCCGACCAGATGTATCGCTGCACCGAGGTCCAGCCCGGGCCGCCGAATTTTTCCGGCCAGGCCGGGGCGACCCAGCCTTTCTTGGCCAGGATGCGGTGCCACGAGAGAAAATCGTCTTTGGCCATCTCTTCGCCCTCCTCCTGCTTCTCGCGCAGGCCAGCGGGGTAGTTCTCGGCGATGAACGCCCGGACTTCGTCGCGGAAGGCGACGTCTTCAGGCGAGAAATCGAGGTTCATGGCGGGCTCCCGGGAAATCGGCCTCTCAAGGGGCCGTCTTGACTGTCGGGAGTCACAATAGGGTTCGAACGCGCGTTTGGAAAGATGACCTTAGCGTCAACGTAAACAACGATCAGTTTTGAGCGGAAATGGCTACCGGACCTCGCAGGCCAGCCGCACCAAGGCCAGGGCGGTGACACCGCCGACCCCCTCCTCCTCGACGATGTCCAGGTCGATCAGGGGCCGCTTGTCCAAGACCTGGAGCAGCCGCGCATGGCCCTTTGCCGTCCCGACGTGGGCGGCCTGGCAGTGGGCGATCAACGCCGGATCGATCATATGCAACACGGCGGCCGCGGCGCAGGCGGCGTAACCATCGAGCAGAACCGGAATCTTCTGCACCCGGGCCGCCAGGATCGCGCCGACCAGGGCGGCGGTCTCGCGTCCACCGAGCTGACGCAGGACTTGCAGAGGATCGGACAGATCGTCCTCAGCGGCGGCGCGGGCCACGGCGGCGGCCACCGGCTCGGGCGCCTCGGTCCAGTCGGCGGCGTCTCCGCCGAACAGGGCCAAGGCGATAGTCGCGGCGGTACGCACGGTCTCGGCGGCGATGACGCCTGGGATCAGCAGATCTGGCTGCTTGGCCAGGGCCTCCATACCGAACGCCATCGTCGCGGCGCACTCCTTCTCGCTCATCGAGGCTTTTGAGGCCGCATCTGGCGTCGGACGATCGACGGCCAGGTCGAAGGCTTCCAGTCCCGCCCCCTGAGCGCCAGCGATACGGCATACATTGGCCCCGCCCGAGGCCACGGCCTCCAGGCGAGCTCGGGCGTAACCCCTCGGCCCCACGCCCTGAACCGCGCCGGCATACAGGGCGACCACGGGACGCAGCACGACAGGCGGCGTCTTGCCGGTCCAGGCCGTCAGCCAGGTCGAGAGCTCGGCCAGGCGATCGCCGCCGGGGGGAGCGCAGGCGATTGGCGCGGACGGCGCGTCGGCCGCCAGCTTGCGGATGTCGTCGAATGGAGAAGTGGTCATGGGCGCGGACTTAAGCCAGCCCGCGCCCGATGCAAGGGCGTTCGCCGGGTCGCCTCTTGCGCCGACCGGCAGGAGGGGCGAACTTTGACCATGACCTTGGCCGCTCCATCCTCTCCACCCCGCCCCATCGCGACACCCTGCGTGAAGGTGTGCGCGGTGGACGGGCGGACCGGGGTCTGCCTGGGATGCAGACGAACCCTTCCGGAGATCGCCGGGTGGGCGCGCCTGAGCGACGAGGAGCGGGCGGCGATCATGACCGCCCTGCCCCTGCGCCCTGACCCCGTGGCCAGCCTGACGGCCGACCTGGGTTCGCCTTGAACGTCCTAGTTCGCGGCGGAGGCGTTGAGCCAGGCCGAGCAGGCGCCCGAGCGTTCAGCCAGCAATTTTTCCTTCTTGGAGCCTTGGGCCTTGTCGCCTTCCTTCTGGGCGGCGGTGATCTTGTTGCCGGCCGAGACGCGAACCGGCAGTTCGCGAGCGCTGCCTTCCTGCTTCAGGAAGGTGTCGATGTTGCTGGTGTCCAACTTGCCGAGCCCTTCCGACGCGGCCAGGCCGCGGCAGCGAGCGGCTTGCAGGAATTCATAGTTGCTGGTTCCGGCCTGGGCGGCGCCCGCCAGAGCGGAAACGACGACGGTCGCGACGATGATCTTATGCATGGCGGTGTTCCTCGATAAACATTTACTTGCCGCGAGGCATTTGCCGCGAATTGCGCAAGAACTTAAGTTAAATCGAAGTCATATTGCACATTACCTAAGTGTAATCTCACACAACAACAGTATTACGGTTTTTTAACTTGCAGTAAGATTATTGTTTAATTAACTACAATGGGTCGCGTATCTGTCGATTCACGGGTTGAAAACCCATTCGCGACTATTCTCCCCTCAACGGCCGTAGAAACGGTCAGCAAGCCTGTATGGCGGGGTGACTTCGATGCTCAAGTTCGTGACCATCGCGATCGTAGGCGCGCTCTCTGCGGTCGGGGCGGCGAAAGCCGTCGTATCGCTGGATGATCTGCGCCAGCCGGACCTGCGCGGCTCGGCCCCTGCTACCGCCTCCATCGACGACGGCGCGGCCCAGATCGTCAAGGGTCCAGACGGCCACTTCTGGGCCGAGGCCAAGGTCGATGGCCGCGCTATTCGCTTCCTGATCGACACGGGCGCCACCACGGTCGCCCTGAGCCAGACCGACGCCCAGCGCCTGGGCATCGACGTCCGCAAGCTCGATTATCGTTACACGGTGATGACCGCGTCCGGCCAAGCCCGGGCCGCTTCGGTCAAGCTGGCCAGCGTGGCGGTGGCCGGCGCGCAGGTTCACGACGTCGACGCCATGGTCATCGAGCACGGCCTGGACACGTCGCTGCTGGGCATGAGCTATCTGGGCCGCCTCTCCAGTTTCCAAGCCACGCCGCGCGCGCTGGTCCTGCGGTCGTAGGGCTTAGCTCGCGATCCTCTCGGCGAAGCGCGCCTCGCGGGCGTCCATCGCCTGGCGGACAGCGGCCGCCGCCCGATCGACGACGTTCAGCCCCGCGTCGGGGCCGACCCCCTCGACCGTGAGTATCCGGCGCCAGGCCCGCGCGCCCGGCAGGCCGTGGAACAGACCCAGCATGTGCCGGCTCATGGCCGCCAAATGCACGCCCGTCGCCAATTGCTTGGCCATATAAGGTTTGTAAAGCTCGACGGCCTCGAAGGCGTCGATAACTCGCCCTTCGCCGAACACCCGCCGGTCGACCTGACCCAACAGGCCCGGCTCGTGATAGGCCGCGCGGCCCAGCATCACCCCGTCCACGAGCTCAAGCTGCGCCAATGCAACATCCACATCGGGGACCCCGCCATTGATGATGATCGTGAGGTCCGGGCGCTGGGCCTTCAGGCGATGGACCAATGGATAGTCCAAAGGCGGTACGTCGCGGTTTTCCTTGGGTGACAGCCCCTTCAACCAGGCTTTGCGAGCATGGACCACGAAGGTCGAAACGCCAGCCTTCGCCGACAAATCGACAAGTTCGAACAGGCTCTGTTCCGGATCCTGGTCATCGACGCCGATCCGACACTTGACCGTCACCGGCACGGACACCGCCGCCGCCATCGCCGCCATGCAGTCGGCCACCAGCGCCGGCTCGCGCATCAGGCAAGCGCCGAACCGGCCACTCTGCACGCGGTCAGATGGGCAGCCTACATTCAAATTGATCTCGTCATAGCCGAAGTCCTCGCCAATCTTGGCCGCGGCCGCCAGGTCGGCGGGGTCGGAACCACCCAACTGCAGGGCCACCGGATGCTGGCCATCGTCGAAGCCGAGGAGCTTTTCGCGATCGCCGTTCAGCACGGCGCCGCTGGTGACCATTTCCGAATAGAGCAGCATCCGGCGAGACAGCACGCGATGCAACGACCGACAGTGACGGTCGCTCCAGTCCATCATAGGCGCACAAGAGAATCTATGTGATTGAAATTGCTGCATTTTTAACGTACATTCAAAGAGTTAGATAGGCGGCGTGTACACCTAAAATACGCTGAAACACGCCACTTTTCGCCACGGTACGACGCCTCACTGTACACAGGGAGTACACGAAAATTGGCCACGTTCGTGAAGCTCCCGTCCGGGTCCTGGCGCGCCGTTGTCCGCCGCAAGGGGCGCTATATAAGCGAGACCTTCCACCGGCGCGAGGACGCGCGGCGTTGGGCCACGGCGGCCGAGAGCACCATCGATCGGGGCGGCAAGCCCAAGTCCACCCGTATCGCGGACAAGCGGACCCTGGTTGACCTGATCGATCTGCATATCGAAGACCTCAAGTCGGTCGGCAAGAAGATCGGTCGAACCAAGCTCGACATGCTTAAGATGTTGAAGGCCGATCCGGTCGGGAAGTCGAAGTTCGCCGAACTGGACCGCCTTCCGCTCATCGCTTTTGGCAAGCGCCGCGCCAAGGGCGGCGCGGGTCCCGTGACGGTGGGCATGTATATCGGCACGATCAAGACCGTCCTGATCAGCGTCGCTGCGCTACATGACATTGAGACCAAGCCCGACCAGGTGGATGTGGCGCGTGTCGCCCTCACCCACCTCGGCCTGATCGGCAAGAGCAACGAGCGTGATCGACGTCCCACCGACGAGGAACTCGAGCGGCTGTTCCTCTACTTCGACACCATGAACCGCCTGAGCTTGCCGATGTCGCGGATCATGAAGTTCGCCATCGCCACAGCCATGCGCCAAGACGAGATCTGTCGCATCGTTTGGGACGACTATCTGGCCCGCACAAAGATGCTGATCATTCGGGACCGAAAGGACCCTCGAAACAAGGCCGGCAACGACCAGAGGATCCCACTCCTGGCCGCGTCTGGTTTCGACGCGGTGGCCTTGATCGAGGTGCAGCGCGAGCTTCGGCGCAACGCCGAACAACGCATCTTCCCGTATAACGGCAAGTCGATCAGCGCCGCCTTCACACGGGCCTGCGCCAAGCTGGCGATCAACGACCTCCGCTTCCACGATCTCCGCCACGAGGGCACCAGCCGTTTGTTCGAGCTGGGCCTGCGCATCGAACAGGCCGCTCTGGTCAGCGGCCACAAGGATTGGAAGATGCTCAAGCGCTACACCCACCTCCGCCCGGAATCGATTCACGACGTCCTAGCTGGCAGAACGGCGGCCTGATCCCCACTCGACTGTCGCATCGCGGGCGGCGGTCTGACGACAGGCGAGCCTAGCGCTTCCGCAAGCCGACCTTGCCGTATCCGCCGGCGATAACCCGCCATTGTGGTCTCAGGTCTCTCCGGCGACGCGCGAACACACGCGGGCGGTGATGATCTCGAGAATCCTGGCCGCAGCCCGGTCCAGCGCGGCAGGATCCAGCCGATCGAGAGCGAGGCTGGCTAAGATTGCGTGTTGGGACTTTCGACGCTCTTGCGCATAGGCCAGATCATAATGGGCGGCCATCAAGGCTTCGGCGAGATCCGCCAGGGCTCCCGCCTCGACCATCTCGCGCCAAGCCGCGAGCCGCTTCTGGCTGGGATGGATCGGCAGGCGCTCGAGGATCGCCAACAGCGCCTCGCGCTGGTGGCCGATATCGCCATAGGCCTCGACCAGGTAGCGCGCCCGTTCCGGCAGGGGCGCGGTGACCTCGATCCGCGGCGCCCGGCGCATCGCCTCCCATAGCATCGGCGGCACGACGCGGTTGCCGATCTTGCTGGACTCGGCCTCCACGACCACCGGCCGCGCTGGATCGAGCCCGTCGAGCGCCGCGATCAGTTGGCTCTCGAACAGCTTCTGACCCGGTTGCGGCTGGCCGGCCACCGCCCCGAACAGCGAGCCGCGATGACAGGCCAGGCCTTCCAAGTCGATGGTCTGCACGCCAAGGCGGGCCAGATCGTTGAGGATCGCCGTCTTGGCCGAGCCGGTGTCACCGTCCAGCAGGACCAGGTCCAGATCGCAGGGCGCGTCATAGAGTCTGGCCTGCACCCAGCGACGATAGGTCTTGTAGCCGCCCTCCAGCACCGCCGTCCGCCAGCCAACCCGCTGAAGGATGGTGGCCATGGCGTTGGACCGCTGCCCACCGCGCCAGCAATAGACCAGGGGTTTGAAGTCCTCGGGTCGGTCGGCGAGACTGGTCTCCAGGTGATGGGCGATGTTGCGCGCCACATGGGCCGCGCCGATCCGGTTGGCGCGCAGCCGCGATTTTTGGACGTAGATCGTTCCGACCTCTGCGCGCTGGGCGTCGTCGAGCACCGGCAGGTTGATCGCCCCGGGCAGATGGTCCTGGGCGAACTCGCCGGGACTGCGCACATCGATGATCTGGTCATAGGCCGCGAGCGCGGCGGGATCGGCGGATTTCAGGACCTGAAGCGGCTTCATGTCCGCCTGAGGGTCCGCCACGGGTCGATCATCATCCTGTCGGGTCTCGTCATCATCGCTTTTCTCAGCGGCGACTATGCGCGACGCGCCGGGGAATCGTAAGGTCCCCGCGAGAAGACTCGCCCGGATCGTGGTGGCGATGTTGCAGGAGCCGTCCGCTTGCCCGATCCCGTTCGACTGACCTCCCTGGCCCACGGCGGCGGCTGCGGCTGCAAGCTGTCGCCCGCCGTGCTGCGCGAGATTCTGGCCCAATCGCCGGCCGCCGGCCTGTTTCCCAACCTGATGGTGGG
This sequence comes from Caulobacter sp. DWR3-1-2, assembly GCF_049896225.1. Lineage (NCBI taxonomy): Bacteria > Pseudomonadati > Pseudomonadota > Alphaproteobacteria > Caulobacterales > Caulobacteraceae > Caulobacter > Caulobacter sp. DWR3-1-2. Next base: position 74,663 of record NZ_JAFCTW010000001.1, on the reverse strand, counting down.
AACCGAAACCTCGGACGACGCCGCGGTCTGGCGGCTGAACGACCAGCAGGCCCTGGTCGCCACCACCGACTTCTTCATGCCCGTCGTCGACGATCCCCATGACTTTGGGCGCATCGCCGCGACCAACGCGCTATCGGACGTCTATGCGATGGGGGCGACGCCGATCTTCGCCCTGGCAATCGTCGGCATGCCCATCGACAAGCTGCCGTTGGAGACCATCGGCGCGATCCTGGCCGGCGGGGCCTCGGTCTGCGCGGCGGCCGGCGTACCGATCGCCGGCGGCCACTCCATCGACAGCGTCGAGCCGATCTACGGCCTGGTCGCCCTGGGTCTGGTCCATCCCGACCGCGTGCTGTCCAACCGCGGCGCGCGGGCCGGCGACGTTCTGATCCTGACCAAGGCCTTGGGCGTCGGCGTGCTGAGCGCGGCGTTCAAGCAGCAGCGCCTGTCGGCCGAGGGCTACGCGGCCCTGATCGCCACCACCACCCAGTTGAACACCGTCGGCTCGGTGCTGGGGGAGATCGCCGGGGTCCATGCCGTTACCGATGTGACCGGGTTTGGCCTGCTGGGCCATCTACTCGAGATGTGCCGCGGCGCTGGGCTCGCCGCCGAACTCGACGCCGACGCGCCGGTCCTGCTTCCCGAGGTCGCGGCCCTGGCCCAGGCGGGGGTCCGCACAGGAGCCGCCGTTCGCAACTGGGCCAGCTATGGCGCGGCAGTCCAGATTCCCCCCGCCGCGCCGGACTGGCGGCGGGATTTGCTCGCCGATCCGCAGACTAGCGGCGGCCTGCTGATCGCGGTCGCCCCCGAGGACGCCGACGCCGTTCTACGCACGGTCGTGGACGCGGGTTTCAACGCCGCCAGGGTGGTCGGGCGGATGACGGCTGGACCGCCGGAGGTGAGGGTCGACGCCTTCCTCACCTGAGGGGGCCGAAACCCCGCCCTCGCCTTTTCTTGTCCCTATCCTCTCCCTTGGTGCATCCCGGCAGCAGCAGGGCCGCGCCGGCGGCGAGACCGACGGTGGCAGCGAAGGCGGCGCGGCGGGACGGCGAACGAGTTGGGGAAGGTGTGGCTGGTCTCATCGCGCGCTTGTCCTGTAAGGTGCGCGAGGGGGCTCGAACGGCTTGAACAAGCCGTGACAAGGGTCTCGACCGCGCCTATTACGGCCCTCGTTATCGATATCCGATTTCGTGGATCTGTCAACGGAATGACCTTGCGTGCTGGAACACCACGATCTCCTCGCCGGCCTGATCCGGCTGCACGTCTTGCATCACGCCGCCGACGGCGAGATCTACGGGCAATGGATGATCGAGGAGCTTGGCCACCACGGCTACAAGCTCAGCCCCGGCACGCTCTACCCGATGCTGCACGGCATGGAACGCAAGGGCTACCTGGCCTCGCGCAAGGAACAGATCGGCAAGACCTTCCGGCGGCTCTATCGGGCCACGCCCTTGGGCTTGGAGGCGCTCGCCATCGCCAAGCTGCGCGTGCGCGAACTGGTGCGCGAGGTCCACGACCAGGCCCCGGCCTGACGGCGGAAGGCCGGGCATGACGACGGCGGAGCCCGTGGCGTCGCCCGCGCCGCGACGATCGGCCTTCGAGGTCCTGGCGGTGTCGCTGGGCCTGGGCCTGACCTCGTTCGGCGGACCGATCGCCCACCTGGCCTATTTCGAACGCGCCTATGTCCAGCGCCGCCAATGGCTGTCGGCCGACGAGTATGCGGGCCTGGTGGCGCTGTGCCAGATGTTGCCCGGCCCGGCCAGCAGCCAGGTCGGCGCCCTGATCAGCCTAAAGCGGGCCGGCTGGCTGGGCGCCCTGGCCGCCTGGATCGGCTTCACCCTGCCCTCGGCCCTGGCGCTCTACCTGTTCGCCCTGGTCGCCCCCGCCCTGAAGGATCCGCTGACGCTGGCGGGATTGCATGGCCTCAAGCTCGTGGCTGTCGCTGTCGTCGCCCAGGCGGTGTGGAGCATGGCCCGCAAGCTCTGCCCGGACCTGCCGCGCGCCGGCCTGGCCCTGGTCGCCGCCGCCCTTCTGCTGGTGGTCGGCGGCGCGGCGCTGCAACTGGTCGCCCTGGCGCTGGGAGCCATCGGCGGCGTGATCCTCTGCCGCGGTGTGGACCTGCCGCCGTCGCCGCCGGCCCTGCCCGTGCGCCGGCGCGTCGGCGTCGCCGCCTTCGCGGTCTTCATCGCGCTGCTCGTCGGCCTGCCCTGGCTGGGCAGCCTCGCCCCGGGTTCGACGACGGACCTGATGGGGGTGTTCTATCGCGCCGGCGCCCTGGTGTTCGGCGGCGGCCACGTGGTCCTGCCGCTGCTGCACGACAGCCTCGTTCCGCAAGGCTGGCTGAGCGAGGACAGGTTCCTGGCCGGCTATGGCGCGACCCAGGCCGTCCCGGGCCCGCTGTTCACCTTCGCCACCTATCTCGGCGCGGCGGCCGGGTCCCCGCACGGCGCCATGACGACCGCCCTCTGGGCCCTGGTCGCCACCGTCTTCATCTTCCTCCCGGGCATGCTGCTCGTACTGGCGGGCGTGCCGCTGTGGAGCTGGACCAGCCGACACCCGGCGGCCAAGGGAGGATTGGCCGGGGTCAACGCCGCCGTGGTCGGCGTGCTGGCGGCGGCGCTCTATGACCCCATCTGGACGAGCGCCATCCGCGACGGACGCGACGTCGCCATCGCGGCGACCGGGTTCCTGCTCCTGGAGCGCTGGAAGGCGCCGCCGCTGGCCGTCGTGATCTTGTGCGTCGCCGGCGCCATGCTCATCAAGATGACGACCTAGCCGGCCGGCGAGAGACCCATCGCACCAACCTGCCCGTCACTCCTTGGGCGCGGCCATCGGCCGGGCCGAAACGGCCGCGGCCCTCACTGCCTGATGTTGCGCTGGTGGAAGCGGCACCAGTCCGCGCTGCTGGAGGTATCCGCCGCGCCCCACCGCCGAATCCGACACGAACTCGGCGATGAAGGCTTCAATCCGGGCGTATCGCCGAGATTGGCCGTCTTGACGTAGATGTAGAGGGCCCGCGACAGCGGATAGCTGCCGTTGGTGATCGTCTGCGGGGTCGGCTTGACGCCGTTGATGCTAGCCGCCTTGATCAGATGGTCGTTCTGAGCCAGGAACGAGTAGCCAAAGACGCCCAGCACGCCAGGGCGGCGCTCGATGGTCTCGACGATGTCGTTGTCGTTTTCGCCGGCGTCGGTCCAGGCTCCGTCCGGCCGGGGCGGATCGACCTTGGCCCGGAAAGCGGCCGGATCCTTCGCCCGTAGCGCCTGCCCGGCCGGCAGCTTCCCTGCCCCCGCCTCGATGGCCAGTTCGACGAAGGCGTCGCGCGTCCCTGAGCCGGGCGGCGGTCCATAGACGCGGATCGGCGCGCCGGCAGGCTTGGCGACACCTCCTTCCAGGTCTGGAAGGGATTGGCGACGAACTGGCCGCCGCGAAGGCTGTTGGCGGCCAGGCCAAGATAGAGTTGCTCGACGGTGAAGCCATAGTCCGGGGCCTTGTCGTCAACCGCGACCACCACGCCGTCGAAACCGATCTTCAGCTTGACGACGCCGGTGACCCCGTTGGCGTTGCAGGCTTCGAACTCCGCCTTCTTCATCGGTCGCGACGCGTTGGCGATGTCGGGGAAGCGCTCGCCCGTTCCGCCGCAGAACGACTTGAAGCCGCCGCCGGTGCCGGTGCTCTCGATCTTGGCGATCTTGCCGCCGGTCTTGCGCGTGGTGTTCTCGGCGACGCGGAGCGCGAACGGATGGACTGTCGACGAGCCCGTCGCCCAGACGAAGTCTCGCGCGGCCTGGGCGCTCGAAGCGCCGGAGAGCAGCGCCACGCCCGCAACGACACCGATCAGACTCTTCATGGCTATCTTCCCTTGCGATGCGCCGCACTGCGGCGGCTTCCTCATCTTCGAGACCTGCCCTAAGGGCGTGCTTCATCAGAATCGAAGTTCGATATCGAATGTCGATTTCAATAGCAGCGGCATGTGTCAGAGATGCGAAGCTGAAGTTGGGCGTTGCGCCGCGCCGGCCTGCTCGCGGGAATTTGATCACGTGATCGCCAAGAGCCTCACCGGCGGGCTAAACGGTCCGACGACGCGTCGGATAGGATCGCCAATGACCAAGACCGCCTTCCTCTACATCGCCGCCGCCGTGGCCGAGATCGCCGGCTGCTTCAGCTTCTGGGCTTGGCTGCGGGAGGGGAAGTCGATCTGGTGGCTGGCGCCGGGCATGGCGTGCCTGGCCCTGTTCGCCTGGCTGCTGACCCAGGTCGACAGCAGCGCCGCGGGCCGCGCCTACGCCGCCTATGGCGGGGTCTATATCTGCGCGTCCCTGGCCTGGCTGTGGTCAGTGGAAGGCCTGCGTCCGGATCGCTGGGACGCGATCGGAGCGCTGATCTGCCTGGTCGGCGCCGGCGTCATCCTGCTGGGGCCGCGCGGCGCGTGAAGCAATTGCGCGGCTGGTCGCGCCTAGAGTTTGGTTATGAACACCGGATTGGAATAGAATCAGAGGTCGGCCCAGGGGTCTTCGCCAGCGACGTCCGCGACCGGCTCCAACTCATCGGTGCTGGTTCCGCGGACCCGCAGGTACAGGCTGGCGTCGAGGCGCGGCAGGGTGTGGGTCACGACGATATATTCCCCATCCCGCACCCAGGTCTCTGGCGTGAACCGCTGCTCGACGCGTGTGGTCGGGTTGGTGTCGGCTGAACGGTCCGCCGCCGGCCCGGTGACCCGGCCCACGATCAGGTCGATGCGCCTGACCTCGGGCCGCCGGCCGGCATGGTTGGCGCCGGCTGGATCGCGCACACGGATCTTGACCTCGACCGCTTCACCGGGCTTGCCGCGGACTTCGCCGCCAATCATCGCCTCGTGGCCGCCGATCGTCCTCACCGTCAAGTCAAGCTCGGAGATCAGGTCGCCGGTCGTGACGAACACGCGGCCGCCGCGAAGACCCTCCAGGATGTCGGCGTGATCGCGCGTCGCGAGCACATAGGTCTTCGAGTATTCGCCTGGCCAGAAATCATCGCCGCCGTCGCGCCAGTTGTGGTGGGAATCCGAGGTGGAGGTGATCCAACAGCCACGCCCCTCGCCCAACATCGCGTCCCAGAACCCGCCCAGTCGGGCGGTCATCTGATCGAAACCGCCAAGCGTCGGGGATTTGCCGTAGCCACCCCTGACGCCTAGCCGATTGCTGGACCCGTCAGCGCGAAGGGCGGACGCCTGGTGCCCCGGCGCGCCCTCCATGCCGATGGCGACATTGGGCGCCGTGTCGTTCCAGTTTCGAAACTCCTGGGGCGTGTAGGCGCCCCAGGCGCCGACGCCGGTGGCCGAACGAGACGGGTGGTTGGCGATGACGATCGGCGGCGACTTCAGCGCCTTCATGTGCGTCAAGGCGTCGATCATCCTTGGCTCGGTGTCCCGGGAGGGATCGCGCGGCCAGGTATCCCGCTTGGAGAAGCCATGCTCGATGCCGTGGAGCGCCTCGCGCTCGTCACGCGTGTTGGGCACGATGAGGCTGCTGTGATCGCCGGCCGGGGTGTCAAATTCCATGCCGTAGAACTGCAAGACCTCCGGCACCAGCAGGCGCGAGCGCATCAGCTCAGGATAGGCCAGATCATGATCGATCTTGGAATGGTTGGGGCCGCCGTGATCGGTCGAGACCATCCAGGCCAGACCGTGGGTCTTGGCCATCTCGGCGTTTGTCGGGATGGGATAGCGACCATCAGCGCCGAGCACCGAGGTCGGCGGCTGGGCTGGATCGGCGGCGTTCTCGGTGTAGTCGGCGCTGAACTGGCTATGGATGTGGTGATCGCCCGCCAGCCAGCGTCGCTCGCCCGACGCCGGCGTCGCGATCGACGCCGAAGGATGCGCGCGATGGACGGCAGGGGGCGAACGGCGATGCCCCGGCTGGTGGCCAAAGGCGGGGGCGGCGATCATCGCGATGCCTACCGCAGCCGAGCTCACCTTCAACCAGTTCTTCAAGGGATGTCTCCGAGGTCAGGAAAAAGCAGCGATGGAATCGCGATCAACGTCGAGCGGTCGGCGGCCGATACCCCCATTGGATGACAAGTCGTCGGGCGGCGCGACTAGGCCATCCCCGCGGGTTCGCCGAGACTTTCGAGGACATGACATTCGGCGACCGGACCCAGGCAACCCGCATGGGCGAGACAGTAGAGTTCCTGCCTCAGCGTCTGCAGCTGGGCGATCTTCTCATCGACGGCGGCGAGTTGTTGCGCCGCCAGCTGGTTGGCCTGTTCACAGGAGCGATCGGGATGGTCGGAAAGCTCAAGCAGCGAACGGATCGCTTCCACGGGAAAGCCCAGTTGGCGCGCGTGCCGGATGAAGGTGAGCCGTCGAACGGCGTCGGCGTCGTACTGCCGCCGGGCGCTCGATGTCCGCGACGGTTCGGGCAGCAGACCGATCTGCTCGTAGAAGCGGATGGTCGGGACCTTGACCCCCGTGAGGGCGGAGAGTTGGCCGATCGCGCGCGGCGCATCCGGCGAGGATCTGAGATTTTCCATCGTGGGCGCATGATAGCCCCTTGCTCCTCTAGTCACTAGAGGAAGCTGAGTGTCCTCCTGATTCAAGGGACGCCATGACCGTAGAGACCGACACCAAACCCTGCGCGACCAGTTGCTGCGGCCAGTCCGTCGTCTTCGATGGCGCCTCGCCCGCCTATCGCCGCATCCTGACGGCGGTAATCGCCATCAACGCGGCGGCCTTCATCGCGGTCGCGCTCGGCAGCCTGTCGCAGGAGTCCGCGGCCCTGGCGGCCAACGCCCTGGACTTCCTGGCCGATAGCGCCACCTACGCCATCAGCCTCTGGGTCATCGGCCGGTCGACGCGAACCCGCGCCGGCGCCGCGCTGCTCAAGGGCGCCAGCCTCGCCGTCGTCGCTGTCGCGGTCCTGAGCTTCGCGATCTGGCGGGCGATGACCGGCGCGCCGCCGCAGGGCAATGTCATCACTGGCCTTGGCGTCCTGGGCTTTCTGGCCAACCTCCTGGCCGCCCTGCTGCTGGTGCGGTTTCGCGATGGCGACGCCAATGTGCGATCCGTCTGGCTCTGCACCCGCAACGACCTGATCGAAAGCCTTGCCGTGGTTGTCGCGGGAGGGTTGGTCTGGTTGACCGGATCGCGCTGGCCCGATCTGATCACCGGTGTCTTCCTGGCTGGGGTCTTCCTGCAATCGGCCTATGTCATCGTGCGCCAGTCGCAGGCTGAACTCAGGGCCGCGGCGTGAGGCGCCCACCGGGCTCGCGGAGGATCGACCACGCGAATGCGACCTTGCGCGTCTTGCATCAGGAACGCTCCGGGCGCATCACCGTCGGCATGGGCTTGGCGCTGTTTCGGCAAACGAGCGGGTGGGTCGCCATGCTGTGCGCGGCGATCGCGCTGTCGCTCGCCGGTCAGACGGCGGCGCAGGCCTTCGAGATGGCCGACCACGCCGGACATCATGCGACCCAGGCCGCCGGCGATGTCGGGGATGACCATCACCATTGCGACGACCCGGCGATCGACGATCCCGCCAGCCCCGCCGATCCCGCTGGCGAGCCGCATCAGCACCACGTGGATCACCACGCCGTTGGCCTGGGCGTTGATCTGGCCATGCCCCTCGCGGCCCCCGCCCACCGCCAGAGCGTCGCGCCGGCGCGGAGCGTTCATCATGCGGGCCTGGCCGGTTGCGGCCTGAAGCGTCCGCCAAAGGCCTGATCCAGACCTCGACCTGTCTGTAGCCGCGCCGGCCGTTCGGCCGCGCTGATCCCTGCCTTGGAGATTTCCCATGCCCCCGACCTCGCCGGGCCGCGCGCCCGCGCGTCGCCTCGCGGCCTACGCGCGCGCGCTCATCATGAGCACGGCCCTGATCGTCGCCACGCCCGCCTTCACCCAAACGTCGTCCGCGCCTCTGTCGCTGGACGAGGCGCTGCGGCGAACCCTTTCGGCCGACCCGTCGCTGGCCGGCGTCAAGGCCCGCCTCGACGCCTCGAAAGCCAATGTCCGCCAGGCCAATGTCCGGCCCAATCCCAGCCTTGGAATGGAGGTCGAGAACTTCACCGGCAGCGGGCCGTTCTCGACGTTGGGCCGCACCGAAGCCACGCTGTCCTACCAGCAGACCTATGAGCGTGGCGGCAAGCGCCAAGCGCGCACCGCCCTGGCGCAGCGCGAGATCGGCCTGGTGGAAGCCCGTGCCCAGGTCCGGCGCCTCGACCTGGCCAAGGCCGTGCAACTGGCCTTCGTCGATGTCCTGGCCGCGCAGGCCGAGGTCGCCGTGGCTGAAGAGCGCCTGGCCGTGGCCCTGCGCGCCGAGCGGGAAGTCAGCCGCCGCGTGGCCGGCGCGCGTGACCCGCTGTTCGCCGGGGCCCGCGCCGAGGCCGAACTGGCCCAGGCCAGGGTCAGCCTGGATCGGGCCCAGACCAACGGGCGCGACGCGCGCGCTGCCCTGGCCGCCTATTGGAGCGGCTCGGCCGAGTTCTCGGTCCCGGAAGACCTGTTCGAAGACACCCGCCGCCCAGAGGGCGCGACCGCCGCGGTCGATACGCCAGACCTGAAGCTGCTGGCCGTCGAGCAGGACGTCGCCGCCGCCCGCATCGCCGTCGAGCAGACCCGGGCCGTGCAGGACCCCACCGTCAGCCTCGGCGTCCGCCACCTTCAGGACGAAGGCGCGGTGGCCCTGGTGGTCGGCGCGAGCATCCCCTTGGGCCGCTACGACACCAACCGCGGTGCCATCGACCGGGCCCGTGCCGAACGGGCGGTGATCGCGGCCGATCTGGGCGCCTTCCAGATCGAACGCGAGCGCGAGATCGCCCGCCTGATCGCTCGCCGCGCGGCCGCCGCCGCCGAGGTCAAGCGGACCGACGCGGAGGTGCTGCCCAATGCCGAGCGCGCCGTGACCCTGGTTCGCGACGGCTTCAATCGCGGCGGCTTCAGCTATCTCGACGTCATCGCCGCCCAACGCGCCCTGATCGACGCCAGGACCCGCCGGGTCGAGATCCTCAAATCCTTCCATCAAGACGGGGCGGCCCTGGATCGCCTGACCGGCGCGCACGCGATGCTCGCCCGCACGGAGCTTCAACCATGAACCCGACCCTGACCCGCCGCCCCCTGTGGGCGCTGCTTCTCGGCACGGCCGCCCTGGGCCTGACCGCCTGCGGGGCCGGCGACAAGGCCGCCAAGCCCGATGACCATGGCGAGGCCGAAGCCGAGTTCGAGCGCGGCCCCCACAACGGCCGCCTGCTGCGCGACGGCGACTTCAGCCTGGAGGTGACGGTCTTCGAGACCGGCGTCGAGCCGGAGTTCCGCTTCTATCCCTACCGCAAGGACAAGCCGATCGATCCGCGACAGGTGACCGTTGAGGTGGCCCTGACCAGGCTTGGCGGCCAAGTGGATCGCTTCACCTTCAATCCGCGGGAAGACTATCTGCGCGGCGCGGGCGTGGTGGCCGAGCCGCACTCGTTCGACGTGGCGGTCAGCGCCGGCGAGGGCGGTAGGACGCACGCCTGGCGCTATGCCTCCTATGAGGGCCGCACGACCATGACCGCCCAGGCCGCCCAGGCCGGCGGCGTCAAGATCGAGACGGCCGGCCCCATGGCGATCGGCGAGACCGTGACGCTCAACGGTCGGATCGAAGTAACGCCGGAAGGCAAGGGCGAGGTCCGCGCCTGGTATCCCGGCCGGATCATGAGTCTGCGCGGCGAGTTGGGCCAGATGGTCCGCAAGGGCCAGATCGTGGCCCGCGTCGAGTCGTCTGAGAGCCTGCAGACCTATTCGATCCCGGCCCCGATCTCGGGCCAGATCATCGAGAAGAACAGCAATGTCGGCGACGTGGCCCATGACCGGCCGATCTTCGTGATCGCCGATCCGACCAAGCTTCACGCCGAGCTGTTCGTCTATCCGCGCGACTCCGAGCGGGTCCGGGTCGGCCAGAGCGTCGAGGTGCGCAGCCTGTCGGGGACCGACCGCATCCTGGCCACGGTGGAGTCGATCCTGCCCTCGGCCGACATGGCCAGCCAAACCCAGCTGGCCCACGTCCATCTGCCCGATGGGGCCGGCCCCGCCTGGCGGCCGGGCCTGGGCGTCGAGGGCGCCGTCACCGTCGGCTCGCGACCGGCGGCCCTGGCGGTGCGGACCAAGGCCATCCAGCGCTTCCGGGACTTCGAGGTAGTGTTCGCCAAGGTCGGCGACACCTACGAGGTGCGGATGCTGGAGCTTGGCGTCCGCACGCCCGAATGGACGCAAGTCCTGGGCGGCCTGGAGCCTGGAACCCAGTACGTCACCGACGGCGCCTTCCTCATTCGCGCGGACATCGAGAAGTCCGGCGCGAGCCACGATCATTAGGGGCGCGTCATGCTGAACCGCATCATCGCCGCCTCGATCGTCCATCGCTGGGCGGTCATGGCTTTCGTCGTCGTACTGGCGGGCTTGGGGATCTGGAGTTTCCAGCGCCTGCCGATCGACGCCACCCCCGACATCACCAACGTCCAAGTCCAGATCAACACCGAGGCCGCAGGCTACTCGCCGCTCGAATCCGAACAACGGGTCACCTTCCCGGTCGAGACGGTCATCGCCGGGGTTCCGGGCCTGGAATACACCCGCTCGATCTCGCGCTATGGCCTCAGCCAGGTCACCGCCGTGTTCCGCGACGGGACCGACATCTACTTCGCCCGCCAGCTGATCAACGAGCGCCTGCAGACCGTTCGCGGCCAGCTGCCCAAGGGCGTCGAACCCGAGCTTGGCCCGATCGCCACGGGGCTGGGCGAGATCTTCATGTACACGGTCGAGGCCAGCCCGGGGGCCCGCAAGCCCGGTGGCGAGGCCTACAGCCCCGAGGACCTGCGCACCCTGCAGGACTGGGTGGTCCGGCCACAGCTGCGCAACACGCCGGGCGTCACCGAGGTCAACACCATCGGCGGCTATGTCCGCCAGTACCATGTCACCCCCTGGCCGCAGCGGCTGGCGGCCTATGGCGTGACGATGGACGAGGTGATCGCCGCACTTGAGAACAACAACGCCAATGTCGGCGCCGGCTATGTCGAGCGCTACGGCGAACAATATCTGGTCCGCACGCAGGGCCAGGCCGCCGGCATCGCGGACCTAAATCGCATCGTGGTCGCCAATCGCGGCGGCGCGCCGATCCGCATCGCCGATGTCGCCGACGTGGTGATGGGCGAGGAACTGCGCACCGGCGCGGCCACCGAGAACGGCCGCGAGGTCGTGCTGGGCACGGTGATGATGCTGGTCGGCGAGAACAGCCGCACGGTGTCGCGCGCCGTGGCCGCCAAGCTGGAGGTCGCCGCCAAGGCCCTGCCGGCCGGGGTCACCGCCAAGCCGATCTACGACCGCACCGACCTCGTCGATCGCACCATCGCCACGGTCGAGACCAACCTGGTCGAAGGCGCCCTGCTGGTGATCGTCGTGCTGTTCCTGCTGCTCGGAAACATCCGCGCCGCCCTGATCACCGCAGCGGTCATCCCGCTGGCCATGCTGATGACCATCACCGGCATGGTGCAGACCAAAACCTCGGGCAATCTGATGAGCCTGGGGGCGCTGGACTTTGGCCTGATCGTCGACGGCGCGGTGATCATCGTCGAAAACTGCCTGCGGCGGTTTGGCATGGCCCAGCACCAGCTGGGCCGGCTGCTGTCGCGGCAGGAGCGCTTCGACCTGGCCGCCGAGGCCACCGGCGAGGTGATCAAGCCGTCGCTGTTTGGCGTGCTGATCATCACCCTGGTCTATGTGCCGATCTTCGCCCTGACCGGGGTCGAGGGAAAGATGTTCCACCCGATGGCGATCACCGTCGTCATTGCACTGACCTCGGCCCTGCTGCTGTCCCTGACCTTCGTCCCCGCCGCCGTCGCGCTGTTCGTGACCGGCAGGGTCGAGGAGAAGGAGAGCAAGCTGATGGGCCTGGCCCGGCGCGCCTATGAGCCAGCCCTGGCCACGGCCTTGCGGTTCAAGACCGCCTTCGTGGCCGGGGCGATCGTCCTGGTGCTGATCGCCGGCCTGGCCGCCTCGCGCATGGGCTCGGAGTTCATTCCCAGTCTCGACGAAGGCGACATCGCCCTGCACGCCCTGCGCATTCCTGGGACCAGCCTGACCCAGGCGGTGAAGATGCAGACGGCTTTGGAGGCGCGGATCAAGCAATTCCCCGAGGTCGACAAGGTCGTGGCCAAGATGGGCACCGCCGAGGTGGCCACCGATCCGATGCCGCCCAGCGTCGCCGACACCTTCGTGCTGCTGAAGGATCGCAAGGACTGGCCCGATCCGCGCAAGCCCAAGGCCCAGCTGGTCGCCGAACTGCAGGAGGCCGTCGAGACCGTGCCGGGTAATAATTACGAGTTCACCCAGCCGATCCAGATGCGCTTCAACGAGCTGATCTCCGGGGTGCGCTCGGACGTGGCGATCAATGTCTATGGCGACGACCTCGACGTCCTGCTGCAAACCGGCAAGGCCATCGAGGAGGTGGTCGGCAAAATCGAGGGCGCCCAGGACGTCAAGGTCGAGCAGACCACCGGCTTGCCGGTGCTGCAGATCACCCCCGACCGCGACGCCCTGGCGCGGTTTGGCCTCAACATCGCCGATGTCCAGGACGTGGTCTCCGCCTCGATCGGCGGCGCGACCGCGGGCCAGATCTTCGAGGGTGACCGGCGCTTCGACATCGTCGTGCGCCTGCCGGAGGTGCTGCGACGAGACGTCGACGAGATCGGTCGGCTGCAGATCCCCCTGCCCGCTTCCGACGGCGCGCGGGGCTTCGTGCCCCTGGCCGACGTCGCCAAGGTCGAGGTGGTGATCGGTCCCAACCAGATCGGCCGCAGCGATGGCAAGCGCAAGGTCGTGGTCACGGCCAATATCCGCGGCCGCGACCTCGGCTCGTTCGTCACCGCCCTGCGGAAGGCGGTCGATGATCGAGTCGAGGTTCCGACCGGCTATTGGGTCGACTATGGCGGCACCTTCGAGCAACTGACCTCGGCCGCGCGCCGCCTGCAACTGGTCGTGCCGGCCGCCCTGTTGGTGATCTTCGGCTTGCTGTTCCTGCTCTTTCGCTCCTGGAAGGACGCCGGGGTGGTGTTCTCCGGCGTGCCCCTGGCCCTGACCGGCGGGGTCGCGGCCTTGATGATGCGGGGTCTGCCGCTGTCGATCTCGGCGGCGGTCGGGTTCATCGCCTTGTCGGGCGTCGCGGTGCTGAACGGCGTGGTGATGGTCACCTTCATTCGGAGCCTGCTCGACGAAGGCCGAAATCTCGAGGACGCGATCCGCGAAGGCGCCCTTGGGCGTCTTCGCCCCGTGCTGATGACCGCCCTGGTCGCCAGCCTCGGCTTCGTGCCGATGGCGTTCAATGTCGGGGCCGGCTCGGAGGTGCAGCGTCCGCTGGCCACCGTGGTGATCGGCGGCATCGTCTCCTCGACGATCCTGACCCTGCTGGTGCTGCCGGCGCTCTATGCCCTGGCCTCTCGGCGGCGCAAGCCCGGGGAGGTCGCGGCCTGATCCTCCTGAGGAGCGCTCCCGCCCGCCGGCCCCTGGCCGAACGGCGGGAGCGTCTCCATCTTCGGCAGTAGGGATCAGCCCGACGACGCCTCAAGGATACAGGATGCCGGACCGCGCCGAGCACTGGGAAACCCTCTACGTCACCAAGCACGCCGACACCGTCAGCTGGTATCAACTCGCGCCCGCGCCTTCGCTGGACGCCCAGGCGCGGATCACGCCCGCCAAATCCACAGGATTGATTGATGTCGGCGGTGGCGCCTCCAACCTCGTCGACGCCCTGCTCGAACGCGGCTGGCGTGACCTGGCCGTGCTCGACATCGCCCAACCGGCCCTGGACGTGGCGCGAGCCCGACTTGGGGAAAGGGCTGACGATGTCGAATGGATCGCTACGGACATCACGACCTGGCGGCCAGGGCGCCGCTACGCGATCTGGCATGACCGGGCGGTGTTCCATTTCTTGACGTAAGCCGCAGACCGGGCCGGTCACCGCCCAGCGCTGGAACAGGGCCTGGCGCCCGGCGGCGCGCTGTTGATGGCCACCTTCGCCCTGGGCGGCCCCGAACGCTGCAGCGGCCTGTCGATCGTCCAATACGGCCCCGAAAGCCTGGCGGCCGAACTGGGCGAGGCCTTCAGCCTGCAAGACAGCTGGCGCGAGGACCACGTCACGCCGGGCGGCGGCGTGCAGGCCTTCAACCGGTGCCTGTTTCGCAAGACGGGCTGAACGGCCGGCCGGTCGTCATCCCCTGAAAGCCGTTGGACGCTATCCCCTCCAGGAGGATAGGTTCTAGCCATGGTCCACGTCGTCCACGAACCCCACCCCGAGATCGTCAACCGCCTCAAGCGCGCCGAAGGGCATTTGCGCAAGACGATCGCCATGATCGAAGCGGGCCGCACCTGCCTGGACCTCGCCCAACAGCTTCACGCCATCGAAAAGGCGGTCGCCGCCGCCAAGAAGACCCTGATCCGCGACCATATCGATCACTGCTTGGCCCACGCGGCCGAGGACGATCCCAAGGGCGCGGCGCTGGGCGGTCCGCGCACCGTGAACCTGCACAGCTATTGGGGCAGTGTCGTGGTCGATGGCCTGGGGCCGGACGCCGAGACGATCGCAAAGGCGCTCAGCGCCCAGATCACCCCGGCGCAACGCAAGGCCTGGGCCAAGGACGGGCCCAAGGCCTGGGCGCTGGAAAGCTATGCGGTGGCCAAGGCGAGCGCCTACACCCTGGGCTCGGCGCCGGGCTGCGCTTCGGACACCGCGCCGATCGCGCTGCCCGACGGCTACGAGGCCAAGGCGCGGGCCGCCGCCGCGCTGCAACTCCAACGGGCCGGGGTGCGACTGGCCTATGAGCTCAATCGCGCCCTCGGCTAGGTGGGTGAAACCACGACGTCAGCGGTTCCAGAACACATGGACCTCGTCATGGGCGGTCTTGATCGTGAAGATGTCGCCATTGAGCTCAGCGTCGCGGCCCATGGCCTCCCAATCGATGTAGTAGCGCAAGCGCTCGGGGATGACCGTGGCCTCCTCGGTCACCTCCTGGATACAGTCGGCAAGGCTGTCGAAGACGCCGTGATAGTCCTCGACCAGGGCCGTTTGCGCCGCCTCCAGGTCGTCGCCGAAATGCTCCAGCACCAAGGCGCCCAAGCCGCCGTACACACGCAGGAAGGCGGCGATCTCAACCACCTTGTCGATCCCGGCATATTCGGCGATCTCGACCCCGCCAAAACCCTCATGGTCGTGAATGGCGTACTCCTCGGCGCCGGGCATGGGCGAGGCCTTCAGCATGGCGTTGATGGCGTCGCGAACCGTGTCGGCGTCGTCCTCGACATCAATCCAGACGCCATGCAGGCGCCCGTTGTTGTAGGCGGCCAGACAAGCGATATAGATCCGAGGCTCAAGTTTTTCAGTGACTTCTCCCATCTTCCTCATCCTCAAAGCAGGGGTTCAACATGAACCCTTGCCCGTCGGCGAGGCCGGGTGTGCAAGCGGAGGGGCGGCTTCGCGGGGACCCGGCTGGCAGGCCGGCAAAGCCGGCCGAAGCTGGGCGGAAGACGATCCGAAGCGCGCCGGGGGCGGCGCCCCAAGCCAAGCGCCCGCAGACGCGGGCGAAAAGAACCTGCTAGATCATCATGCCCAAGGGACCTGAACTGCCGGGCCTTGCTAACCTGATCGCTTGAACCTCACGCGGTCCTTGCCGACCAGAAGGAAGGCGTCATAGCCGGCCTCGCGCCAAGCCTTCCGCTGGACATGGGCCGTGTCGGGGTCGGTCACGTTCGCCCACCATTGCGGCCGAGTGGCGCTCTTGGGGACCATGACGCCAAGGATGCGCTCGATCTCGGGGAAGGTTAGTTCGAACTCGGCGTGCCGTTGGCGACGCAAATGTCCGCACAGGGGATCGTACTTGGCCATCCAACCAGCATGACGGAACGATCCGGACCCGTCCAATCCGCCGTAATACAGCTTCATTGGAGAACGGGCTTGAAATGGAGCATCGCAAGCCGTTCTTCCGCTGAACCGCCGCCCTGTGATCGCGCGGCCCTTTCCGAGCTGAAACCGACGGAGCTGACACTTGACCTCTATCCCCGAAGCTCGAACCCCCAATCTGGTCGATCTCCATGTCGGCGGTCGCGTTCGCATGCGCCGCAAGATGCTCGGCGTCAGCCAGGAACATCTTGCCGACGCGCTCAAGCTGACCTTTCAGCAAGTCCAGAAGTACGAGCGCGGCGCCAATCGGGTCAGCGCATCGAAGCTGTACGAGATCGCCAAGACGCTCCAGGTCCCGGTGTCATATTTCTTCGACGGCCTTGCCGATCCTGTCACCGATGAGAGCGACGATGTCGGCGAGGCGGCCAATCGGGTCATCACGGACTTTCTGAATACGCCCGAGGGCCTGGAACTGGCGGCGATCTTCCCGAAAATTGGAAAGGGTCGTGTCCGCCGCCAGATCCTGGATCTGGTTCGCGCCATGGCGGACGACGATGGTCAGCAGAAGTCGTCGTAGGGATTAGCGAGGCTTGGCGGTCAGTCAGGCGTGTTGCCGGGGCGACGATGGCAAGGGGTGCATCAACGGCCCGATGAAGAGATTGCATCCCGCAGGACCCCATCCTGGGCTGTCCGATGAGGATGACAGTACGTTCCCGGCTGCACCCAGTGCTCTCGACCAACCACCTACTCTCCCGCCGGTTCGATAGAGGCATGCGTAACGTCGCCGAAAACGCCGGATTGATCGGTCGCCCAACCAGATTCCGCCGCATCCCCCTGCCGATCATGGCTTTCCGACCCGCCTTCCACGAACAAACCCCCGGTCCGTCTCAATGAACCGCGACAGCATCGGCCCGATCAGCTTGGCCGGCTCGACGGCCTTGCCGCCGGTCTCCGCGCCCAAGGCCTGGCCATAGGCCACCAGGTCCCGGTGCAAGACGGCCGGCAGGTCCAAGGTGACCTTGACCGGGGTGTCGTCCTCGATCGGTCCCAACTTCAACTTGGTCATGGGCGGCGTCCTTCGTCATAGGGCTCAAGCACAAGATCCCGGGTCAACAGCACGCGCAGCGGCGCGCCGGGCCGAATGGTCAGGGTCGGGGCGCGAGCCAGACTGGAGCCGGCCATCTGGCGGCCGACATCGCCCGCCGCGTCCGAGGCGCCCCGGCGCACCGCTCGCGCCAGATCGGACTCGTCCGACGCGCCCGCCTCGGCTCCGACCGCGAGCAAGGTGCTCAAGGCCGCCGCCGCCAGAACCTCCCGGCCATTGCGATCGACGCCGTCCTGCAGTCCGGTCATGCCCAGCACATCGGCCGCCGGCAGCGCCCCCTGGGCCTGCCGCAGTCGTGCCCGCGACAGGTCCAGCTTGACCATAGTAAAAACTAACCTATTGGCAGATATGAGTTTTCATGGGTTGTGCGAGCCGAAGGAGCACCATAATCAGCCCTATTAACCGTCACCGCTATCATAGGGTGACAAAGCGCGTTTCCCCCGGCAGGCTTGGCTCTCTTTTGATTCCCAGCAGATGAGCTGACTTATGAACGTTTCGGATCTGATCGACGCCACCGTGGCCGCCGACGACAAGCTGACCAAGGCCCAAGCCAAGGCCATCATCGACGGCGTCTTTAAGTCGCTAACCGATGCGGCCGTGAAGGGCGAAGAAGTTTCAATCCCGGGCTTTGGAAAATTCAAGGTGCAGGCCAAGCCGGCCCGCACCGGCCGCAACCCCTCGACGGGCGCGGCGATCGAAATCGCCGCCAGCAAGAAGGTCGCGTTCACGCCGGCCAAGCAGCTGAAAGACGCCGTCAACGCCTAATTCCACGGCGAGCGGTCGGTCTCCTGCCCAGGGCGCCCGACCGCTCATCCTGGCCCGCCGTCCGCCAGAGACAATACCGGACCGCGCGCCCGCGTCCGATGAAGGGGTACGCCCCCACGTCTGACAGTAGCCTCCTGAATGCTTAAGGCGTTCCGACGACGTTTCGGGGCTCGCCCGCCGCGAACGCTTCGATATTGCTCAGTGTGATTTCCATGATCCGCCGCACCGCCTCGTCGGTGTCATAAGCGATGTGCGGCGTCACGATGACATTGGAAAATTTCAGAAGGGCGTGATTGGCCACCAAGGTCCGCATCCCGTCCGCCCCAAGGCCTGAGCCGGCCCGGAAGATATTGGCCTCGTCACGCAGCCAGGGCTCTTCGCTCAGCACGTCCAGCGCCGCCCCGGCCAGCCGTCCCTCGGTCAGGGCGTGGATCAGAGCCTCGACATTGACCACCCCGCCGCGCGCGGTGTTGACCAGCACCGCGCTCGGCTTCATCCGCGCCAGCGCCTCCGCCCCAATCAGGTCGCGCGTGCCCTCGCCGCCCGGAATGTGGAGAGTGAGGACATCGCAGGTGGCGAGGAGTTCGGGCAGCGCCACGTAGCGCATCCCCAGCGTCGCCTCCAGGCCGGGATCCGGATAGGCGTCGAAGGCGATTACGGTCATGCAGAACCCCTTGGCGATCTGGATCACCCGTCGGCCGATCCGGCCGGTCCCGACCACCCCGAGAGTCTTGCCGGCCAGGTCGAAACCGCGCAGTCCCGTCTGGCTGAAGTCACCACGCCGGGTTCGCGCTACCGCTTCCGCCACCTTGCGGGCCAAGGCCAGCAACAGGCCGAAGGTATGCTCGGCCACAGTGGGGTCGCCATAGTCGGGAACGTTGCAGACAACGATCCCAGCCGCACGGCAGTAGTCCAGGTCAATATGGTCGTAACCGGTGGAGCGGGTGGCGATCAACTTCAGCTGGCAAAACGGTCGAAGCGCCTCGGCGGTGAGCTTGGAATCAATGAAGGTCGAAAGGACCTCGACCTTCGCCACATCATCCAGCCCCGCGACGTCCAACGGCCCCGACATGCAGCGGACGGAATGGGCGGGCGCCAGCCGCTGGGCCGCGTCGCGTTCCCAGTCCTGGGCCTCGGAGATCAGCACGTCCATCAATCAGCGCTCCCGCGCCTACTGACGCGGAGCGACGAGAGCACGGGCGGGAGCCTGACGCCATTCCGGACCGCCACCTAGGTCAGGAGGAACGGCTCGAGCCGGTTGGTGGAGTCTGGCCAGCGAGGCAGAATGGCGACGTAAACGGTGTAGTCCGCCACGCCGAAGATCAGCGCGCAATCAACGACATCCCCGCCGCCAGGCCCAGGCGTCGAACGATGGGCCAGGACGCCGAGCGATCCAGCGCTGGCCCCGTCGCCTGACACATCAGCGCCCCTATGCAGCAGATGATCGGCCGCCGCACGGACCCGTCCCAGAAGTGCGACGCCTGGGCGCTGATCCAACTCAGGGTCATGGCGGCATAGGCCAACAGCCAGACACCCACCGTGGCGATCAGGATCGTCGGGGTTGGCGTAGGACGGGCGGGGATGTCATCGGCCCATTGTCGCCGCTGACGGCGGCCGCGCAAAGCGTCGTTCGCAGATGTCAGGGGACTGGCAAGACGCCAACGGCGACGGAGCCAACTCGCGATTCTGTGGCGGCCAAGTTGTTAATCGAGGGACTTCATTTCACCGCGATCGGATCACCCGCTTCGACCTTTCGGTCCGATACACTGTGCCGTCCCGGTTCGTGCCGCTCGTGCCCCTGGTGGGCAACGAGGACAGCAGCGGGCTCGTATTTCGAGCCGATATCTTCCATGTCTTCAACTTTCAGGGTGGCGCCGACTACGACGAGTTCGGTTAGACGGCCGGCGGTCATCCCAGCGCCACCTACGGCAAGGTCCGGTCCTATCAGACGCCGCGCTCTCGACGTCTGGGCTTCGGCTGGCAATTCTAAAGCGAACACGGCTGCGGGACCTTCGCGGCCCGGACCACTAATCTCGAAGCAAAGGGCGCCGACTCCGTTGGCGTTCTTTGCGCGTCCGGGCCACAGCCACAGCCACAGCCAAGCGCCGCTCGCGCAAAACGACGTCTTGATATCCATCCACGTTTGGATGACACCGGTTTCCTAGAAGACTCGAAAATGAGCGGAATTCAGGGAGGGCGTCGTGTCCCGGAAAACCAAGATCACCCTCAAGGCCTCGCTGCTGCTGTCTGCGGCCTTGACCGCCAGCGCGGGGTCGGTCCATGCGGCGGAAGCCGGGCCTGGCGGTCTGCTGTTTCATTTGTCGGGCGATAAGGGCCTCACCGCCGATCTCGCCGGCGGTGTCGCGACCCCCAACTTCGCTGACAAGGTCAAGATCAAGGCCGATCCGGTGCGCGGGGCCTATATCGAGGCGGCGGGTGATCAGACACTCAGCTGGATGGCGCCGGGCAATATCTACGCCCAGCGCGGGACCCTGAGCTTCTGGTGGCGCGCCCGCGATCCGGTGGGCACAACGCCCTTTCCGCTGTTTCGGGTAGGCTATGCCGATCACACCAGCTGGGACATGACCTGGCTGCGCATCGACTGGAACGGCAAGGGCTTCGACGCCTTCGTCACCGACGACAACCTCTCCAGGGTACGGGTCAGTACGGTGGCGGTTCCCCCCCGGCCCGACCAGTGGATCCTGGTGACCTTCAGCTGGGACGAAGCCAAGGGAATCGCCCTCTATATCGACGGCAAGAGCGTGGCCTCCAAGGCCCAGGCTGCGGCGCTGGATGCGGGGCTCGATCAGTTCGGACCCCATAGCCGGGTGATCTCGCCTCACCAGGTGCAGAGCGCTTACCAGTTCATCCGCGGCGGCGATGTCGACGACATCCGGGTCTATGACCATGCCTTGGGCGGCGCCGATGTCGCCGGGCTGGCGGCGGGCAGGGATCCGGCGTCGGCGGCCGCGCCGGCCGTGGCTGACGCCAAGACCTGGCTTTACCGCTATGGCTGGGACCGCCCTGGCGCCCTGCCGCCCTATTTGGCCGATCCCGCGACCCGCATCCGCAAGGTCGAGTTCACCGACCAGTTCGACCTGAAGCAACGCATGTCCCAGGGCTCGGACGGCATCGCCGAAACCACCTGGCCAGGGGTCTATAATCGATCCAAGCTTCCGGGCCGCCACGACTATTTCGAGCTCCCCGACTGGAACACCTATGTCGAGGGCGGCAAGGCGATCACCTTCACCCTGCCTCAGGAGCCCTGGAACCGGCTGGAGGTCCAGGGGGCGGCCTATGGCTCACTGACCGCTATCAATGGCGCGGGCGCCGAGACGCTGCTGGCCAAGCGCGCCCAAGGCCCCTTGCGGACCTTCAACAGCTTCGCGGCCTTGACCGGCGGCAAGCTGCGGTTCGACAATACCGTCCAGGAGACCCCGATCCAGGAGTTGGCGGCCTACAATGTCGCCGCCGGGGCCGAGCCGGGCGGTTTCACCCTGAGCTATGTGGTGCGCCCGCAGGCCGACCCGGCCGTCTATCCGAGCCTGGATGATCTCACCGCCTTCGTGAAGGGCCGCTACCCGGCTGGCGAAAGAACCATCCTGGCCGCCCTGCCCGCCTCGGCCCCGGTCAAGCCGGAGGCCGCCGCATCGGCGTCGGCTCTGACCAGCCCCATCCTCCACATCCTGATTCCCGCCGACTTCCGCCTGGGCCGCCCTGGCGGCGCGGTCGGCAAGTTTCAATACGGTTGGCAGGGCCTGGACATGGGCCTGGACGGCGTGGCGCTGGACATCCCGGCCCTCAAGGTCGCGGCCAGTGCAGGCGGACTGGTCCCCCTGAACATCAAGGTCAAGGACCCCCTGTGGCCGGGCCGCGACCTGATCGACATCAATGTCTCGGTCAAGCCGGGCGAGGCGCGCACGATCTTTCTCGATACTCGCGACCGCATGCTACCGGCGGGCGCTAGCCTCTATCTGTCGATCGCCAGCGCCGCGCCCGATTTCGACGCCAGGGCCCTGGACGCCATGGCTGTGCGCCTGAAGTTCAAGCCTGCGGCCGACAGCAAGGCCGAACACGTCGCCGACCGCCTGGCCCAGGCGCGCGACAACCTGGCCTTCCTGGTCGAGGAGCACGACGTCTCCAAGCGCCTGGCCCGCTACGCGCGGCTGGACCTGGAGCTGTCGGACCTGCTGAAGGTCGATCCCACCAACAAGCACGGCCGCGAGATGTGGGCCGAGCTCAATCCCGAGCAACCCGGCGTTCCGGTCACACTGCCGGTCGCGCCGGCCGGAATCCCCAAATGGGCCTTCCTGCAGGTCGAGGATCTGAAGCGCGTTCGCCACTTCATCGAGTGGTGGATCGACAAGCGCCAGGACGCCTTTGGCGACTTCGGCGGCGGCATCTCCGACGACGATGACCTGACCCAGCAATGGCCGCCGCTGGCCCTGATGGGCGACATCCCCGACAAGACCACCGCCTCGCTCAACGCTCTTCTCGACGCGGCCTACCGGAACGACATGCTTCCGCTGGGCTTGTCGAAGATCAAGACCGACGAGCTGCACTCCTACGAGGAGGCCATCAATTTGAAGGCCGAGGCGATGTACACATCGTATGGCGACCCCAAGGTCGTCGAACGCCTGATGGAGACCGCCCGGGCCTATCCGACCATCGCCAAGGCCGGGGCCGATGGTCACACCCACATCATCAGCCGGTTCTTCTCGGCGACCGACGTCTCGACCGACGGCCCATGGGGTTGGTCGCATCCCTATTCCTACCTCATCCTCCACCCGGCGATCGCGCTCGCCGACTTCAACGGCGACCCGACGATGCGCAAGCTAGTCGTCGACCTGGCCGACGGTCACCTGGCGCACGGCAAGCAGGATCCGGACGGGACCTGGCGCTATCCCGAGGAAATCCAGGCCGCCACCGGCGCCTCTCGCGGCGAACTGGCCGGCAAGAGCCGCGGCAATGTCGCGCCCATGCAGATGTTCTGGGCCGCCTGGCGATGGACTGGCGATGACAAGTACTTGCTGCCCCTGAAGGGCGAGATCGCTCGCCAGGCAGGCCGGGGCTTGGACGAGCTCAACAGCGACGTCATCGACATGCTGGGCTTGCGCGCCCAGGCCACGCCGATGATCAAGGCCCAGATCGAGAAGGGAAGCGACGATCCGTTCCTGTTGTATCAGGCTTGGCGTTCGACAGGCGACACCTCCTATCTTGAGCGCGTCTATACGGACGAGATCACCACTGCCGAGCAGCGGATGTGGATGATGACAGACGCCCACTGGTGGAGCGACCGGGTGGAGCTGTTTAGCGACACGCTGCAGCGCTCGCGCCTCGGCGGCATGGCCCTGCGGCGCAACCAGATGGCGCCAGGCCATATCGTTGGCTGGCGGTTCGACACGCCGACAGCGGCCGAAGATGTCGGCATCGTGGTCACCGGCGGACCCAAGGGGTTCAAGATTACCGGCTATAACCTGACCGGGAAGCCGATCCATGCGGTGATGACCGGTTGGGATGTCACCGCTGGTCAGTGGACCTTGGCCCGGTCAGTCGATGGCGCGGCCGCCGAGCCGGCCTCTTCCGTCGCCTTTGAGCGCACCATTGGGCTCGATGTGGTTTTTGCCCCTGGCCAAACCACGACGTTCGACCTTGCCTTGGTAATCCCCGCCGCGCCGGTCATCGACCGGCCCGACCTCGGTGTCGGCCTAGACGACGTCAAGGCCGGCAAGGGCCGGCTCACCGTCACGGTCCACAGCCTGGGCGCCAAGCCCGCGCAGGCCAGCGTCGTGGTGCTGGAGGATGCGACCGGCCGCGAACTGGCGCGCGCCACCGCCCCCGCCCTCTCCGCGCCCCTCGACCTCAAGCCCAAGACCGCCCAGATCATCCTGGCGTCGACGGCCGGCTGGAAGGCGGGCTATCGGGTGCGCATTCTCACCCCGGCCGGCGCGCCGGAAATCACCCAGCTCAACAACACTGTCATCGCCCCTTGATCAAAAATCGGAGACCCGGAGCCTCACCGCTTCGGAGACGTTGCTTGCCCATGGCCGAAACCCTCACCGTTCCCCGCGATCTCGTCGCGCGTCTGCGCGCCCGGCTGCCCGCCGTCACGCGCGAGCACCTGTTCGACTGCTACGCCATATCCGAAACCACCTGGACCAAGCTGCGCGACGGCAAGCCCGTCAAGCGTTCCACGCTCGAGCGCATCCTGCAACGCTATGAAAGGCTGATGGCTCATGCCGCCTAAGGCGTTCGCCGTCGTCCTGGCCGGCGCGCTGGCTGTCGGCTTGACGGCGTCCAACGGTCTGGCCGCCGAAGTCAGCCGCGCGCCTTACGGTGTCACCGCCGCCGGCCTCGCGGTGGAGATCTTCACCCTGAGGAACGACCACGGCATGAGCGTCAAGGTGCTGTCCTATGGCGGAATCATTACTCAGATCAACACACCGGACCGCCAAGGCGTGGTCAAGAACGTGGTGCTGGAGCTGGCCGACCTGAAGGCCTACGAAGCCAAACCCTTCTTCAGCTCGTTGTTGGGCCGCTACGCCAACCGCATTTCCGGCGGCGGCTTCACGCTCGATGGCGTGCGTCACGACTTGCCAAGCGGCCCTGACGGCGTTTCCTCGCACGGCGGCCCGACCAGCATGGCCAAACAGGTGTGGACGGGCGCCCCGTTTCAGCATCATGGCCACGCGGGGGTCACCCTGACCTATGTCGCCACCGACGGCGAAGGCGGCTATCCGGGAACGCTCAAGGTGGCGGTGACCTACACCGTCACCAGCAAGAACGCTCTGCGCATCGACTACCGGGCGACCACCGACAAGCCGACGGTGTTGAACCTTAGCCACCATGTGTATTTCAACTTGGCGGGCGGAGGCACGATCTACGACCAGACCATCCAGGTGTTCGCCAAGGCCTTCACGCCCATCGACGCCCGAAAGCTGGCGGTGGGCACGGTCGCGCCGGTGGCGGGGACGGGGATGGATTTGCGCCAGCCCGGCAAGCTGGGCGCGCGGGTGGCGTCCGACGATCCGCAGATCAAGTTCGCCAATGGCCTGGACAACAACTTCGTCATCGACGGCGGCGGGCGGGGCAGGCTGGTCCCCGCCGTGCGCATGACCGATCCCGCCAGCGGCCGCACTCTGAATCTGCGCACTAGCCAGCCCGGCGTTCAGTTGTTCAGCGCCAACAGCTTCAACGGTTCGCTGGAGACCCCCGACGGTTGTCCCCTGGGAAAGGGCGCGGGCCTGGCGCTGGAAACCCAGCATTTCGCCGATAGCCCGAACCACGCCAACTTCCCCACCACCGTGCTGCGACCGGGCCAGGTGTTCAAGGAAAACGCCGAGTTCCGGTTCGGGGTCATGAAATAGGCTCGCAGTGCAACCCCCGGCGTCCGCCGACGCTACTCATGCTTACAAGGAGATCGTCATGGCCGACCCGAACACCCCAGACACGCTCGCCAGCTTGAACAAGGCGCTGAGCGATCAGCCGAACCCGAACCTCGACGATCAAGGCGACATCGCCGCCGATGACGCCGGAGCCACGGCCTTGGCCGAAAGGGTCACAAAGGACGCGGGCGTGCAGGGTGAGGAACAGCCCGAGACCTAGACGGTCAGGCGTGCGACGGCCTCAAGCCGCCGCGCTCTGCCGGAACTCGCGGGGCGACTGGCCGTACTGATCCCGAAAGGCCCGACTGAAATGGGCCGAGCCGTTGAAGCCCCAGCGGAAGCAGATTTCCGAGATCGACAGCCGGGCGTGCTGCGGGCTGGCCAGGTCGGTGCCGCAGCGCTCGAGCCGCCGCGTGCGCAGATAGTGGCTGAAGGTCTCGTCGGCGCTGGCGAACAGCTTCTGGACATAGCGGGGCGAGACCCCCTCCTCGTCGGCCACGCGGCGAAGCGACAGGTCCGGATCGGGCAACAGGGTCTCTATGGTCTGGCACAAGCGCTGCAGGTGAGCGGTCGGCGCGCCGGATCCCACGCCGTTCCCAAAGGCGTCGGCCTCGGCGCCGCCTTCGACCAGGCAGATGGCCAGAAATTCGGTCAGAGCCAATTCGACCGGCCGAAGCTGATCGATGGTCAGGTCTTCGAGGCCATCGGCCGTCGCGCGCAGCAAACCCGACAGGATGTGAGCCACGCCGGTCGCGCCCTGCAGCCGGCCGACCCGCAGGCTGACTGGAGCGATCAGCCGGTGATCCAGCGCCACGCGCGGCGCGCGGACGAACATCAACCGGCAGCGGGTCTCCAGCCGCAACGCCGCAGCCTGGCCGGTGGGGCCATAGGCGATGTCGCCCGGGACCATGGTCTCGGCCAGATCGTCGGTGACCAGGGTACCCTCGCCGCTCAGCAGCACCGCCAGCCAGACGGCCGCGGGCTGGCCAGTACGCCGGCCCGAGATTGCCTGGGCCCCGGCCTCGACCAGGGCGAATTCCAGGCCCAGGGGCGAGGTCTGGCAGATCACCGAAGCGCTGGCCGGCTCGGCGTCCGACAGACCCTCGATCGGCAGGCCCAGGCGGCTCATCGCCTCTCGCCAGGCCGCGGCCCGTTCGGCGCGGGGGTGGCTATCGGTGCTGAACGACCAGGCCTTCATGGCGCGTCCTTGCCCGTCTTCTTGGGAAAGATGTCGCGCGGGATGCGCACGTGGCAGCCTTGCTTGCCGTCGACCACCTGGGTGACGCCGAAGTCGGACGCTACGCTCATCAGCGAATAGGCGTCGTTTCTGGACAGGCCCACATGGTCGCTGAGCAAGGTCAGCATATTCAACGAAGCGTCACGCATGGCCACATTAAGATCTTCGTGGAAACCATGGACGATCCACCACTTTGGCGTCTCCAGGAGCGGTCCGGGGGATTCGAAATCCTTGCGCAGCACGATCTGCATCAGCACGTTCAGCGAGCTCTCGATCGCCGTGCCGGAAATCTCGCCGTCGCCCTGCGAAACATGGGGGTCGCCGATCGAGAACAGCCCGCCCTCGACCTGGACGGGGTAATACATCGTCGCCCCCGCCCCGATCCGCCAGTTGTCGATATTGCCGCCATGGGCGCCGGGCGGGATGGTGCTCACCCGGCCGTCGACGGCCGGCGCCACCCCGGCGGTGCCCAGGTGCGGCCGAGCCGCCACGCGCACCCCGTTTAGGGCCGGCCGGCGGTCGCATTCCGGGCAGCTGGTGATCGTGCCGGGGATCAGGTACGTGCCCGGAAAGTCGTATGCATAGAGGGCGCTGGCGGTGTTGGTGTTTTGATCGAGCTCATAGATCGTCACCCGCTCCTTCTCGCCGAATTCCTTGTAGAGGTAGCCCCAGTTGGCGGCGAGGTTTGAGCCGTAATTGTTGCGCGGGACCATGCGGAGGTAGCGCACCTCCAGCACATCACCGGGCTTGGCGTCCTCGACATGGATCGGGCCGGTCATGATGTGGACACCGGGATTGCGATCGGCCTCGGGAATCTCGGTGAAGATCCGCGTGACCGCTTCGTCCATCATCAGATGGGGCGCGTCGCCGGCGTGGTGAGTGATCGCCTCGGCGCTGACCAGGTCACCGCTCCTGATGCGCAGGGACGGCGCGATCGACGGATCGAAATAGCCCCAATGTACGCTCGAAGGCGTGGCGAGCAGCGTGTGCAGCGCCCCGGGCAGGACATCGGGGCGGGACTGACCGGGTTCGCAGATGAAGGGCATCGGGATATCTCCGGTCCTAGGCGGCGGGCGCCAGCGTGACCGAGGTCATGCTCAGCGAGCCATGCTCGATGTGGTCGGGGGCGAAGGTGGCGGTGTCGCCCGGCAGGCGCGCGCCCAGCACGTAGAGCAGCGGCCAGTAGTGGTCGGGGCTGGGCACGGACTTGGCCGCGTCCTGGCCCTGGGAGTCGTAGTTCACCGCCCGCTCGGGCGCGTCGTCGGCGACGGACTGCTTGATGTAGTCGTTGAACCGCCGCGACCAGTCATAGGGCGCGCAGTGGCGGTCGCCCCAGTTCATGGCCGGCAGGTTGTGAACGATATTGCCCGTGCCGATGATCAGCACGCCCTCGTCGCGCAGGGGGGCGAGGCGCTTGGCCAGCTCGAAGTGCCATTCCGGCGGCTTGCTGGCGTCCATGCTGAGCTGCACCACGGGCACGTCGGCGTCCGGGTAGACCTTGCTCAGCACCGACCATGTGCCGTGGTCCAGGCCCCAGGCCTGCTGATCCAGCACCACCGGCTGCGGGGCCAGAAGCTGCGCCACCCGCGCCGCCAGGTCCGGCGAACCCGGAGCCGGATACTGCACGTCAAACAAGGCCTTAGGAAAGGAAGCTCCGAAATCGTGGATGGTGCGCGGGGCGGTCATGCCCGTGACGCCGACACCTTGAGTCAGCCAATGGGCTGAGATGCAGAGGACAGCCTTGGGCTTGCCGAACGCCTCGCCCATGGCCTTCCAGGCCTGGGTAGTGTCGTTGGTCTCAAGCGCGATCATCGGGCTGCCGTGACCGAAGAACACGACGGGCATCCGGCTCATGCGGCCACCTCCGGCTGGGCGGCTCGCATCGCGGCCCAGGCCTTCTGGTAGCGGGGCGTCAGCCAGCGATTGAACTGCACCTGGGCGCCCTCCTGCCAGCTGTAGCGGCCCCGCACCGCGAACCGCGAGCGCAGGCCCTGCTGGACGAGGGCGTCGACATGCATGTCCTGGGCGATGATCTTCCCCGCCGAGGTCATGATCATCTCCAGCCGCTCCGCGAAGCCGGGACTCTCCATTGCGCCGGGAGCCACAAGGATGCCGGTGTCCTGCTCCATGGTCTCTGGACCGGTAGGCCGCAGGATCAGGTAGATGACCATGTCGCTGGTCATCACCAGCGACAGGGTGGGCGGAACGTTGGCGAAGGTGGCGCGGTTGCGGTCCTCGTCGGTCAGCTTGGGGAAGACCGGCAGCACCGCCTTCTGGGTCGGGTTGAAGCTGGCGTCGGCATGGGTGGTGCCGTTGTAACGCAGGAAGCCGGCGTCGCCCTCACCCGCTTCCGGAAAGCTGCACAGCTCGCTGGGAATGAAGTCGTGCAGCGGGCCGCGATGCAGCTTGTTGGCGTGGTACCCGTCGTTGTTGTTCTCGAACATCACCTTCCAGTTCCAGGCGAACTGGCCGGTCATCGGCGGGGTCAGGCCCTCGGCGTTGGCGAGATCAAAATTGGCGATTGCTGTCTCGACGGCGGTCAGACGCGGGGCCAGCGCCGGCGCTTCAGCGTCGAAATTAATGAAGATGAAGCCCAGCCAGATCTCGACCTTGAAGGTCGGCAACTGCACCGACCCCTTATCGAAATCGCAGGTGCGCTCCATAGCCGGGGCGTTCACCAGCTCGCCGTTCAGCGAATAGACCCAGTGATGATAGGGGCAGACGAAACCGCGGGTATTGCCCCGGCCTTCGGCCACCAGCATGGCGCGGTGCTGGCACACGGCCGACATCGCCCTGATCTCATCGGAGCGGTTGCGGGTCACGATGATCGGCTCGCCGATAATCGTGGTCGTGAAGTAGTCGCCCTGCGCCTTGACCCAGTCGACCCGGCCCACGCACAGCCATTCGTGATTGAACAACGCGTCCTTTTCGAACTCATAGAAGGCGGCGTCGGTATAGCAGGCCGGCGGCAGGGTCTCGGCCGAACCAACGTCGAGCATCGAACGCGACAGGCCGTTGAAAAAGCCGTCGTCCAGGTGTGTGGAGGCGGGCGGACTGGTGCCCATGATGCAAGCGCTCCCTTCGAGAGATTGTTACGAAGGCTAGGCCCGGCGCGCCCCAGGGTCTTGCACCAGCGCGCACGATAACTTGGCCGTCGCCTGACGCGCGGGCGGGTTCGCCGTCTTCCGGAGCGGAAATGAGCAAAACACGCGCAGCTTTCAGCGAAGAGAAATTGCCTGAGCGCGCACGGAAAGGGATCGGGCGCACTCAGGCAAGACGCGCCCTAGGACGACGCCTAGTGTCTGATCACGACACCCGCTCTAAGGATCGCCCCGTGGACATGACGCTCGCCGACGACCTCGTCTTTTCGGAACTGAAGCCTGGGTTTGGGGCCCAGATCCTCGGCGTCGACTTACCCACGGCCACGGACGAGAAGATCGACGCGGTGGTCGCCGCCTTCCACCGCCACGGCGCCATCGTGCTGCGCGATCAGACGATGACGCCAGACGATCTGATGCGATTCATCGGCCGGTTCGGCGAGGCCGAAGACCATACTCAGACCCGGTTCACCCTGCCCGGCTATCCGAAGATCTTCATCCTCAGCAACCGGCTCGTCGACGGCCAGCCGATCGGCGCCCACAATGACGGCGTCGGCTGGCACACCGACTACAGCTACAAGCCCGAGCCGGTGATGCTGACCATGCTGTATGCGGTGGAAGTGCCCGACGAAGGTTCCGACACCCTGCTAGCCGATGGCTGCGCGGCCTGGAACGCGCTGTCGGCGGAGAAGCAGGCCGAGCTGCTGCCGCTGAGCCTGCACCACAGCTACAAGCACTTCATGGCCACCCGGCAGTTTGGCCAGCAGCAGACCTTGTCGCAGGAGCTTGAGGCGGCCAATCCCGACGTCGAGCACCCGCTGATCCGCACCCACCCCGCCGACGGCCGCAAGGCGCTGTGGCCGTCGACCGGAACCGTCACCGAGGTTATCGGCAAACCCGGTTCCGAGGGCCTGGCCCTTATCGACGAGTTGGTGGAGTTCATGACCGGCGACGACTTTGTCTACCGCCACAAGTGGCGGGCTGGCGACCTATTGATGTGGGACAACCGCTGCACCCTGCATACCGGCACGCTCTATGACGACACCCAGTACTTCCGGACCATGCACCGCCTGTGGGTGAAGGGCGACAAGCCAGTCTAGGCTCCAGATCACTTTCGGATTCAACTAAAAATCCGCTTCCCCGGCGAAGGCCGGGGCCCAGATGAAACCCACGAGCCGCTCTGGGTGAACCTGCGTCCCGACCTTGGCCGGGAAGACGGATGCGAGTGATGCTTGATTGGAACGACACATGACCAAAACCTGGTTGATCACCGGCGTCTCCGGAGGCCTCGGGCGCGAGATCGCCCTGGCGGCGCTGGCGCGCGGCGACACCGTGGTCGGCACGGTGCGCAAGGCCAGGGACGCCGACGCTTTC
This sequence comes from Caulobacter sp. DWR3-1-2, assembly GCF_049896225.1. Classification (NCBI taxonomy): domain Bacteria; kingdom Pseudomonadati; phylum Pseudomonadota; class Alphaproteobacteria; order Caulobacterales; family Caulobacteraceae; genus Caulobacter; species Caulobacter sp. DWR3-1-2. The sequence continues at coordinate 43,812 of NZ_JAFCTW010000001.1, read as the reverse complement.
GAGCTGCTGGGCGGCCACGCCCTGGTGCTCGACGTCACCGACGAGGCCGCCGTGAAGGCCGGCGTCGCGCAAGCTGCGGCGCTCACGGGCCAGATCGACATCCTGGTCAACAACGCCGGCTACGGCCTGGTCGGGGCGGTGGAAGAGGCCTCGCTGGACGAGGTTCGCGCCCAGTTTGAAACCAACCTCATCGGGCCCTTGGCGATGCTGAAGGCCGTGCTACCGGCCATGCGGGCCCGTCGCGCAGGGCGGATTATCAACATCACCTCTGTGTCAGGGCTGGCGGTCTGGGCCGGCACTGGCGTCTATTGCGCCAGCAAGTGGGCGCTGGAGGGCCTGACCCAGACCCTGGCCGCCGAGGTTTCCGAGTTGGGGATCAAGGTCACCAACGTCGCCCCGGGCGGCCTGCGCACTCGCTTCTCGACGGGCTCCAAGGCGATCGTCGCGATCAAGCTCGCCGACTATGACGGCCTGGCCCGCGACGCCGAGCGGATCATGGCCGACCATGCCGGCCACGAACCGGGCGACCCGGCCAAGGCGGCCCAGGCCGTCCTGACCATCGCCGACGCCGACGCTCCGCCCCTGCACTTGCTGCTGGGCGGGGATGCGCTGACCTATGCCGGCTACGCCGCCGCCGACCTGCAGGCCGATATCGACGCCTGGAAAAACCTCACCCTGTCGATCGGCTTTGACGACGCCCCCGCCTGACGGAACCGACCATGACCAATACCCTGATCTTCGTCGACCTTGCCTCCGAAGACCCCGACGCCGCTGGCAAGTTCTACGCCGAGGTGTTCGGCTGGGAGAACGACGCCCGGCCCCAGGGCGAATACCACCGCATGGTGCCCGGCGGCTTCTTCAAGAAGCCCGATGGGACCGACAGCGAGATCGGCAACCTGCACCTGGGAATCTTCAAGTCCGCCAACGCCCGGCCCCATCCCGAGCCCGCAGGCGTCGCGCCGCGCCACCTGGCGACCGACGGCCGCAAGCCGCGCATCTGGGTGCTGATCGGCGACGACGACACGCCCGAGCGCATCCTCGACACCGCCGTCAAGCTGGGCGCGACCGAGCTGTGGCGCGACCACTACTGGTCGGAGTTCAACGGCTACAACCACGCCTTCCGCGACCCTTGGGGCAACGAGATCCTGCTGTGGGGCAAGGCGGGTCCCAGCCCGGTCATCCCGGAAAGCGTCACGCGGGAATAAGGGTCACGGCTCCAAATCGGCTTCGAACAAGCCCTCGATTTCCTGCGCGCCGTGAACGACCCGAACGATCTGGGCGCCGTCGCCTCGAAGGCGGTAGAGGGCGAGATAGCCGCCAATCACGAGCATGCGGGCGTCCGGAGCGATCTCCGGGCGCGCGGGACCTAGACGAGGATGGTCGCCCAGGGCGTTGCATCGATCGACGATCCTATCGATCAGCAGGTCGGCGGCCGCCGGACTGTCCAGAGCAATCTGCAACCAGATGTCGTCGAGATCGATCTTGGCCCGATGTGTCTGCGTGACCCGCCCCATGGCTAGGCCTTGCGAACTTCCAGCGTCGCCAAGCGCGCGCGGCCGCGTTGCTTGATGTCCTCAGCGTGGAGCGCCGCATCCTCGTTACCGTCAACACCTTCCACCCAAAGGCGGCGCAGACCCTCGACAGCCGCCGCACGGCTCTGGCGAACCTGTTTCCAGGCGCGCAGGGCGTCGCGGATCACTTCGCTGGTCGAGGCATATTCGCCGGTGGAGACCGCCTGCCGAATATCGGCTGTCAGCTCGGGCGTCAGAGCGATGCTGAGCTTTTCGACAGCGGCCATCTGGCGCTCCCATTTTGGTACGACCCAGTCGTACCACAGGCAGGCCTACGCGTCATCGCGATCTTTCAGAACGGCTTGTCGCCCGCCACCGTCACCCGGTACCCCGTGCGCGTATCCGGAAAATAGTCCCAGATCGCCTGGTGCCAAGTGCAGCGATTGTCCCAGAAGGCCACCGAGTTCTTCTTCCAACGGAAGCGCACCTGGAAGTCGGGGTTGCCGGCGTGCTGGTACAGATAGGCCAGGATCGCGGTGCTCTCGGCCTTGGGCAGGCCTATGATCTTGGTCGTGTAGGATGGATTGACGAACAGGCTCTTGCGACCGCTCACCGGGTGGGTGCGCACGATCGGGTGCACCGAGCAATTATATTTGCGGTCGATGTCCGGGAAGATCGCCTTGTAGACCAGATTGGCGTCGTGCTCGGCCGACAGCCCTTCCAGATAGGCCTTCATCTTGTCCGACAGGGTCTCATAGGCCGCGTACATGCTGGCGAAACAGGTGTCGCCGCCTTCGTCGGGCAGGACCTTGATATGCAAGATGCTGCCTAACGGTGGTTCGGGGTCGCAGGTCAGGTCGGAATGCCAGCTCTCGCCAGCCACGAATTTGGAATCAGCGTCAGCGTGGATGGCGACGATCTCGGGGTGGTCGGGCAGGCCCGGCACGCCCGAATGGATGGCCAGGTTTCCGAACTTGCGGCCGAACGCCTTGTGGGCCTCGTGATCCATCTCCTGGTCACGAAAGAAGATCACCTGATACTGGGTCAGGGCCTGGTGCACCTCCTCGAACTGGCGGTTCGACAGGGGTTGGCTGAGGTCGACGCCGAAGATTTCCGCGCCGATCCGGCGGGTCATCGGCTTCACGTCGAGGACGTCGTAGGTCATGAGCCGGGCTCCCTAAGCGTTAAGAAAGCCGCCGCGCACATAGACGAGCGGGGCCTTGGTTTCGTCGGCTATGACGCGCAGGACGCGGCCGACCAGGATTACGTGATCACCGCCGTCATGGGCGTCGTGCAGATCGCATTCGATGACCGCCGCGCAGCCGGCCAGCACCGGCGCGCCGCAGACCCCCGCCTCGACAGCGGTCAGGGCAAAGCGGTCGTCGCAGCCGAACTTGGCGAAGGCGTAGGCCAAAGGCCCCTGGTCGGCGGCTAGGATGTTGACGCAGAACACCTCCGTCGCGCTGACCGCCGCCAGGGTGCGGCTGTCGCGCTTCAGACAGACCAGCACCAGGGGCGGGTTCAGCGACAGGGCGCTGAAGGCGCTGACCGTGGTGCCGACCAGCCGCTCGTCCTGGCAGGTGGTGACCACCGTCACCCCGGCCGCGAAACTGCCCATCGCCTTGCGGAAATCGGCGAGTTCCGGCGGCGGGATCTCTTGCAAGGCGCCCTTTTTCCTCAAGACGCCCATCAGTCGTTTCCGAACGGGTTGTCGGGATAGACCGCCGAGGCCGGACGCTTCGCGCCCTCAGCGGGGCTGGCCCGGCCGCACACCGCCAGAGCGGTCAGGGCATAGACCAAAGCGCTGTCGACCAGATCCTGCGGCGTCGGCCGCCAGCGGCGAAAGCCCGTGGTGATGGCCGGAATGCGGTGCATGTTGAAGACGTTGTGATCGCGCCACATGCTCGAATAGACCGGATTGGCCAGGGCGACAGGATGGCCGAGGCTGAGCTTGGTGGCGTCGTCCACGGCGGCGACCAGGGGCGCCACCTCGCGGGCGTCGGCCTCGAATCCGTGGCGCACGACCACCGGCTCGATGTCGATGCGGCCCAGGCCGTTGTCGCGGACCATGGCCTCCAGCGAATGCTGGATGTCGGCCACGCGCTGCTTCGGGTTCAAACCCACCTCCAGATAGAGGTTCACCAGCTCGGTGCCTGCCCCGAAGGCGAACGGGATGCCGCCGCGGATCGCCGCGATCTGCGACTTGGGATTGGCCACGCCGCCGGGGCTGACATACTGGCTCGCCCTCTCCCATTCGCCGCTCCAGGCGTGGATGGCGTCGGTCAGCTTGCCGATCTTGTAGATCGGGTTGGGGTGCTGGGCCGAGGTCTCCGGATGGTCGAGCAGCGGGGTGAAGACGCCGTCGCCCCAGACCTGGAACCGGAAGACGGCATAGCCGCAACCCACCCAGGTCAGGCCAAAGTCGCAGCCCTCGGCGGCGATGGCGTAGTCGGGGGCGACGCCCCCGTGGTGGAACAGGTAGTGGGCCCCGATGTCCTTGCCCATATAGGCGACACCGCGGTGCTCCTCGATCGGCTCGGGGCCGATCTCGCCGGGACAGGCCGTAAGATAAAGTTTGCCGGCCAGCTCGTAGCCGGCGGTCTTCAGCGCCTTGGCGGCGATCATGAAGCAGCTCATCGGGCCGCGGTCATTGGCGATCGGGTATCCATAGAGCTTGCCGTCCTCCAGCCAGCACTTTTCCCATTCGGGATTGGCCAGGGTCTCGGGGCTGTACTTGTAGGCGTCCAGATCGGGGTTCCAGGTCGGCGCCTCGGTGTCGAGGTGGGCGGTAAACAGCAGGTTCTTGCCCCCCACGGTATTGGGACCCTTGCCGCCATACGTGCCGATGATGTTGGGCCGCTCCGGCGTGGCCCCGACCTTGCGCGGCGAAAAGCCCTCGCGCGCCATCCAGTCGTAGACGTAGTTGGCGACCTCCAGCTCCTTGCCCGACGGCGCGGGAATGTTGCCCAGGGTCAGGGCCAACTCGACGATCTCGTCCTGGCTGATCGCGGCGGCGATCGCGACGCGGTCGGCTTCGGTGACTTGGTAGGGCGCGCTGGCGCCCATCTGCGAAAATCCGTCAGCCATGCTCAAGCAGCCCCTTTCCAGGCGAGCTCGATCGCCGCCGTATCGGTCAGGATCGCGCTGTTCAGCTCCATCACCTTCAACGACGCCTCATGGATGTCCGCCTCGTAGGCGGCGCAGGCGTCGGTGGCGACGAAGACGTGGTAGTCGAGGCTGAAGGCGTCGCGCACGGTGCTGTCGATGCAGCACTCGGTGGTCAGGCCGGCCACCACCAACGTATCAACATCAAGCTTGGTCAGCTGGACGTCGAGATCTGTGCCGGCGAAGCCGCTGTATCGGGTCTTGGGCACCACCAATTCGCCCGGCAGCGGCTTGGGACCGTAGAACTCCGACCCCACCTCGCCGGCCCGGCAAAGGGCCGCGTCGATGTTCGGATCGCCCCCGCGCCGGCGCATGCGCTCGTTCCAGGCGGCGGAGTCGGTCTCCGGCGTGGTGTGCAGGCCGATGAACACCACCGGCACGCCGGCCGCGCGGGCGTCAGTCGCCAGCTTCTCGGCGGCCGCCAAGGCGGGCTCTACCACGCTCATGTCAATGAAGCCGCCCAGCGCGCCCTCGGGCGAGGCGAAGTCCACCTGCATGTCGATGATCAGCACCGCCGTGCGGCCCGGGGCGATCCAGCCCGCCAGGTCGTCGCCTTCTTTCGCGTTGGGCGTCTCGGTCACGGCGCTCACGGCGTTCACGAATACACCGACCGCAGGCTCGGTAGGATGTCGGCGCCGAACATCGTCAGGCCCTCGACATAGTCGGGGAAGATCAGCATCAGCCCGTCGAGCTCGCAGTAGGTAACAAACTCCTCGACCTGTGCCGCGCAGGAGGCCGGCGTGCCGACCACGGTCTGGGTCATGAAAGCGCCCTGCTGGGCGGCCACCGAATCCAGCTTCTCGGCCGGCACGCCCCAACTGGCCAGCATGGCCAGGATCGCGCCCAAGTCGGCGCCGTCCTTGTAGTGGTCGACCAGGCCTTGCGCCTTGGCGTCGGTTTCGCCGTGGACGATGGTGCACATGGCGTAGGTCTTGATGGTCTTGCCCATCTCTTCGGCCGCCCGCTTGGCGCGCAGCGAGGCGTCGCGGCGCTCGTCGGGCGTGCGGCCGCCGATGAAGCAGGCGTCGGCCTCGCGCACCGAGAACTGGAAGCCCCGATCGGACATGCCTGCGCAGATGATCTCCGGGCGCGGCTTGGACAGCGGCTTGGGCTTGGACTGGCAGTCCTTCATCGTGAAGAATTTGCCGGCGAAATCGACGCTGTCCTCGGCCCACAGGCGCTTAACCACCGTGGTCCATTCCTCGGTCAGGGCGTAGCGGTCGTCGTGGGACAGGCTATCGTCCCAAGCGCCCATCTGGTCGAACTCGCCCTTGTAGGCGCCCGCCACGATGTTGAGGCCCGCCCGGCCGCCGCTGATGTGATCGAGGGTCGCGATCATCTTGGCTGCGACCGCCGGGTTCTGCAGCAGCGGATGGATGGTGGCCCAGATGCGGACGTTCTTGGTGGCCTCGGCGATGCCGGCCATCATGGTGACGGACTCCAGGGCCGTGCCCCAATGGTCGGTCTCGCCGCCAAAGCCGCGGAACTTGCCCATCGACATCACGAAGTCCATGCCGACCTGATCGGCGGTCACCGCTGCGGCCTTGTTCTGCTGGTAGAGGCCGTCGAGGGTCGGCGTGGTCTTGGAGATGATCCAGCCGCCATTGGCGACCGGCAGGAAGACCCCGAAGTCCTTGTGCTTGGATGGGCTGTGGAACATGGGTTCCTCCTTAGGCGGCGTCTTGAAGCATACTGGGGACCGGTTCGGCGACCAGCTCTTGGGCGATGGCCTTGCGCGGTGGCCGCATGAACAGCGCCGCGATGAAGATTACGCCGATTATCGCCGCGCACACCTGGAAGGTTGGGACGAAGCTGCCCAGGCGGTCGCGCATCACGCCGCCGACCACCGGCCCCAGGGCGGAGACCGCGCCGATCAGGCAGACTAGGGAGAAGATCTCCAGGTTGTTCTTGCGACCATAATAGTTGAGCAGAAGGATGCTGACCGCCAGCACCGTCAGGCCAAACCCGACCCCAACCCCGACGGCGAACAGCATCATCAGCGGCCAGGTGGTGGCGTGGGCCAGGGCCAGCAGGCCGACGGCCATCATCCCTTGGGCGCCGGCCAGCAGCCAGCGCGGATCGACCCGGTCGCCCAGCAAGCCGCCGCCCATCCGGGCCACCACCTGCATCAGGGATTCCAGGCTGATGGCGGCCACCGCCACGGCCGAGACCACGCCCAGTTCGCTGAAATGGGTCGGCGCCAGGCTGACGGCGGTCACCCCACCCAGCAGGTGGGCGAAATAGGCGGCCAGGATCACGTAGAACTGCGGTGTGGCGATCGCCTCCTTCACCGACCAGTCCGTGGCGGTGCGGTAGACCTTGGCGTTGACGGGGGCGGCCTGGATGTCTTCGGCCACGGCCTTGTCGGTGACGACCGCCGCGGCCTCGAGCCAGGCCTGGCCACCGACCAAGGCCGCGCACAGGGCGCCGACCACCACCGAAGCGACGGCCTGGGCCCACCAGTAGGGACGCCAGCCGCCATGGGCCAGGTTCATGCCTTCCACCGCCATCCAAGGGCCGACGACGCCGCCCAGCGAACCGATGGTGAAATAGATTCCGAATGGCAGGGCGCGCTTCTTGAACAGCATCGACAGCACGTGGGTACCGGGGATCAGGGCCATCATCTGGTAGCCCACGCCCAACAGCGCCGTGCCGACAAGATAAACGGTCAGGCCCGGTGAGGCGGCGAGGCAGGCAAATCCCGCCACCATTACCGCCGAGCCGGCGATGATGGTGCCACGCACCCCGATCTTGCGGATCAGCATGGCCGGCAGCTTGGACGAGGCCCCGCAGAACGCGCCGAGGAAGGTGAATCCCAGGAAGGCGGGACCAAAGCCCCAGCCCTGCTCCTTGATCATCGCCGGCAGCACGACCCCCAGCGACGAAAAGGTCGAGGCGGTGATCAGGAACAGCAGCAGGCTCAGCGCGCCGAGCAGCAGCCAGGACCTCCACGGGATCGTCGTCGACATGGGCGTGCGAGCCTCCATGCTTAAGCGAGTCCCCGCCGCCCGATCGAGGCGGCGGGGAAAGTGGGAACTAGAACTTGCGGGCCAGGGTCACGCGCCACTCTCGGCCCTTGCTGGGCAGCGCGCCGAGGTTGGCGTAGCTGTCGGCGTCGGGCGTGAAGTAGAGCTTGTCGAACAGGTTATCGATGTTGCCTGTCACCGTGTACGGACCATATTCGTAATAGGCCGAGGCGCTGGCGACGTAATAGGCCGGATAGGTCACGGCGTTCCGCACTGTGCCGGCCGTCTTGGTCACATGGGTGACGCCCAACGTGCCGCCGACCTTGCCCCAGTCGTAGTCGTCGCTGGTATAGGCGCCGTACAGGCTGACCACCGATTTCGGGATCAGGGTGTAGTCATAGTCCCCGCCCCGGCCGGGCAGACCGCTCGGCCCGCCAAAGCTCCAGACCACATAGGTACCGCCGAACGCCTGCGACCCTGGGACACCGGCGGTATAGGCCGGGATATACTGGAACGAGGTGTCCGGCCCCTTTACCGTGGTGTGCTGGCTGTTGCCCGAGAAGGTGAAGCTGAAGTTCTCGCTGGCCAGCCAGCGGACTTCCAGCTCGACGCCCTTGGCGCGGGTGCCGGTCGGAGTGCCGCTGATGCCGGTCAGTTGGGTGCGGTTCTGGCGATAGCCGGCCAGCGACCCGACCAGGGTGCCCTGGAACCACTGGAACTTCACGCCGGCCTCGGCGAGGTCGCTATCCGACAGCCAGGCGTCGCTGGGATCGGCCACCAGGCTTGCGGCCACGTCGCCCGCCTGGCTCATCTCCAGGGCCGAGGCCTTGGCGTAGGTGATGTAGGGCATCAGGCCGGCCGGCAGCTTGTAGGTGGCGCTGGCGGTATAGGTGCCCTTGCCCTTGCTGGCCTTCTGCTCGCCCGACGCCTGGTAGCTAAGCACGCCAGTGTCGTGCGAGGTGACGTCGTAGTCGTCATAGCGACCACCCAGCATCAGGTTCAGCTTGTCGCCGATCAGGATGTCGGTGGTGAAGAACACGCCCTGCTGGGTCCAGTCGGTCTTGTTGTCGTTCTCCCAGGCCAAGCCCAGCACGCCCGCGCCGGTCTCGGTGGTGAACGGGCTGTCGATGATGTCGGCGGCCGTGGCGCCGTGGGCGATGTCGCGACGATCGAGGGCGATCACGCCGCTGTTGTAGCTCTCGCGCCGACGGCCCGAGAAGTCGCGGTATGAGGCGCCGATGAACGACTTGGCCTTCACCAGGCCGTCCATGAAGTCGTTGGCGAAGTTGTAGGTCAGGCGAGCTTCCCAGACCTGGCTGTCGACCCAGGAAGGGTAGCCATAGGAAACGAAGCGTTTGTTCTCTTGGTCGTCATAGAACAGCTGCGCCTTGATCGCGCTGGTCGGCGATAGGTCCTTGGCGAGGTCGAAATATAGGGTGTTGGTGTCAGTCTTCGAAAAGTCAGCCGGGCTGATATAGACCGTGCGCGGTGACAGCTTGGTCGTGCCCAGGCCGGTGTCCAGGATATGCGCGGCGTTGGTGTTATAGAAGTTGTAATAGGGGATGTAGAGCGGGTTGAAGGTGGGGTCGTAATAGTAGGGGTTGGCGCTGTTGCAGCTGATTTCGTTCAGGGTCATTCGGCCGTTGCCGTCGCTATCCTTCAGCGTGGTGTCGCGGCCCGTCGTGTAGGTCTGATTGTTGATCAGGTTCTGGGTCAGGCGGTTCCAGCCAGCGGTCTGCACGTCGCCGTCGGAATGGTACTTCATGCCGCCAAAGGCCGTGCTCCAGCCGTTACCCAGCTCGAAGTCGGCCGAGATTTCGCCGGTCTGGCGGCGCGGATAGATGCCCTTGTAGAAGCTGTGGCTGTCCTCGACCTCGCCATAAGCATAGACGCCGCCGGTCACCGGGCCGAAGTTCACCGGCAGGCCAAGCTGGGCGGTGGCGTTCTTCTTGTTGTACGAGCCGTAGGTCGCCGTGACCTCGGCGGTCGGTTCGCTCAGATAGCCGCCCTCATTCTTCCCGGACTTTGGGATGAAGTTGAGCATGCCGCCCACCTTGCCCGAGCCATAGATCGGGGTGGGCGGACCGCGGACGATCTGGATCTGGTCGGCCGCGCCGATCGGTGTCGAATAGGTGCCGCGGTTTTCGATGCGCTTGAAGCCGCGGAAATAGTTCTCGGCCAGAGTGCCGCGGATGTTGAGTGCGCCCGGCACGCCGTAGAAGCTGGCGGTGTAGGCGCCGGGCGAGACCTTGGTCAGGCCGTCGATGGTCTGGATGCCATAGCGCTGCAGCGTGGTGTCGCTGACGAAGCTGGCCGAGCGCGGGGTCTCCAGCAACGGCTTGTCCAGACCAAAGACCGTATTGTTGGGTCTGGTTTCCAGCAGACCGGCCTTGTCGCGCGCCTTGACGATGATCTCATCGACCGAGGTCGAGGGATCAGCCGGAGCGGTGTCCGCTGCGAAGGCATGGCTCGACGCGGCCACGGTCGAGAGGGCGAGCAGCACAGCGGCGGAAGATCCCGCCATCAAAAGCCGTTGGTTCGACATGACGTCCTCGTTCAAGGCGGTCGCGCCCATCACCCGCGGTGATATCCCCAGGACGACGCCTCTTGAGACCCAGCATCATCCCTCCTCGCCGTTCTGGCCGGATCGTCCTCTGACATTTTGAAGGAAATGTCCTTGTCGCTCGGTTCTTGCCCAGTCGATGGGGTGTTGCGCACGGCGAAGGTCAAGATACTTGATCCTCCGCGCACAAGGGGCCGCCAAAAGCGATCGCTGACTTACCCGCTTTAGCAAGAGGGCGATGTCGCCGCACACGGAACGTTCGGCCGACAATGATGCGTGGCGCCACACCGTCGCGAAACTTTGACAAAAATAGACGGCACTTGATCGTCACGGCCGCGTTCTGGTTAAGACGGGGTGTGTGGTTCGCCGCCAAGTTCTTCAGACCCCAAGCAACAGGATCTCGCCCATGAAAACCCTGCTCGGCGCCACTGCGGCGCTCGCCTTGCTCACTGGGGCGACAAGCGCCCACGCCGCTCGCGACTATGTCTGGGCCGCCGGCTCATCGACCGTGTTCCCGTTCTCCACCCGCACCGCCGAGAACTTCGCCAAGAAGACCGGCAAAAAAGCGCCCAAGGTCGAAAGCCTGGGCACCGGCGGCGGCATCAAGATGTTCTGCGGCGGCATGGGCGAAAAGTTCCCCGACATCGCCAACGCCTCGCGCCCGATGAAGAAGTCCGAATTCGCCGCCTGCAAGGCCGCCGGCGTCAACAACATCGTCGAGCTCAAGATCGGTTTCGACGGCATCGTCGTGGCCATGGACAAGCAAGCCCCCGACTACAATTTCAAGGTCGAGCACCTGTATCTGGGCCTGGCCCAAAACGCCCTGCGCGGCGGCCAATTCGTGGCCAATCCCTACAAGTCCTGGAAAGACATCGGCGCGGGCCTGCCGGCCAACCGCATCTTGGTCTACGGCCCGCCGCCCACCTCGGGCACCCGCGACGCCTTCGTGGAACTAGCCATCGAAAACGGCGCCAAGGCGTTCCCGACCGCCAAGAAACTGCATGACGCCGACGAAAAGGCCTTCAAGGCCAAGGTCGACCCGCTGCGCACCGACGGCCCCTGGGTGGATGCCGGCGAGAACGACAACGCCATTGTCGGCACCATCGAGAAGACCCCGGGCGCGCTAGGCGTCTTCGGCTACAGCTTCCTCGAAGAAAACGCCAACCGCATCAAGGCCGCCAGCGTCAACGGCGTGAAGCCCTCGGCACAGACGATCGCCAGCGGCCAGTACCCGCTGGCGCGCTCGCTCTACGTCTACGTCAAGAAGGACCAGGTGGGCGTGACCCCAGGCCTGAAGGAATTCATCGCTGAATTGGTCTCCGACTCCGCCAGTGGCCGGGGCGGCTACCTGCAGGGCCGCGGTCTGATCCCCCTACCCCCGGCCCAGCACGAAGCCCAGAAAGCCGCCGCCGGCAAGCTGACGCCGATGGCCGCGCCGAGGTCGTAAGGCTTTCGTTCAAGAACACGGAAACGGCCCCGGAGCGATCCGGGGCCGTTTTTCATTGCGCATGACCAGCGCGAATTAGTTCGTAGGCTGCTCGGAAGGCGCCCGCGACGTCATACCTGCGGCGGCGGCGTCATCAGCCATCTGGGCGTCGACCGGGGCGGCGGGAAGACCGGCGGTCGCCTGGGCCGGAACGGTCGCCACCGGCGGCGGCTCAGCGTGCGGAGCGGTGGTCACCGGCAGGGGGCGAGCGGCCGCTGCAGCAGCATCGCCGGCCTCCGTGCGGATTTCGGTCGGCCCATCTTCATAGCCGCCATCCATATTCATGGAACTGGCCATCAGCAGTACGCCGGCCGTGGCCACGGCCCCGACCAAGGCTCCCAGAAGAATCCATCCGAACGGGTTGCTCTTGCGTTCGGTCTTGGCCATCCGGGTCTTTCCTCTGATCTGCGGCCCCGCCTAGGAGCCGACCCAACGCCGGACAGGTCCGACGTCGAGGTGGACGAATTTACTGTCGGGGTAATAACCCACACCGCCCCGTCCGAGATCCAAGGCCGCGGCCCGAACGCGATCCAAAGCGACGTCCTCCAGATAGATATCAATCGCCTTGCCGTCCATGTGCAGGCTGCGTTTGGCGACCTCACCGCTGCGTTCATGCAACATGGCGTTGGTCTTGGGGGACCGGTAACCCGAGATGACCTGGTAGTGGGCCTTGGTATTGGTCTTCTGGGCGACATCGGCCAGGGTGTCGAACAGGCGGGGGTTCATCGGGTGGACGTCGCCGGTGCGATAGTCGCGCAGCACCTTGTCCAGGGCCTCGACGGCGTCGGGCACGTACTCGCCCTTTTCGAAATAGACCGCCTCGAGTTTTTCCTCAGTGTGAATGTTGCGCAACTTCAGCCAGCGTTGCGCATTTGAAGGAGGACCATAGGACGCGGCCGGAGCCGGCGCGACGTCAGCCAGACCCTCGGGCGGCAAGCCCTCGGACATTTGCGACTGGCGCATCAGCAAGTCGCCGATCAAATCAGCGGCAGAAAGTTTGGCTTGGGCGAACGCCGCCATTGGCCCGACCGCGCTCGCGCCGAGCACACCGAAACCAAGCCCCAAAAGCTTTCGTCGATCGATCATGGTACGCTTCCCCGGACTGACCCTGCGAGATTGCCGGAAGGCTGGATCCCCGCACTTGGCGATCCTCAAGCAGACATTAGAACGCACGAGTCCTTTCGGAACTGAAAAGGCTCGTGACGGGGAAGAGGCCCTAAGCGCGCCCTGGGGTCAAGCTGAGCCGGTTCCGGATGCGGCAATACGCTGCACCAGCACCCTATCCCAGCCATAGGGATCATCGCGGAAGTTTACTTGCCCGTCTGGCGTCACATAGGCCGTCCAGTAGAGCAGAAATACGGCGATTGGTTGAGCTAGGGGCGCGCGGACGGTCTTGCCGGCCGCGATAGTCGCGTCGACCACCTCAGGACTCCAGGCCGGATCACTGCCCAGCAGCTGTTTGGCCAGAGGGATCGGCTTCTCCAGACGCACGCACCCGTGGCTGGCCAAACGGCTGAAGCTTGAGAACCGCGCGCGGCTGGGGGTGTCGTGCAGGTAGACGCCGTAAGGGTTGGCGAAGTCGAATTTTACCAGGCCCAAAGCCGCCTTGGGGCCGGCCTTCTGCTGCAGGCGCGAGCCGCCGTCGCCGGTGGGAATGACAATGAAGTCGTTGTTGGCGAAATAGCTCGGGTTGGCCCGCTGCTTGGGCCATAGCTCCTTAGTGGCGATCGAGGACGGCACGTTCCAGGGCGGGTTCAGCACGATGGAGGTGACGGTCGAGGACAGCATTGGCGTCTCGTCGCCTGGACGGCCGGTCACCGCGCGCATGGTCAGGGTCGGGGCGTCGTCATGGAAGACGCTCATCACCGCAGCTGCGATATTGACCTGGATCCGGTCGGCCGGCAGTTGCTGCGGCAGCCAGCGCCAGCGTTCCATATTGGCCAGGATCTGATCGATCCGGCGCTCAACGGGTAGGTTCAGCGCCGCCAGCGTTGCAGGGCCGAGGCCGCCATCGGGGTTGAGGCCAAAGCGCTTCTGGGCGCGCATCAGCGCCTGTTGCAAAGCCTCGTCGAACACCGGGGCCGAGTCGACGGCTATGGTCGAGTCTTCAACGGCCAGCCGGGCCTCCAGCGCGGCGATGCGCGGATCGTTGGTCGCCCCCAGCTTCAGCGGCGCGCCCCCGGGAACCATCCCCCAACCGCCTCGCATGGCGATCTCGCGATAGGTCACCAGGCCTTTACGCAGGGTCTGATAGCCAGTGTAGGGCGGCGGCAGGCCATCGAGCCACGGACCCAGGCGATCCTGCGCGGCGGCCAGGACGAAGTCCGCACCGGGATCGTACGGCAAGGGACGCAGGCCCCAGTTATTCAGGAACGCCTCGGGCGCCAACCGGCCGGAGTGCACGGCGCGGGCATAGCGCAGGGTCAGAGCGATCAACTGGGTCTGGCCGACCTGGCGCGTGCCGGTATCCCGCGCGCCCAGCATCGGCACGATGGAGTCCGGCGAGAAGGCGGTGGGTTCGAAACCATGGCTTGGCGCCTGGGCCAGGGTCCGCACCAGCATATCGGCTTGATCGGGCCGTAAGACCACGCTGGTCGGAACAGGCGCGAAGCTCAACGGCTGTGGCGGCCCTAGAACGAGCGGCGCGTTCTGAACCTGGGCGCCGACCGCGCCAAGCGTCATGAAGGAAAGCGCGCCGCCAAGCAGTGCGTCACGTTTGGTCCAGGTCTTGATCACCGTCAAAAGGTCTCGCCGCACGCTCGTACGCGGCCAGTCCGCGTACACTCAAATGGCCGTCACGTCGCTCGCGCGTCAACGCAAGTAGCGCGGAAGGCGAACGGTTCAAACCGCTTAAGGTTCTTTATTTTCGTTGCGGAACCTAACGGCCACACTGGCGGTTTCTTCCGGCGTCGGGGCGCGCGAACGCGCCCTTCGAGTTTCAGGACTTCAACCCATGAAGATCGCCCAGGTGCCCCCCCTGTACGAAGCTGTTCCGCCGCGCTTCTATGGCGGCACGGAACGCGTCGTGGCGCATCTGACCGACGCCCTGGTCGATCTGGGCCACGAGGTCACCCTGTTCGCCTCCAGCGACGCCAAGACCAAGGCAGAATTGGTGGCCGTGCGCGATCAGGCCATCCGCCTCGACCCCGCGCCGCTGAAGTCAGATCTGGCCGCCCACATGTCCATGCTGGCGGAGGTCAAGCGCCAGGCGCACCGCTTCGACGTCATCCACTTCCACACCGACATGGTGCAGTTCCCGATGTTCGAGGAGATGGCGGCCAAGACCCTGACCACCCTGCACGGCCGCCTGGATCTGAAGGATCTGCCTGGCGTCTATCGCCGCTGGACCCAATATCCGCTGATCTCCATCTCCGACGACCAGCGCCGCCCGCTGCCCTTTGCGAATTGGGCCGGGACGGTGCTGCACGGCATGGCCGCCGAGGTCTACGACTTCAACGCTAAGCCTGACGGCTACCTGGCGTTCCTCGGGCGCATTTCGCCCGAGAAGGGTCCCGACCGCGCCATCGCCATCGCCAAGCGCCTCGGCAAGAAACTGAAGATCGCCGCCAAGATCGACGCGGCCGATCGCGCCTATTTCCACGCCGAAATCGAGCACCTGCTCGATGATCCGCTGATCGAGTTCGTGGGAGAGATCGGCGATCATCAAAAATCGGAATTCCTCGGCAAGGCTGACGCTTTGCTGTTCCCCATCGCCTGGCCCGAACCCTTCGGCCTGGTGATGATCGAGGCCATGGCCTGCGGCACCCCAGTCATCGCCTACGACTGCGGCTCGGTTCCAGAGGTGATCGAGAATGGCCGGACCGGTTTCATCGTCACAGATGAGGACGGTGCCGTTGAAGCCGTGCGACGCGTGGGTGAAATCGATCGTTTCGGCGTTCGCCAGCGCTTTGAAGAGCGGTTCTCGGCCATCGCGATGGCGAACCGCTATCTGGACATCTACGATCATCTCGAAAAAGCGACCGCGCCGAAGCGCCTGACGCTGGCTCAAAGCGCCTGAGCATCGCGGCTCCGGGAACGCCCCGTCCGCGACACGATCAGGTTTTAGGACTCGCCAACCCGCCCGCCGCATCATCGCGGCGCGGCGGGCTTTCGAGGGACCTCAGCGCAAGAGGCCAAGTTCATGGATGATATGACGCCGGACGCCCCCACGGGCTCGGTTGAACAGGGCGAGACGGGCGAACCCCGGTCGCCCTCCAACCTTTTCGCCTTAAAGGACAAGGACACCTTCTTGGTGGCCGACGCCTTCGGCGACGTTATGGGCGCGGCCGACGGACTCTTTCATGACGACACGCGCCTGCTGTCCAAGCTGCGCCTGCTGCTGGGCAACCGTTCGCCGGCCCTGCTGAGCGCGTCCGTTTCGCAGGACAATGTGTTCTTCACCTCGCACTCGACCAACGAGCCCCTGCCCGCCTTGGGCGGCGCGGCGGCGCCGCATGGCGCCATCCATGTCGAGCGCAAGCGGTTCCTGTGGGACCAACGGCTCTATGAGCGCCTGCGCTTCGTCAACTACAGCCGCGACATGGTGATCCTGCCCGTCGGCCTCGAGTACGACGCCGACTTCCACGACATGTTCGAAGTGCGCGGGTCCAAGCGCCCCGCGGGCCGTGGCCGCGTTTTGCCAGCGGAGATGGACGGGCGCAGCGTCACCTACGCTTATGATGGGCTGGACGGGGTGCGTCGCACCAGCGTGGTTTCATTTTCCGATCCGCCGGGCCGCCTGGGTCCGCAACGCGCCGACTTCATGTTCATGCTGACGCCGGAAACCCATTTCGACCTCCATATCGAGGTCGGGGTGAAGCCGGACCACCCGCCGACCCGCGAGCGTTGGCGCGACGCCGCCGCTCGGGCCCGGGTCGATATGCGCAAGCGCCGGCGGCGGGGGGCGCGGCTGCACAGCTCGGGCCGGCTCTTCAACGACTGGCTGGAAAAGTCTCGGGCGGATCTGGCCCTGTTGACCACCGAGTTCGCGACCGGCCCCTATCCCTATGCCGGCATTCCCTGGTTCTCGACGCCGTTCGGCCGCGACGCAATCATCACCGCCTGGCAGGTGCTGTGGATCGAGCCGGGCCTGGCCAAGGGCGTGTTGGGCTATCTGGCCGAACACCAGGCCTTGGAGGTCAGCGCCTTCCGCGACAGCGCACCGGGCAAGATAATGCACGAGACCCGCAAGGGCGAGATGACCGCGCTCGGCGAGTTGCCGTTCGGCCGCTATTACGGCGGGGTCGACACCACGCCGCTGTTCGTGGCCCTGGCCTGCGCCTATGCCGAACGTACGGGCGACCTGACCTTCATCGAGAATTTGTGGACGCCACTGACGGCGGCCATCGCCTGGATCGAGCACTTCGGCGACAGCGACGGCGACGGCCTGATCGACTACGCCAGGGGCCTGGACTCCGGTTTGTCCAACCAGAACTGGAAGGACAGCGAGGACAGCGTCTTCCACGAGGACGGCAAATTTCCCGACGGCCCGATCGCCGTCGTCGAGGTCCAGGGCTACGCCTTCGCCGCTTTCAAGGGCATGGCGGACCTGGCCGAGCGGCGCGGCGATCCGCAGAACGCCGAACGTTGGCGAGCCAAGGCCGAGCATCTGCGCCAACAGGTCGAGGACAAGTTCTGGATGGAGGACAAGGGCTTCTACGCCATGGCCATCGACGGTCACGGCAAGCCCTGCCGGGTCAAGGGCTCCAACCCCGGCCACCTGCTGTTCTGCGGCCTGCCCTCGCCCGACCGCGCCAAGAAGGTGGCCGACACTTTGCTGTCGGCGGCCTTCCACAACGGTTTCGGCGTGCGGACCCTGGCCCAAGGCGAACCGCGATTTAACCCGATGAGCTACCACAACGGTTCGGTCTGGCCGCACGATACCGCGATTTGCGCCATGGGGCTGGCGCGCTACGGCCATCGCGACGGGGTGGTGCAGATGACCTCGGGCCTGTTCGAAACAGCAGCCCACTATGAAATGCGGCTGCCCGAGCTGTTCTGCGGTTTCCCACGCCAGCCGGGCGAGCCGCCCGTGGCCTATCCGGTGGCCTGCCTGCCCCAGGCTTGGGCGGCTGGCTCGGCCTTCATGATGCTGCAGGCGTGCCTGGGGATCACCGTAGACGGCTGGAAGAATGAGGTGCACCTCACCGATCCGCGCCTGCCCATCGGCATCGATCACCTGACCATCGGCGGCCTTGGCGTCGGCGACGCCCTGACCGATATCAGTTTCGAACACAACGGACCGCGCGTCGCGGCCCATGTCGGCAAAGGTTCGACCGTACCACTGCTCATCCGGCGATGACCCGAAGTCAGTATCCTCCGGAAAAAGCCGGGTGCAGGAAAGCCCGCGAGAGACTCCTGACGAGTCTGGGTCCCGACCATTTTCGTCGGGAAAACGGAAACAAGAAACCAGCATAACGAGGCCCCCATGCCCCAAACCCTTGACCTTTTCCCGATCGGCAACTGCGCGGTCAACGCCCTGATCGACCGCGGCGGCCGCTTCGTCTGGACCTGCATGCCGCGCGTCGATTCCGATCCGGTGTTCAGTAGCCTGCTGGGCGGTCTGGAGCCTGAAGATCCCGCGGCGCAGGGGACGTGGGAGGTCGCGGTCGAGGGCAAGCAAACCATCGACCAGGCCTATCTGCGCAACACCCCGATCCTGCGCACGGTGATCACCGACGCCGACGGCGCCAGCCTGGAGATCCTCGACTTCGCACCCCGTTATCGCCAATTCGGTCGAATCTTCCGCCCTACCGCGTTCATCCGTCTGGTCCGGCCAATCAGTGGCGTCTGCCGCATTACTTTGCGGGCCCGCCCGACCGCCGAGTGGGGCGCCAAGCTCGCCGAGCATACGAACGGCTCCAACCACATTCGCTACCTCGGCTCGGACATGACCCTGCGTCTGACCACCGACGCGCCGGTGTCGCACATTCTGGAAGAGCGCACCTTCCGTCTGGAACAGCCGATCGCCATGTTCCTGGGCGCTGACGAGGGGTTCAACGCCGATATCGGGGCCACCTGCACCCGCATGCTGCAACAGACCGAAGAATATTGGCTGGAATGGGTGCGTGGCCTCGCCGTGCCGCTCGACTACCAGAGCGCGGTGATCCGCGCGGCCATCACCTTGAAGCTCTGCACCCACGAGGAGACCGGCGCGATCGTCGCGGCCATGACCACCTCGATCCCCGAACATGCCAACAGTGGTCGCAATTGGGACTACCGCTACTGCTGGATGCGCGACGCCTATTACGTGGTTCAGGCCCTGAACCGCCTGGGCGCGGTCGACATTCTGGAGAACTATCTGGGCTATCTGCGCAACATCGTCGACCGCGCCGACGGCGGCCATATCCAGCCGCTGTTCGGCGTGGGCTTCGAGCCGCAACTGACCGAGCGCTTCGCCCCCGACCTGCCCGGCTATCGCGGCATGGGGCCGGTGCGCATCGGCAACCAGGCCTTCGAGCACCAGCAGCACGACGTCTATGGCCAGATCATCCTGTCCTCCACCCAGGCCTTCTTCGACGAGCGCCTTTTGCGACCCGGAACGGTCGAGGACTTCAAGAACCTGGAGCCGGTGGGCGAACGGGCTTTCCAGCTTCACGACCAGCCGGACGCCAGCCTGTGGGAGTTCCGCGGCCGGGCCAATGTCCACACCTATTCGGCGGTGATGTGCTGGGCGGCCTGCGACAGGCTGGGCAACGCCGCCGCCAAGCTCGGCCTGGCCGACCGGGCCGACTTCTGGAATGCCCGCGCCGCCCAGGTCCGCGCCACCATCGACAAACGCGCCTGGAATGAGGAACTCGGTCGCTTCGCCGCCACCTTCGAGGGCGACGAACTGGACGCCAGCCTGCTGCAGTTGGTCGATCTGCGCTTTCTCGAGGCCAATGACCCGCGCAATGTCGCCACCGTCGAGGCCGTCGAGGCGGGCCTGCGCAAGGGCTCCTACCTGCTGCGCTACGCCATCCCCGACGACTTCGGCGCCCCGCAGACTGCGTTCAACATCTGCACCTTCTGGCTGGTCGAGGCCCTCTACCTGGCCGGTCGCATCGAGGAGGCGCGGGCGCTGTTCGAGGAGATGCTGGCGCGCCGCACCACCGCCGGCCTGCTGTCGGAGGACATCGGCTTCGCGGACGGCGAGCTGTGGGGCAACTATCCGCAAACCTACAGCCTGGTCGGCCTGATCAACTGCGCGGTGCTGCTAAGCCGGCCTTGGACGTCGGTGCGGTGAGAGGCAAGACCGCTCGAAAATTAGCGGTCGCTAGCGCCATCTTGCCGTCAGAAAAATATGGCTATCTTGATAGCCATACGGAGATCCCATGAGCACCTGCAGCGTAGCGGACGCCAAGAATGGCGCCCTCCAAGTGGATGTGGACGGTCTGGGTGTTGCGGCCGTCGATCGAGGCCGGACTGCGATGCTTCTCGGTCCACTCGGTCCCAATCATCACGGGCTGTCGCCGAATTTCATCTCCGAATAGGCGAGGTCGCCCTCGGCGTCCTCAATCAGCGTCGCCAGGTCGAAGCCGAACGCCGCCTCCAGGAATTTGAGCGCGGAATTGGGATCTCGATAGCACAGGGCCGAGGTGAAACCGTTGCGGGTCGGACGAGGCTCCATTGCGAATATCCGCAATATTTAACAGATATCGCAACTATATGAGTAAGGGGGTTTATCGACAGGTCGGCTGGCGCGCCTAGAGCATTTCCCGACCTGACTGCGTCAGGCCGTGAGCTCTAATATTTTGTTTTGACGCATTTTTCTTCACGCGAACCGGAACCACTTCGCTCGAAAAATGCTCTAGCGCAGCGCCGGCCCGATCGGCCAGATCCGCCCATCGCCCTTCTCGCCCCGAACGCCGATCAAGCGCGTCAGCAACGGATAGACAGCGACATTGTCGAACACCGGCAGGACCACGCCGGGCCGGAAGGCTGGGCCGTGGGCGACGAACACCGCGCGCATGTCGGAGTCGGCAGGATCGTAACCATGCGCTCCGCCGTCGCGCGGATGCTCATCCCAGCGTTTCTTGATCGAGGTCGCGGTGGTGAAGTACCAGCCCTTTTCGGCCAGGCAGACGATCGGTTGAACACGGGGATTGGCGCCGTAACCAAAACGGGCCGGGATCTTGGCCTTCTCCCAGCAGGTCAGGTGGGGGATGGGCTTGAGCAGCGCCGCGCGCACCTCGGCCTCGTGCCCGACCAGCGGCCGAACGCCGACGACCGATCCCGTGCCGACCAGGCGCACCTTGGGGGGATCAACGATCGTCGCCAGATCAATCAACTTGCTCAGCGGTTGGGGCGCCATGCCGTGGTCGGCGACGACGACGATATTGGTGGTGTCGTAGAGTCCCCTCACCTTCAGGCCCGCCACCAGGCGCGCCACGGCCGTGTCCACCTCGACGATCGCGGTGTTCACCTCCGGCGAGACCGGGCCGTAATGGTGGCCCTGGGTATCGACGACATCGAAATAGAGGGTGGTGAAGCCCAGCTCGGGTGCGTCGGAATCGATCCAGGACAGCAGGGTGTCGACCCTGTCGTTCGAGGCGAGCTTCTCGTCGAACACCTGCCAGCGGCTGGGCCGAACGCCCTCGATCTCCGACTCCGAGCCAGGCCAGAACAGCGTGCCAGCGTGAACGCCCTGGCGTTCGGCGGTCACCCAGAGCGGCGTTGCCTGGCTCCACCAACGCCCGTCACTGACCGCCTGGTGGTTCGACATCTTGAAGGCGACGCCGGGAATTTCGGCGTCCTCCATGGTGTTGTCGACCACGCCATTGTGGTCCGGGCGCTTGCCGGTGATCAGCGTGTAGTGGTTCGGATAGGTCAGGCTGGGAAACGACGGCCGCATCGCGCCGCGCACGCCGTCGGCGGCCAGGGCGCTCAGGGTCGGGGTCTCGCCCCGGTCCAGATAGTCGGGCCGAAAGCCGTCGAGTGACACCAGGATGGTCAGGGCTGACTTGGGTGGCGACGGCGCGGACGTCGCGCATGCGCCCAGCGTCAGGGCCAGAACCAGGGCGAACCAACGATGAGCAGCGAACATCAAGCGCCTCCAACTCAAGCTCCTTGGTCTATAGCTCAGTCATGTGACGGCGCTACGCATGACGGCGACTTAACTTGGCGGGCCCGCTCCGCCCGGCCATAGTCCCCGCGTGTCGCAGGGAGTCGCCGCCATGACCAACGCCGAAATCGGCTGTCCATGAGTTTCGCCCTGGAGGCCGAGGGCCTGACCAAGACCTATGGCGCGGTGCGCGCCCTGGACGGGCTGTCGCTGAGCATCCCGGCCGGGGGCGTGTTCGGCGTGCTGGGTCCCAACGGCGCGGGCAAGAGCACCTTGTTTCGCATCGCCTTGGGCCTGGTGCGACCCACCAGTGGCTCGGCGAAGCTGTTCGGCGCCAGCGCCGGCGGCACGGCCTCGCTGCGCCGGGTCGGCGCGATGATCGAGACCCCGCGCTATCCGCCCTATCTGACCGCCCGCGACACCCTCAAGATGCTGGCGCTGGAAAGCGGCGCGGCGGGCGCCGACATCGAATATTGGCTTGAGCGGGTGGGCCTAGGCGGCGCGGCCGACCGCAAGACCGGCGGCTTCTCGGTGGGCATGAAGCAGCGGCTGGGCCTGGCGGCGGCCTTCTTCACCCGCCCTGAACTCGTGATCCTGGACGAGCCGACCAGCGGCATGGACCCTGCCGGCATCCAGGAGATCCGGGCCCTGATCCGCGATCTGGCCGACAGGGAGGGCGTGACCATTATACTGGCCAGCCACCAGTTGGACGAGGTGCGCCGGGTCTGTGACCGGGTGGCGATCCTGTCCAAGGGTAGGCTGGCCTCGGAGGGCTCGGTCGAGAGCCTAACGGGCGGCCGCGCGCGGCTGCGTCTATCGGTGACGCCGATCGACAAGGCCTTGGCCGTGCTCGGCGATCGTGGCGTGCCCGACGGTCCCGACGCCGTGTTGGCCGACCTGCCCCGCGCCGAGACCCCCGCCCTGATCCGCGCCCTGGTCGAGGCCGGCGTCGAGATCACCGAGGCCCGCTGGCGCGAGGCCGATCTGGAGAGCGCCTATCTGGGCGCGCTGGAAGACTCTGACCTCAAGACCGGGAACGCCGCCGATGCTCGCTGACGCCATCGCCGCCGAGCGTTTCCGGCTGATCCGCGACCGAACCGGCGTGTTCTGGGGCTTCCTGTTCGTGCCCCTCGCTTCGCTGTTGTTTAGCCTGGCCACCGACATCTTCGTGCGCGCCGCTTTCCACCGCACCATCCCTGGCGCGACCACCGACCTGGCCAACCGGACCCTGGGCGCGGTGGCGGGCGCGGCGGGGCCCGTCACCGCCCTATTCCTGCTGATCGGCGCGGCGGCCATCGTCGCCGGCGACTATCGCTGGGAGACCTGGCGCCTGGTGACCCCGCGCAACGGCCGCCTCAACCTGCTGACCGCCAAGTTGATCGTCTTCGCCGAAGCCGCCGCCTGGAGCTTGCTGCTCACCGCAGTCGTGGCCGTTCTTGCTGGAGTGTTCAGCAGCGCGGTCAACGCCGCGCCGCTGGTCGGCCCGCCGGCAGGCTCAAACGTCCTGGGCCAGTTTGCGGGCGTGTTCCTGATCACGTGGCTGCAAATGATCCTGGTCGGCGCCTTGGCGGCCATGATCGGCGTGGTGACGCGTTCGACCATGGGCGCGGTCGTGGCGGGCCTGGTGGTGGTGGTGGTCCAGTCCACCCTGGCGACCATGGCTCAGGAAACCACTTGGAAGGCCCTGGCGATCCCAGCCTACGCCGCTCGCACCCTGAAGACCTTTGTCGCCGCTCCGGCAGGCATGCGGCCCGAGGCTGGTCCGGCGGGTTTGGGACTGTTGCTGCTGCTGGTCTGGCTGGTGATCTTGGCTGGCGCCGCCGTGATGCTGTTCAAGCGGCAGGATCTGACGAAGGAATAGCGATGGGGCTTGGACGCATCTCGGTTATCGCGCGGTGGCAGCAGGCCCTGGTTGTCGCTGGGTGTGGCCTATGGCTCTCGGCCTGCGCAACGCCGAAAGCGTCCGTAACGCTTTCTGTCGAGGATCAGCGCACGGCCGACCGGATCGCGCTCGGTCAGGAAGTAGCGGCGCTGGAGAAGCAGGGCATCGACAGCCCGCTGATCCTCGCGGGTCCAGCCGCGCGACAGCCGGCGCGCCCCGCGCGGCTTCCACGCCAGCGTTCAGGGCCAGCAGGCTGGTCTCGAAAGCGATCTCGTCCATGACGCCCAGAATCTCCGAAACCTTGGCCGACTAGGTTTCGATCTGAACCAGGGCCTCGGCGGCCCGGCCGACGACCTGGCTGGAGCGGTGGGCCACGGACCGGCTGTCGATCACCGCCGCATTGGCCTCGTTGGCCCCCTCGGCGGTGCGCTTGACGCTGGCGCTGACCTCGCCCAGGGCCGAGGCCGTCTCGGCCAGGCTGGCGGCCTGCCGCTCTGTGCGCGCCGACAGGTTCTCGATGGCGTCGCTAATTTCGCCCACTCCAGACCGCTGCACGCTGGCCACACCGATCACCTCGCCCAACGCCCCCTCCAGAGTCGCCATCGCCCGGTTGAAATCGCCGCGTAGACCTTCATAGGCTTGCGGGAACGCGGTCTGCAGCCGCGCCGTCAGGTCGCCGGCCGAGAGCCGGGCCACGGCAGCGCCCAAGGCTTCGACGACCTGAAGGCGGCCTGCTTCCTCGGCCTGACGTTCGGCGTCGCGCTGGGCCTTGGTGGACTGGGTTTGCGCCTGTTCGGCGGCGATTCGCGCTTCGGCGGCCTGGCGTTCGACGATCGCCTCGCGGAACACCGCCACCGAGGTGGCCATACCGCCGATCTCGTCGCCCCGTCCCGCGAACGGCACGGCGCTTTCATAGTCCCCGGCCGCCAGCCGGACCACGAAGCCGGTCATGGCCTCGATGGGTTGGACAATGCGGCGGCTCATAAGTGCGACGCCGCCGCCGACCCCGGCCAGCACCAACACGCCGGCCCCGCCCAGCAGCATGAAAGCCAGACGGGTCTGGTGAGCGGCGGCCGCTCGACGGCCTGAGCGTCTCGATTGGCCATCACCACGACCTTGGCGATCACGGCCCGATGGGCCTCGTAGGCGGCGTCGGCGCGGGCCAGGCCCTGGCGGGCGCAGTCCAGGTCGCCGGACCGCACGGCCGGCAGGATCTCCTGGTCGATCACGCGCCAGAAGTCGGCGGCGGGGGCGGCGGACTGGTTGACCAGCATGTCGCGCATGTCCGCGTCGATCGACGCTTTCGTCCAGTAATCGCGGCGGCTGCCGTAATCCTTGCGCAGTTCGCCAGCTTGTCGGTGGCTGCCTGCACGGTCTCGGAATGGGCCACCAGCTTGGTCGCCACTAGAGCATTTTTCGAGCGAAGCGGTTCCGGTTCGCGTGAAGAAAAATGCGTCAAAACAGAAGATTAGAGCTCACGGCCTGACGCAGTCAGGTCCGGAAATGCTCTAGGTCGGCCTCGACAACATAGAGCGGCGGCGGCAAGATGTCGGCGACGATGTCCTTGTTGTTGACGATCTGCTTGAACAAGGGCCCGCCGACCCGCAGGCCCTCGATCGCGAACAGGGCGACGCCGCCCGCCAGGCCTACGCCGAAAGCCAATGCGCAGCCAAAAGCTCGCATGCACCGGAGATTTTCATCCCCTACCTTCCCCAGATCACCCCGGCGAAGGTTGCTCCAGCCAAGTGAATAAAATCTCAACGACGACGCTAAGCGTGCAGGGCCAAACGTCGCGTTGAAGCGGGGAGGATACGAAAAAGGCCCTGGATCGCTCCGGGGCCTTTTCCGTCCGGCTCGCGCTGGAATTTAGTCGTCGGAGTCGTTGGAGAACACCGGGCCGGAGTCCTTGCCCTTGGCCGAGACGTCGCGGTCGACGAATTCGATGACGGCCAGCGGCGCGTTGTCGCCGTAGCGGAAGCCGGCCCTCAGGACGCGGATATAGCCGCCCTGGCGTTCCTGGTAACGCGGGCCGATGGCGGCGAACAGCTTGTGGACCTGCTCGACGTCGCGAACGATGCTGATGGCCTGACGACGGGCGTGCAGGTCGCCGCGCTTGGCCAGGGTGACCAGCTTTTCGACGAAGGGACGCAGTTCCTTGGCCTTGGGCAGGGTGGTGACGATCTGCTCGTGCTTGATCAGCGAGGCCGACATGTTGGCGAACATGGCGGTGCGGTGAGCGGACGTACGACCGAGCTTACGGTGAGCCTTACCGTGACGCATTGTAGTGTCTCCTGGGCCGTGGCCCGCTGTTGCGCATCAAGAGCGCTGATTGTCACCAATCCCAGCTGTGTCCCTGCCAGGGTCAGAACGAAGCGCCGGGACCCTCCACCGCTGTTGCGGCTTCAAAAGGCCCAGGCCGCCCGCCATCCCGAAAGGATGACGAGCGGCCCGGATTAGGCGCGATACGCGTACTTGGTCTTAGATCTGGTCTTCGAACTTCTTGGCCAGGTCTTCGATGTTTTCGGGCGGCCAGTTTGGCACGTCCATGCCCAGGTGCAGACCCATGCCGGCCAGCACTTCCTTGATTTCGTTCAAGGACTTGCGGCCGAAGTTCGGGGTGCGGAGCATCTCGGCTTCGGTCTTCTGGATCAGGTCGCCGATGTAGACGATGTTGTCGTTCTTCAGGCAGTTGGCCGAACGAACCGACAGTTCCAGCTCATCGACCTTCTTCAGGAGCGCCGGGTTAAACGGCAGTTCCGGCTTGGCCTCGTCGGCGGTCTTGGCCTTGGGCTCTTCGAAGGTGATGAAGATCTGCAGCTGGTCTTGCAGGATGCGGGCGGCGTAGGCCACCGCGTCCACCGGCGTAACGGCGCCGTTGGTTTCCACTTCCAGGATCAGCTTGTCATAGTCGAGCGACTGGCCTTGACGGGTGGGCTCGACACGGTAGGCGACGCGCTTGACCGGCGAGTACAGGGCGTCGACGGCGATCAGGCCGATCGGCGCATCTTCCGGACGGTTCTTCTCGGCGGGGACATAGCCCTTGCCGGTGTTGACCGTGAACTCCATGCGTACCGAAGCGCCGTCGTCCAGAGTGCAGAGGACGTGGTCGGGGTTCAGGATTTCGATGTCCGAAGGCGTTTCGATTTGACCAGCGGTCACCGGGCCGGGGCCGGTGGCGCGCAGCGTCATGCGCTTCGGGCCCTCGGCGTGCATGCGCACGGCCAGTTGCTTGATGTTCAGAACGATATCGACGACGTCCTCGCGGACGCCTTCGAGCGAGGAGAATTCGTGCACGACACCATCAATCTGAATGGCGGTGACGGCGGCGCCCTGCAGCGAGGAGAGCAGGACACGGCGGAGAGCGTTGCCGAGCGTCACGCCAAAGCCGCGTTCGAGCGGCTCAGCCACGATACGAGCCTTGCGGGTCGCGTCGGCGCCAGTCTCGATTTGCGGCTTCTCAGGACGGATCAGCTCGTTCCAGTTTCTTTCGATCACGTGGTCGATCCCTTGAACGCGGCTCGCCGGCCGCGAATCTCGCAGCCGGCGATGGAGAATAGGATAGTAAAAATACTAGACGCGTCGACGCTTGGGCGGACGGCAGCCGTTGTGCGGAATCGGCGTCACGTCGCGGATCGTCGTAATGGTCATGCCGGCGGCCTGAAGGGCGCGCAGGGCGGACTCACGGCCCGAACCCGGACCCGACACGTTGACCTCGAGGGTCTTCACACCGTGTTCAGCGGCCTTCTTGCCAGCGTCTTCCGCAGCCATTTGAGCGGCATACGGGGTCGACTTGCGCGAGCCCTTGAAGCCCATCGCGCCGGCGCTCGACCAGGAAATAGTGTTTCCCTGAGCGTCGGTGATGGTGATCATGGTGTTGTTGAACGAGGCGTTCACGTGCGCCACGCCCGAGGTGATGTTCTTGCGTTCGCGCTTTTTAACGCGTGCCGGTTCCTTGGCCATCGTTCAGGCTGCCTTACTTCTTCTTGCCGGCGATCGGCTTGGCCGGGCCCTTGCGGGTGCGGGCATTGGTGTGGGTGCGCTGACCGCGGACCGGCAGGCCCTTACGGTGACGCAGGCCGCGATAGCAGGCCAGGTCCATCAAGCGCTTGATGTTCATCGAATTTTCGCGGCGCAGGTCGCCTTCGACGGTGAAGTCCTTGTCGATCGTTTCACGGATCGAAAGCACTTCGGCGTCGGTCAGCTGGTTGACCCGGCGGGCGTCATCGATGCCCACCTTCGTGACGATGTCACGAGCGGACTTCTGGCCAATGCCATGAATATACTGAAGCGCGATCAAAACGCGCTTGTTCGTCGGAATGTTGACGCCTGCAATACGGGCCACGTCTAATGTTCTCCTAGTCACGCACTAAAGACGCGAACGGCGCGCCCGGCCCGGTCTTACGACCCAGTCCGGCGCGCACAGATCGCGCCCTTTCGCGGAAGCGCCCCGTTATAGGGATAGTTGCGCATCCGTCAATGGCGGAATCCGATCGAATGAAAGGATTCCAACGAAGTCTTAAGCCACGACCGAAAGCGCGGCGTCGATGGAGCCGGCGACCGTTTCCACGGAAGCCATGCCATCCAGTTCCGTGAGCTTTCCTTGCTCGCGATAGTAGGGAAGTAGCGGCGCAGTCTGGGCGTTGTAGGCCGCCAGGCGCGTCACAAACACTTCCGGATTGTCATCGGGGCGACTCTGCTCGGCGAATCGCTTGCTGATCCGCGCGATGAGCGCCGGCTCGTCTACCTTGAGTCGGAGAACGGAGTCGATCTTCTGGCCCCGCTTGGCCAGCATGGCGTCCAGAGCCTGCGCCTGAGGCACGGTGCGGGGGAAACCGTCGAAGATGGCGCCACCGGCGGCTTCCGCCTCTGGCAGGCGCTGCTCGATCAGGGCAATCACGATGTCGTCGGGAACCAGGGCGCCCCGGGCCAGTACGTCCTTGACCGCCAGGCCCAGCTCCGAGCCCGAGGCGATGGCGGCGCGCAGCATGTCGCCGGTTGAGAGCTGAACCATGCCACGCTCCTCGACCAAGCGCTTGGCCTGTGTGCCCTTCCCCGCCGCAGGCGGCCCGAACAGGATCAAGTTCATCAATGCATTTCCCGCGTGTCCACGAGTCTGCCGCCCGTGTCCGTCAGACCTAGAGTGGGTTCAGCAAAAACGGAAGCCGGTTTGTGACAAACCGGCTTCCGCCTTCTGGCCTTCCGTCGCGTCGGCCCCGTTTTAGGGGTGGGGCTTAGCGCCCCTTGCCGCCGCGCAACTTCGACTTCTTGATCAGACCTTCGTACTGGTGGGCCAGCAGATGCGACTGAATCTGGGCGACCGTGTCCATGGTCACGGTCACGACGATCAGGATCGAGGTGCCGCCCAGGGTGAACTTGGTCGGGCCCATGCTGTTCATCATCAGCTCCGGCAGCACGCAGACGGCGGTGATGTAGGCCGCGCCGATCACGGTCAGGCGGGTCAGGACGTAGTCCAGATATTCCGCCGTGCGCTTGCCTGGACGGATGCCCGGCATGAAGCCGCCGTACTTGCGCAGGTTCTCGGCCGTCTCCTCGGGGTTGAACACCACGGAGGTGTAGAAGAACGAGAAGAAGATGATCAGGGTGGCGTAGAGCACCATGAATAGCGGCTGGCCGTGCTGCAGGGCGCCGACCGCGGTCGGCAGCCACTGGGCCCAGCTCGGCAGGTTGGCGGTGGCCAGGAAGCCCATGGCCGTGGTCGGCAGCAGCAACAGGCTGGAGGCGAAGATCGGCGGGATCACCCCGGCGGTGTTCAGCTTCAGCGGGATAAACGAGGTGTCGCCACCGATCATCCGGTTACCCTGCTGACGCTTGGGGTAATGGATCAGGATCCGGCGCTGAGAGCGTTCGACGAAGACGATGAAGAAGATCACCGCCACGGCCAGGATGGCGACGGCGAGCAAGGCGAAGCCCGACATCGACCCGGTCTGAACCTGGGTGAACATCTGGATCACGGCGCGCGGCAGGGCCGAGACAATGCCAGTGAAAATGATCAGCGAGACGCCGTTGCCGACGCCGCGGCTGGTGATCTGCTCGCCCAGCCACATCAGGAACAGAGTGCCGCCGGTCAGGGCGACAACGGTGGAGACGACGAAGAACGCCGGGGCGATGCCGCCCACCACCATGCCAGCCTGGCTCTGCAAGCCGATAGCGATCGAGAACGACTGCACCACGGCCAGCACGACCGCCAGGTAGCGAGTGTACTGGTTGAGGGTCTTGCGGCCGGCTTCGCCGCCTTCCTTTTTCAGCTTTTCCCACGGCGGATACACCGAGCCCATCAGCTGCACGATGATCGAGGCGCTGATGTAGGGCATAACATTCAGCGAGAACACGGCCATGCGCTGAACCGCGCCGCCCGAGAACATGTTGAACATCCCCAAGATGCCCTTCGACTGGCCGGCGAAAGCCGCGGCGAAGGCTTCCGGATTGATCCCCGGGATCGGCACATAGGTGCCGAGCCGATAGACGATCAAGGCGATGAGCGTGAACCAGATGCGCTTGTGAAGTTCGGTGGCCTTCTGGAAGGACCCGAAGTTCATGTTGGCTGCGAGTTGTTCGGCGGCCGAGGCCATTCATATCCCCACGTCGAGAGCGCGCGCCGCTTCCGCGGTCATGTGCGCTCCAAGCATAATTCAGAGCCGGACAGCGGATCGGAATGAATCATTCGATCCGGGCCAAACCCAAGTACGGAGCCGTACATAGGTGAGGCTCGCCGTGATGTCACGGCGAGCCTCGTTATTCTGTCATCCCGATGGGAAACCGAGGAAATTATGCAAGGCGTCCGCCCTGCCCTCCCCGCGATCCCAGGCGCCCGGAAAGGACGTCCAGGATGACCATACGGTTCTAGGCCTCGGCTTGAACCTTGACCTTCTTGGTCACGGTCACCGAACCGCCAGCGGCTTCGACGGCCTTGATGGCCGCTTCGGTCGCCGAATAGACGGTCAGCTTGAGGGCGGTCTTGATCTCGCCCTTGCCCAGCAACTTCACGCCGTCCAGTTCGCGACGGATCACGCCGGCCGCGACCAGTTCAGCGACGCCAAGCTCGGCGCCGGCCTTAAACTTGCCAGCTTCCACGGCCTGTTCCAGGCGCCACAGGTTCACTTCGGCGAAGTCGAGGCGGAAAGGGTTGTTGAAGCCGCGCTTAGGCATACGCATGTGCAGCGGCATCTGGCCGCCTTCGAAGCCGGCGATGGCGACGCCCGAGCGGGCCTTCTGGCCCTTGACGCCGCGACCGGCGGTCTTGCCCTTGCCCGAACCCGGGCCGCGGCCGACGCGCATGCGGCCCTTGGTCGAACCTGGGGCCGGAGCCAGTTCATTAAGCTTGGTCATGTGTGCCTCTCCTTGGAGATCTGCGCCCGGCCAGCGGCCGGACTCGGCTTTCAAACGATAGAATCTTCAAACGAAAACCACCCCGGCTTTCACCGGGGTGGCGATTTCGACGTCTCGTAGCAGAACTACTCGACGATTTCCAGCAGGTGCGCGACCTTGCGGATCATGCCGCGAACCGAAGGGGTGTCTTCCAACTCGGACTCGCGTCCCAGCTTGTTGAGACCCAAGCCGGTCAGCGTGGCGCGCTGAACGGCGTTGCGACGGATCGGGCTGCCGGTTTGGCGAACCTTGACGGTTTTTGCTTCAGCCATGTCTTAGCCCTCGATGGCGTCCGGAGCCGAGGCTCCGTCGGCGCGGCGGCCGAGAATGTCGCCAACCTTCTTGCCGCGCTTGGCGGCGATCTGGCGAGGCGACGATTGAACCTTCAGGGCCTCGAACGTGGCGCGAACCATGTTGTACGGGTTGCTGGAACCCGTCGACTTGGCCACGACGTCCTGGACGCCCAGGGTCTCGAGAACCGCGCGCATCGGACCACCGGCGATGACGCCCGTGCCGGGAGGGGCGGCGCGCATCATGATCTTGCCAGCGCCCCAACGGCCGTAGCCGTCGTGGTGCAGGGTGCGCGATTCCCGCAGGGGAACGCGAACCATGGTCTTCTTGGCTTCCTCGGTCGCCTTGCGGATGGCTTCCGGCACTTCACGCGCCTTGCCATGACCGAACCCGACGCGACCCTTTTGGTCGCCAACGACCATAAGAGCAGCGAAGCTGAAGCGACGGCCGCCCTTAACGGTGGCCGCGACGCGGTTGATGTGGACGAGCTTTTCGACGATGTCGCTGTCGGCCCGCTCTTCCGGGGCGTTGCGGTCGCGACGGCCACGATTGGGGCCGCCGTCTCCACGCTGTTGATCACCACGAGCCATGCTGTGATTTCCCTTAGAAATTCAGGCCGGCTTCGCGCGCGGCGTCGGCCAGGGCTTTCACCCGACCGTGGAATATATAGCCGCCGCGATCGAAGACGACGTCCTTGACGCCTTTTTCGATGGCGCGTTCGGCGACGAGCTTGCCGACCAGGGCGGCCGCGTCCCTGTCCGCCCCCTTGGTCGCGGCTTCCCCCTCGAGGGTGGAAGCCGAGGCCAAGGTCACGCCGCGTTCATCATCGATGACCTGGGCGTAGATGTTCTTGGACGAACGGAAGACCGACAGACGCGGTCGACCATTGGACAGGGCCTTGAGGCGGGTGCGGGTGCGTTGGGCACGACGCACGGCGGATTCGCGAGGTGAGAGCGCCATGGCTTACTTCTTCTTGCCTTCCTTGCGGCGAACCTTTTCGCCAGCATACCGCACGCCTTTACCCTTGTAGGGCTCGGGCGGACGAATGCGGCGAATTTTCGCGGCAATCTCGCCGACCGCCTGCTTGTCAGCGCCGGCGATCTTGATTTCGGTCTGCTTGGGCACCGCGAAGGTGACGCCAGCCGGAGGCTCGACGTTCACATCGTGGGAGAAACCGAGCTGGATGGAGAGCGCGTCGCCCTTCATCGCGGCGCGGTAACCAACGCCCACCAGTTCGAGGGTTTCCTCGAAGCCAGTGGTGACGCCCTGCACCATGTTGGCGACCAGCGTGCGGGACAGACCCCACATCGACTTGGCGCGCTTGCTGTCATCGCGGGCCACCAGCAGAAGGTCGGAACCTTCCTGGCTGATGGTGATCTCTTCCGCGATGGTCCAGGAGAGCTGACCCTTGGGGCCCTTGACCGTGACGGTCTGCCCGTCGAGCGTGATATTCACGCCCGAGGGGATCGCGACGGCTTTCTTACCGATCCGTGACATGTTTTTTCCCTCCCGCGCCTAGTAGACGCGGCAGAGGACTTCGCCACCGACATTAGCGTCGCGGGCGGCGGAGTCCGACATGACGCCTTTCGGCGTCGAAAGGATCGAGATACCAAGGCCGTTCTTGATCGGCTTCAGGTCCTTGATCGACGAATAGACGCGGCGGCCCGGCTTGGACACGCGTGCGATTTCGGCGATCACGGGCTCACCGTCAAAATACTTGAGCTCGATCTCGAATTCGGGGAACGCGCCGGGCTTTTCCACGAGCGAATAACCGCGGATGTAGCCTTCGTCGGCCAGCACGTCCAGGACGCGGGCGCGCAGCTTCGAAGCTGGCGTCGCGACCTTGGCGCGCTTGCGCGTGGCGGCGTTCTTGATGCGAGCGATCATATCGCTCAGGGGATCGTTCATCGACATCTGATCGTCCTCACCAGCTCGACTTGACGAGGCCGGGGATCTGGCCCGACGAGCCAAGCTCGCGGAGCGCAATCCGGCTCATCTTCAGCTTGCGATAATAGGCGCGCGGGCGGCCCGTCACTTCGCATCGGTTACGAATGCGAACGGCGGACGAGCTGCGCGGAAGCTTCGCGAGCTTCAGGCGGGCTTCGAAGCGTTCTTCGAGCGGCAGGCTTTCGTCATTGGCGATCGCCTTCAGCGCGACGCGCTTGCTGGCATACTGCTTGACGAGGGCCTTGACCGCGAGGTTGCGATTTACAGCGCTTTTCTTTGCCATGGTGCTTTTCCCTGCCCGCTCTTAATTCGTGAACGGGAACTGGAATTCCTTCAGGAGAGCCTTGGCTTCCTGATCGGTCTTCGCAGTGGTGCAGACGATGATGTCCATGCCCCAGATCTGTTCAATCTGGTCATAGTTGATTTCCGGGAACACCAGGTGCTCCTTCAGGCCCATGGCGTAGTTGCCACGACCGTCGAAGCTCTTGCCGTTCAGACCGCGGAAGTCCTTCACGCGCGGCAGCGCGATCGTGACCAGACGGTCGAGGAACTCGTACATCTTGTCCTTGCGGAGGGTCACCTTCGCGCCGACCACCATGCCTTCGCGCAGCTTGAAGCCGGCGATCGACTTGCGGGCCTTCGTGGGGACCGGCTTCTGGCCAGCGATGGCCATCAGATCCTTCAGCGCGGTCTGGGCCTTCTTGGAGTCGGCCACAGCTTCGCCGATGCCCATGTTCAGGACGATCTTGTCCAGCTTGGGGATCTGCATTTCGTTGGTGTACGCGAACTGTTCCTTCAAAGCGGCGCGGATGCGCGCGCGATATTCGGACTTCAGCCGCGGCTCGTAAGCTTGATCAACCATTGATCACCTCGCCCGTGGTCTTGGCGAAACGCACCTTCTTGTCGCCTTCAACCTTGAAGCCGACGCGGGTGGGTTTGCCGTTGGAATCCACGATGGCGACGTTCGAGACGTGCAGCGCGGCTTCCTTGCTCTTGATGCCGCCTTGCGGATCGGCTTGGGTGGCCTTGGTGTGGCGTTGAACGAGGTTCACGCCTTGCACCAGGACCCGGTTCGCCTTGACGATGACCTGGGTCACAGCGCCTTGCTTGCCCTTGTCCTTGCCGGCCAGGACAACAACGCGGTCGCCCTTTTTGATCTTGGCAGCCATTACAGCACCTCGGGGGCGAGGGAGATGATCTTCATGTGGTTCTTCGCGCGCAGTTCACGAGGAACCGGGCCGAAAATCCGCGTGCCGACCGGCTCGCTCTGCTTGTTGACGATGACCGCGGCGTTCTTGTCAAAACGGATCAGCGACCCGTCCTTACGCTTCATGCCTTGGTTGACCCGAACGACGACGGCGCGAAGCACGTCACCCTTCTTCACGCGGCCACGAGGAATGGCTTCCTTCACGGACACGACGATCACGTCACCGACGCTGGCGTAGCGGCGACCCGCCCCACCCAGCACCTTGATGCACATGAC
This sequence comes from Caulobacter sp. DWR3-1-2, assembly GCF_049896225.1. Lineage (NCBI taxonomy): Bacteria > Pseudomonadati > Pseudomonadota > Alphaproteobacteria > Caulobacterales > Caulobacteraceae > Caulobacter > Caulobacter sp. DWR3-1-2. The sequence continues at coordinate 9,090 of NZ_JAFCTW010000001.1, read as the reverse complement.
CCGGCGAGCGCCGGAGTTGTCGGCGACTTCCAGGTTAGTTTGCATCTGGATCATGGTTCAAACCTTCCAGATTAAGCCGAGACCTTGGGAAGGACTTCCCAGGTCTTCAGCTTGGACTTCGGAGCACATTCGACGATGCGGGCGACTTCACCAGCCTTGTACGAGTTGCTCTCATCATGTGCGTGGTACTTCTTGGACCGACGCACGATCTTCTTCAGCAGCGGGTGAACGATGGTCCGTTCAACCTTGACCACTACGGTCTTGTCGCCCTTATCGGAGACGACAACCCCTTCGAGGATACGCTTGGGCATATCGTTCTCCTTAAGCCGCGGCCTTGGCGCGCAGCACGGTCTTGATGCGGGCGATATCCTTGCGGATCTCGCCAACGCGGTGGGTCTTTTCCACCTGACCGGTCGCGGCCTGAAAGCGCAGGTTGAACTGCTCCTTCTTGAGGCTGAGCAGCTGCTCGGCGAGTTGGTCAGGCGTCATGCCCCGGATATCAGCAATCTTGGTCATGCCGCTTCGGCCTCCAGAGCCGCACCAGCGTCGATGCGGGTGACGACACGGGTACGGATCGGCAGCTTGGCCGCGCCGAGGCGCAGCGCTTCGCGGGCGACATCGTCCGGCACGCCGTCGATTTCGAACATGATGCGACCCGGAGCCACGCGAGCGGCCCAGTGGTCGACGGCGCCCTTGCCCTTACCCATCCGGACTTCGGCCGGCTTGCCGGTGACCGGCACGTCGGGGAAGATACGGATCCAGACACGGCCTTGACGCTTCATCTGGCGAGTGATCGCGCGGCGAGCCGCTTCGATCTGACGCGCCGTGATGCGCTCCGGCTCAACGGCCTTGAGGCCGTAGGAGCCGAAATTCAGCAGGGTGCCGCCCTTCGAAGTGCCGTGGATACGGCCCTTGAACTGCTTGCGGAACTTGGTTTTTTTCGGTGACAGCATAGCGCTCTATCCTTAGCCCCGATCGCGACGGCCGCGATCACCCCGGTCGGGACGATCGCCGCGCTCGCGTCCGCCACCTTCGCCGGCCGGGCCGGATTCAGTGGCGAGACGCTTGTCGAGCGCCATCGGGTCGTGGTCCAGCACTTCGCCTTTGAAGATCCAGGTCTTCACGCCGATGATGCCGTAGGTGGTCTTGGCTTCCGCGAAACCGTAGTCGATGTCGGCGCGCAGGGTGTGGAGCGGCACGCGACCTTCGCGATACCATTCCATCCGCGCGATTTCAGCGCCGCCGAGGCGACCCGACACGTTGATGCGGATGCCCTTGGCGCCAAGACGAACGGCCGATTGGATCGACCGCTTCATGGCGCGACGGAAGGCGATACGGCGCTCAAGCTGCTGGGCGATGGACTCGGCCACCAGCTGGGCGTCGGTTTCGGGCTTGCGGATCTCGACGATGTTCAGGTGAACCTCGCCTTCGGTCATCACCGACAGGTCCTTGCGGAGCTTGTCGATGTCGGCGCCCTTCTTGCCGATGATCACGCCGGGACGCGCCGCATAGATCGTGACGCGGCACTTCTTGTGCGGACGCTCGATGATGATGCGCGACACGCCGGCCAGATACAGGCGCTTCTTCAGCATCGTGCGGACCGCGAGGTCCTGATGAAGAAGCTTGCCGTACTGGGCGCCGTCGGCGAACCAACGGCTGTCCCAGGTACGATTGATGCCGAGCCGCAGCCCGACTGGATTGACTTTCTGACCCATTAGGCGGCCTCACCCAGTTCGCGGACCACGATGGTGATCTCGGAGAACGGCTTTTCAACGCGCGTCGCACGGCCGCGGGCGCGGGGCGAGAAGCGCTTCATAACCAGATTCTTGCCCACATAGGCCTCGGCGACGACCAGCGAGTCGATGTCGAGGTTGTGGTTGTTCTCGGCGTTGGAAATGGCCGAGTACAGCGCCTTGCGGACATCCTGAGCGATACGCTTGTGGCTGAATTCGAGCTCGTTCAGAGCGCGCTGGACGTTCAGACCACGAATGGACTGGGCGACCAGGTTCAGCTTGCGAGCGCTGGTGCGCAGGGTACGAACCTTGCACATCGCCTCGTTGGCCGGCAGGCGGCGAGCTTGTTTAGCTTGGCTCATGGCCTACTTCCTCTTCGCCTTCTTGTCGGCGGCGTGGCCGGGGAAGCTGCGGGTGGGTGCGAACTCACCGAACTTCATGCCGACCATGTCTTCCGACACGGAGACGGGGATGTGCTTGTGACCGTTGTGCACGCCAAACACCAGGCCGACGAACTGCGGCATGATGGTCGAGCGACGCGACCAGGTCTTGATCACATCCTTGCGGCCCGACGCCAGGGCGACATCGGCTTTCTTCAGGAGGTACCCGTCGACAAACGGGCCTTTCCAGACGGAGCGGGTCATGGCTTAGCGGCCCTTTTTCGCTTTGTGGCGCGAACGGATGATATATTTGTCCGTGGCCTTGTTGACGCGGGTCTTGGCGCCCTTGGTCGGCTTACCGGCCGGGGTCACCGGGTTACGACCGCCGGAGGTACGGCCTTCGCCGCCGCCGTGGGGGTGATCGACCGGGTTCATGGCGACGCCACGAACGTGAGGACGACGGCCCATGTGGCGAACGCGACCGGCCTTGCCGAGGTTCTGGTTCGAGTGGTCCGGGTTCGACACGGCGCCCACGGTGGCCAGGCAGGTGTCGAGCACCATGCGCAGCTCGCCCGAGTTCAGACGGATCTGGGCGTAACCGGCGTCACGACCGACCAGCTGGGCATAGGCGCCAGCCGAACGCGCGATCTGGCCACCCTTGGCGGGCTTGAGCTCGACATTGTGGATGATCGTGCCGATCGGCATCGTCCGCAGCGGCGAGCTGTTACCCGGCTTCACGTCGACCTTGTCGGCGGTGACGACTTCGTCACCGGCCTTGAGGCGCTGCGGGGCCAGGATGTAGGAGAGCTCACCATCTTCCTGATACTTGATCAGGGCGATGAAGGCGGTGCGGTTCGGATCATATTCAAGGCGAACGACGGTGGCCGTGCCTTGCTTGCGACGCTTGAAGTCGACCAGACGGTAAAGACGCTTGGCGCCGCCGCCGCGGAAGCGAACCGCGATGCGGCCATTGCCGCCACGGCCGCCCGACTTGGTCAGACCTTCAACCAGCTTCTTTTCCGGGCGGCCCTTGTGGAGCTCGCTGCGGTCGATCAGCACCAGGCCGCGTTGGCCCGGGCTAGTCGGATTATAATGCTTCAAGGCCATCTGGTTAGAGCCCCGTCGTGATGTCGATCGACTGGCCTTCGGCCAGGGTCACGATGGCTTTTTTGACATCGGAACGGCGTCCGATGATGCCGCGGAAGCGCTTGGTCTTGCCCTTGGTGACCATGGTGTTGACCTTGGTGACCTTGACCTTGAACAGCTCTTCGACTGCGGCGGCGATTTCGTCCTTCGACGCATCGGCGGACACCCGGAAGACAACCTTGTTCTGCTCGCTGAGCAGGGTGGCCTTCTCGGTGATCACCGGCGACAGGATCGTGTCGTAGTGGCGGGCGGTAGCGGCCATTACGCGGCTTCCTTCTCAGCGAAGCGCGCCGAGATCGCTTCCACCGCGTCCTTGGTGAGGACCAGGGTATGGCGACGCAGCACGTCATAGACGTTCAGGCCGGCGTTCGGCAGCACGTCGATGTTCGGAATGTTGCGGGCGGCGAGCTTGAAGTTACCGTCCACTTCCGGACCCGCGATGACCAGGGCGTTCTTCAGGCCCATCTTGTCGAAGTTGGCGCGCAGGGCGGCCGTCTTCGGATCGGTCAGAGCCACGTTATCCAGCACGATGATCGAGCCGGCCTTGGCCTTTGACGACAGAGCGTGGCGCAGAGCCATGGCGCGGATCTTCTTGGGAAGATCGAACGCGTGACTGCGCACGACGGGGCCGTGAGCCTTGGCGCCGCCGACGAATTGAGCCGCACGGCGCGAACCGTGACGAGCCGAGCCGGTGCCCTTTTGCTTGTACATCTTCTTGCCCGTACGAGAGACCTCGTTACGAACCTGAATCTTGTGGTTCCCGGAGCGGCGCTTGGCCAGCTGCCAGGTGACGACGCGTTGCAGGATGTCACTGCGGATGTCGGCGATGCCAAAGATGGCGTCGTCGAGATCAACGGAGCCAGCGCTGCCGCCGTCCAGATTGATGACGTCGAGTTTCATTAGCCTTCGCCCTCTTCGGTCGTCGCCGCGGAGGTTTCTTCAGCGGGGGTTTCAGCAGCGGCCTCGGCCGGAGCTGCGCCAGCCGAACGGAAGGCGCCCGGACGCGGCAGATCGGCCGGAGCGGCCTTCTTGATCGCGTCGCGAACCTTGACGTACGAGCCTTCCGAGCCAGGGACGGCGCCCTTGACCAGGATAAGGCCGCGCTCAACGTCCACTTTCCAGACGGTGACGTTCAGGGTGGTGACGGTTTCCTGACCCAGGTGACCGGCCATCTTCTTGCCCTTGAACGTACGACCCGGATCCTGGCGTTGGCCAGTCGAGCCGTGCGAACGGTGCGAGACCGAGACGCCGTGGGTAGCGCGCAGACCGCCGAAGTTCCAACGCTTCATGGCGCCGGCGAAACCCTTACCGACGGTGACGCCTTGGATATCGACCTTCTGGCCAGCGACGTAGTGGTCGGCGGTGAATTCCGCGCCCACTTCGATCAGGGCGGCTTCATCAACGCGGAATTCGGCGACGACCCGCTTGGGCTCGACCGAGTTCTTGGCGAAGTGACCGCGCATGGCGTTCGGGGTGTTCTTCGGCTTCCTGGCGCCGGCGCCGAGTTGCAGGGCGGTGTAACCGTCCTTCTCGACCGTGCGCTGGGCCGTCACCTGGCAGCCGTCCAGCGAAAGGACGGTGACGGGGATGTGCTGTCCGGCTTCGTCAAAGAACCGGGTCATGCCCAGCTTCTTGGCGAGAACGCCTGTGCGTTGTGCGGGGAGAGTCATCTGTTCGGCTCTCCTTACAGCTTGATTTCGACGTCGACGCCAGCCGAGAGGTCGAGCTTCATCAGCGCGTCCACGGTCTGCGGAGTCGGATCAACGATGTCGAGGACGCGCTTGTGCGTACGGATCTCGAACTGCTCGCGCGACTTCTTGTCGACGTGCGGCGAGCGGTTGACGGTGAATTTCTCGATAAGCGTGGGCAGGGGGATAGGACCCCGTACCGTCGCACCCGTGCGCTTGGCCGTATTGACGATCTCGCGCGTGGAATGATCCAACACGCGGTGATCGAAGGCCTTGAGCCGGATGCGGATGTTCTGACGATCCATATCGCTCGGTTTCCTAGTGGGCTGCGCCCGCGTCTCGAACCATTTCAAAGACCAACCCGGAACCCCTCCAAAGAGAGAACTCCGCACGCAGCGTCCGCAAAACAAATAGGCCCCGGCGGTCACCCGCTAGGGCCGGTGACTGAAAACTGCGCCCCAAAAGGCGCTGCCCGAAGTCGTTCGCGGACCGCGTTTGAACCCGAAAGTTCACAGCCGATCCAACAGAGTGGGGCTTTTACGTGCCAGAATCGGTTTCGTCAAGCGGTTCGGGGCCGGTTTTGGGCGACGTTGGGGAGACAGGCCAAGGGCCCCTCTCCTCCCCTCATCCCCGGCGAAGGCCGAGACCAAAGCTGAGTTTGATCGCTCGCTCGCAAGAAGGCCAGCGCCACGGCTTGGGTCCCGGATTTCGCCAGGATGGAGGGAGTTTGGGAACGCGAGGCGACAATTAGCGCTGTCGGACGAAACGTGCGTCCTGCTTGAGAAGAGGAGGCATGAACGTGCGCGCTTAGGCGTAGGGTACGCCAGCCCGTCACCGCAAGTGTCACAAAACTGCATCAATTCGCCGCTCACCCACTGGGCGCGGGTTGTGAACCCAGCCAAAGCTCCATAAATCCGCCCCTCCTCGACGGACGGGCGGCCCTCCCCAAAACGACCGCCCGCCGATCGAGGCCACACAGTAAGGGGATTACCCACTATGAAGACCCAACTCTTTGCCGCCGCCGCCGTCCTGGCGCTGGCCGTCTCCGCCCCAGCCTTCGCCCAGAACATCGGCTCGGTCGGCGCCGCCGTGAACTATACCGACATCGACACCGGCTTTGGCGACGCCAACGGCACCTCGGTCAAGGTCGACGGCAACGTCGCCATCCCGACCGGCGCCTGGACCGTGACCCTGAACGGCGCCGTCACGGTCAACGACAACGACATCAGCGACGAGACCGTCGCCTCCACCGCCGCTCACCTGACCACCAAGGTCGGCGACACCGTTCGCGTCGGCGGCTTCGCGGCCCTGTCGCGTCCGTCGAACGACACCCTCTGGGCCGTCGGCGCTGAAGCCAGCAAGTACTTTACCAACGTCACGCTGAACGGCCTCGTCGCCTATGGCCAGTCGAACGACCTGGACGCCGACCTGTACGCCGTGCGCGGTGAAGCCCGCTACTTCGCCTCGGACGACTTCCGTCTGGACGTGGGCGCCGGCTATTCCAAGCTCGACGCCGACGCCGGCTTCAACGCCGACATCTGGGACGTCAATGCCGGCGGGGAATACAAGTTCGCCAACACCGGCTGGTCGACCTTCGGCAAGTACACCCACACCGAATCCGAAGACCTGGCCGACCTGAAGGCAGACGCCGTGAAGGTGGGCTTCCGCTACACCTTCGGCGGCAGCCTGAAGGCCCGCGACGCGGCCGGCGCCGACCTGATCGACGCCGACAGCCTGTTTGGCTTCGGCGTCCGCTAACACGGACACCGTTGGCCACCAGCGGACAAAGGGACGCCCCGGAGCTCAGGCTCCGGGGCGTTTCGCTCTCTCTATATATAGAGCGTCGTCTAGCGACCGATGATCACGTCGCCAGAGCCGGCGACCGACTTGCTGACCGGACCCTCGGCCTTGGCGATGCGCACGTCGCCCGAACCGGCCACCGACACATCGACCTTGCCGGCCACCCCGCCGAAGTCGACGTCGCCCGAGCCCATTATGCTGACATCCACCGACCGCGCGCGGCCGCCCAGGATGGTCACGTCGCCGGAGCCGGCGATGTTGGCGTCGATGGCCCCCGCGACGCTAGCAGTGTTCACCCCGCCCGAGCCGGCGATATTGACCTCCAGATCGCCGCCGATCTCCTGAGTCTTCACGTCGCCCGAGCCGGCGATATTGATCTCGGCCGAGCCGGCGCTACCGGCCTTGGTGTCGCCCGAGCCCGCCTGGCTCAGTTCCAGTTTGCCCTTGACGTTGGCGACCGTCCAATCGCCGCAGCCGGCGTTGGCCAGTTCCAGCTTGTCGGTGCGACCGACGCTGCCGAACACCGCGCCGGCGGCGGCGATCTCGGCGTTCATCGGCGTGCGGATGACGATCTGCGGCATGTCTTCCCACTTCACGTCGCCGACCCCGCGCACGTGGACCGTCAGACTGCCCATCACCGAGTTGCAGCCATTGATGCGGTTCATCCTCAGGCCTCCGTCGACGATGGTCTCCGAGCCGTTCTGGCGAACGGTGAGCGGCAGGTTCTGGTTGGTGGTCAGAAATTCGACCTTCACGTCTCCGCGGGCTTCGGGGATCACCACCACCCGGGCGACGGCGTCTTTGATCTTCACGGACGGGTCGGCTTGGGCGGCTCCGGCAAAGCCAAGAGCAGCGGCGCCGGCGGCCAGGATCAGAAGTGCGCGCATGGAAGTCCCTCGAACGAATGGTTTGTTGAGGGAAAGTTAGCCGGGCCCTTATCGAGAAACGACTTAATTCGAGGTCATGACCCTGATGTCATGATCTTGCCAAGGTCGCCGTCGCGGCGCCAAGCCGCCGAGGTCGCCTTGCAGGTGGGCGCGTCGTCGCGTCCGTCGTCGCCAACGGGACGGCCAGCACGTTGAAGATGACCTCAACGTTCGCCTGACGCACTCTGTCCCCATGGCCACCATCATTGACACCCGCCGCGACCAGATGTTTCCCCGCCTGACGCCGGAGGAGATCGATCGCATCCGCCGGTTCGGCGACCTCGGCATGGTCGGCAAGCTGGATCCGGACCGGATCTACGACGTCGCCGTGGTCGGAGCCGGTCCGACGGGCTTGGCCACCGCAGTGTACGCGGCCTCCGAAGGACTGTCGGTTCTGGTGCTCGACACCCGGGCGTTCGGCGGCCAGGCGGGCGCCTCGGTGTGGATCGAGAACTATCTAGGTTTTCCCACCGGCGTGTCTGGCATGGCCCTGATGGCCTGGGCCTAAAACCAGGCCCAGAAGTTCGGCGCCAATCTGGCGATCCCCGACGAGGTGGCGACGCTCGACTGTGATGGCGAAAGCACCGGCTATCACCTGCAGCTGACCAGCGGCGAGACCACCCAGGCCAAGGCCGTGGTGATCGCCAGCGGCGCGCGTTACCGGCGGCTGGAGGTCGCCAATCTCGACCAGTTCGAGGGCAGCTCAGTGCATTATTGGACCCGCCGCTCGAGGCCAAGCTGTGCGCGGGCCAGGCGGTGGCGCTGGTTGGGGCCGGCAATTCGGCGGGCCAGGCGGCGGTCTATCTGGCCAGCCAGGTCGCCAAGGTACGGACGGTGATGCACGGCGAAAGCCTGCACGCCAGCATGCCGCGCTACCTGATCGACCGCATCGGGAGCTCGCCCAATATCGAGCTGCTGGCCCGCAGAGAGACCATCCAGCTGGATGGTGAGGACGGCCAGCTCAGCGCCGTGCACCGCCGCCACCTGGACACCGGCGAGCAACATTGCAGCCCGATCAGCCATCTCTTCCTGTTCATCAGGGCCCAGCCCAACACCGCCTGGCTGGCCCAGTGCCATGTCGAATTCGACAACCACGGCTTCGTGCGCACGGGTCCGCACCTGTCGCTTGGGACCCCGGTGCTGCAGACCCGCCGCCACGGCGTGTTCGCGATAGGCGACGTGCGGGCGGGATCGCTCAAGCGGGTCGCCGAGGCGATGGGTGAAGGGGCGCAGATGGTGGTGGCGATCCACGCGTATCTGGCGGAGCCGGTGAATGGCGGCCTAGGTCCTCTCCCTTTGGGCTAGCAGGTTCACACATCTCGATTGAGCGAGTGGACGAGCTCTGATTCATTGGGTTCATCTGACGGGAGATGGCGATGGATCTGCTGCTGGGGCGGTTTGGCGACCGCCGCCTGGA